>CALEFO010000046.1 GCA_937877165.1 uncultured Lachnospiraceae bacterium | reverse complement strand
CGCGGAAGAGGTTGCCCAGCATCAGCATACCGATCAGAGGAGCGGTCGTCGGAAGAAGCATGCAGACCACGATGGTAACCACAACCGGGAAGAGAATCTTCTCCAGCTTGGAAACCGGACGCAGCTGTTCCATGCGGATCTGACGATCCTTCTTGGTGGTAAGCAGACGCATGATCGGAGGCTGAATGATCGGAACCAGAGACATATAAGAATATGCCGCTACCGCGATGGGTCCCATCAGTTCCGTCTGTCCCAGCTTGGAGCAGAGGAAAATGGAGGTCGGGCCGTCTGCACCGCCGATGATGGAGATGGCAGCGGCTGCCTTTCCGTTGAAGCCAAGGGCAATGGCTCCGAAATAAGCTGCGAAGATACCAAACTGTGCAGCAGCTCCCAGAAGGAAGCTCTTCGGATTCGCGATCAGAGGACCGAAGTCCGTCATCGCGCCGACACCCATGAAGATCAGGGACGGAAGGATTGCCCATTCATCCAGAATGTAGAAATAATACAGAAGTCCGCCGTTCGCTGTCTCGGTAGGAGCGGCAATGATATCCGGATAGATATTTACCAGCAGCATACCGAAAGCAATCGGTACAAGAAGCAGAGGCTCGAAATCATGAGCGATTGCGAGATACAGGAATACGCACGCAACAGCGATCATGAGGATATTGCCCCAGCTCAGATTCATGAAGGCGGTCTGATGGATTAAGTTTGTTAATGTTCTTGCAATATATTCCATAACTGATTAAGACCTCCTAACGTAAGCTATTGTGTAGCTTCAAGCTCGTTTGAAATGTGCTTCCGCAATAACTTAGTTCAGAGTAGCCAGTACAGCGCCTGCCTCAACAGCATCGCCGACTGCACAGTCAATGGATGCAACCGTTCCGTCCTGAGGAGCAACCATCGGGATTTCCATCTTCATTGCCTCAACGATTACAACAGCATCGCCCTTCTTGACTGCTGCGCCAACCTGCTTCTCAATCTTGAAGACCTTTCCTGCTGCGCCTGCCTCAATCTTTACAGCGCCTGCGCCTGCGGAAGCAGCCTTCGGTGCCGGAGCAGCTGCGGGTGCTGCAGCCTTGGGAGCTGCCGCCTTCGGTGCTGCGGGAGCAGCAGATGCAGTAGCGCCGGTCTCTTCTACGGTTACATCATAAGCTGTGCCATTGACAGTAATGGTATAGTTTTTCATCTCTAATTACCTCCGATTAGAATTTTCTGCGTGCCTTGCGGATGGAACGTACTACAAATCCGTCCGTTGTTGTCTGTCCCTCGCTTGCTGCAACAGCAGCTGCGATAACAGCAATCAGTTCGTTGTCATCTGTAACTTCTTCCGTGACAGCCGGCGTGGCCGCAGGTGCGGGAGCCGGAGCCTGTGCCGCCTCGATTGCAGCAGCCTTCTTTTTCTTGTTGTCCTGAGCCTTTCCGATCAGTGCAAAGCACGAAATAATCAGACTCAGAAGAATCAGAATGACAAATGTGGTTCCCATGCCCAGAATTGTATTCAGACCTGCCTGCTCCATCAGCTCTCCGAGCGTATAGCGGACATTGGTCGCTACATTCGAGGGAGCTCCGGTATCCTTGGCAACCGTAATCACGACATCTGCATCATGGCTTGTGCCGTCAACACCGATGTTGATCAGGTAGTTGCCGTCAGAATCCAGTACCACCTGCTCGTTGTCGAATCCCTGGATCTCTCCAATGTCCTCCATGGAATTCTCGTAAGAATCCAGTGCCGGTCCGAATACTGCATCGTCGCTATACTGATCCACACTGCCCTGGCGGACAATGGAATCCATGCTGTTTACGAGCTGTTCGCCGTAAGCGATGACGGAATCGGAAGACGCATCCGTAAGCGGTGTGCCGCTCAGCGTATTGGCCTTGGCCGATCCACAGGCGGTAAGAGCAAAGACACAGGTGATGACTGCGAAAATGGAAACTAATTTCTTCATCGTATGCGTGTCTCCTCTCAATTAAACGGTTAAATGCTTCTTGGCAGGAAGATCCTCTCTCTTGGTATAGAGCATTTCCAGTGCGCCGATCAGATACTTGCGCAGATCAGCAGGCTCAACGATCTGGTCCACATAGCCGTGAGCAGCTGCGCTGTCAATGCTGTTCTGAAGCTCATTATACTCCTGAGCCGTCTTCGTAACCTCAGCGGAATCCTTGCCTGCTGCAATGATCTGTGCTGCAAGATTTCCATCCATCATGCCGATCCGTGCATCCGGAAGAGCCATGGTGATGTCTGCGCCAAGAGCCTTGGAATTCATAACGGTGTATGCACTGCCGAATGCATCGCCGACCACAACGTTCACCTTCGGAACCGTTGCACCGGCAAAAGCAGCTGCAAGCTTGGCAGCGTTCTTTGCAATTTTCTTCTCTGCGCACTCGCAGGTGCAGAAGCCGCTGACATTGGTCAGGGTAACAACCGGAATTTCAAATGCATCACAGAAGTTGACGAAATCCGCAGCCTTTGCAGTCCCTGCAACGGTCAGAACCGGCTTGAACTCCTCGGCCTTCTCGCCCTTCTCATCGTAGGAAGCGGTGCGGTTTGCCACAACGCCGACGGTCTCGCCGTTAAGCTTAATAAAGCCGGTTGCCATTTCCTTCGCATAGTCTGCCTTGGTCTCAACAAAAAGATTGCCGTCACTCAGATCTGCAGCTGCAACTGCCGGATCCGCAATGCCTGCCGCTACGTTTGCGCTGGCACGGTTGAGATCGTCCTCACACTCTCCGGCTGCCTCATCCTCGTTGTTGGAAGGAAGGATGGATACCAGTGCGCGGATCTTGGCAAGAACCTCTTCCTCCGTGCCGTGTGCATCCACTGCACCTGCCTCAGCCTTGAACGCTGCCGCAGCCGTGTCCTTCTTATCCTCGGAATTGCCTGCCAGTGCGTTCGGGCTGTTGACGAAAAGCTTCGCGTCATCTGCCATGAATGCAAAATCCGCCATGCCTGCCGCTACAGCAAGTCCGCCGCCGCAATTGCCGAATACTGCTGCGATCTGCGGGATCACGCCGGATGCCTCCGCTTCCTTCGCATAGATAGACGCGAATGCATTCAATGCATCCGTACCTTCCTGCAGACGAAGTCCCGCGGAATCCAAAAGTCCGATGATCGGAGCGCCTGTCTTGAGTGCAAGATCATACAGTCCGGTGATCTTCTTTGCATGCATCTCACCGATGGATCCGCCCAGCACAGTGGAATCCTGGCTGTAGACGAATACGAGGCTGCCATCAATGGTGCCGTAGCCGGTGATAACGCCGTCAGACGGAGTCTGCTCGGGCTTTACATTGAAATTGGTGGATCTCGCAGTTACGAGAGCACCGACTTCAACAAAGCTGTTATCATCGAGTAAGGCATTGATTCTCTCACTCGCTTTTGAAGAACTGCTCATACTTTGAACCTCCATGTGATTTATGTCGTTGAAACGCAGGCCGCCCCATCCCCTTGCAGGCATAAACCGACCCACGTTACTGCGCTAGTTGGTATTGTAACATAAGGATTTGCAAAAACGAACAGCAAATGTGAAAA
>CALEFO010000045.1 GCA_937877165.1 uncultured Lachnospiraceae bacterium | reverse complement strand
GGTTGCATACCGGAATGGAGAAGAAACAGGACGCGATCTTCTCAGGACGGCAGATGAGCATGTGGAAATGAAAATTTTTGCAGATCGGAGCAAGATTCCAGCAGATGGAAGCGATATCTGCTATGTGGAGCTGGAGCTTGTCGACCAGAAAGGAATACGAAATCCAGGTGAGGTGCGGAGCATTTCTGTCTGCGCAGAAGGCGCAGGATACATTATGGGATTCGGAAGTGCAGATCCGGAATCAGAAGAAAACTTTGACGGCAGTGTTGCCAGAACCTATGAGGGAAGGCTCCGTGCGGCGGTTCGGGCCAAGGAAAAGGGAACCATTACGGTGACATTCCGTGGAGAGGGCATGAGGGAACAGACCGTAAGCATTCTGGCTGTGTAGAAAATCTGGATGCAGGTCAATGAATTCCTGATATGGGTATGCCTGCTGGCAATCATTCACGTGAAAAAATGTCGTGTGTCAACCAGTTGAAAGTTTGAAAGTGACATCGATATGTCAATTTCAAACTGCAGCATCGGTGCTGGCGCACCGGCTGCCGCATTCGGCAAAACCGCCTTCGCGGGTTTTGCCGAATGCGGGGTATAAAAATGGGTCGACCAGTTTGGAACACAGATTTTGTGAAAGAAAGGGTAAAAATATGAACATATATGTAGACATCAAAGCTGCGAGAAACGGAAATGGCACAAAGGAAACGCCGTTCCGTTCTATCAGCGAGGCGGCAAAAGCAGCAATGCCCGGCGACACTGTTTTCGTTGCGCCTGGTGTATACCGCGAGTACGTTGCCCCCTCACATGCAGGAACCGAGGATCAAAGAATTACGTATAAGAGCACGGAGCCACTGGCAGCAGAAATTACCGGAGCAGAGGAAATCAAAAATTGGGAACCCTATAAGGAAAATGTATGGGTCTGCAGGATTCCAAATGGGGTTTTCGAAGGCTACAATCCGTATACCACCTTTGTGCAGGGTGACTGGTATTTTGGACCGGTCAACAAGCATACCGGTCAGGTTTTTTTGAATGACCGGATGCTGTATGAGGCGACTACTCTGGACGAGTGTATCAAGGGAGAGATCTACGCGCCGTCCTGGGAGCCGGAGTATTCCATCTATAAATGGTACACAGAGCAGGATGAAGGAAAAGATGAGACCGTTCTGTATGCCAATTTTCAGGGGAAGAATCCGAATGAGGAAAATGTAGAGGTGACGGTCCGCAGGGAGTGCTTTCTGCCGAGGGAGAACGGCATTAATTTCATTACGGTGAGCGGCTTTACCATTGACAAGGCGGCAACAACCTGGGCTCCGCCGGCTGCCTTCCAGGACGGAATGATCGGACCGCACTGGTCGAAGGGCTGGATTATTGAAGACTGCGAGATCTACGGAAGCCGGTGTGCCGGTATTTCACTTGGTAAATATAAGGATCCGGACAATGATCATTATTTTACCTATCGTCATGTCAAGAGTCCGACTCAGATGGAGCGCGATGCTGTCTGCCGCGGGCAGTATCATGGCTGGCTGAAGGAGAACATCGGACACCACATTGTACGCCGTTGCCATATTCACCACTGTGAGCAGGACGGTATTGTAGGGCGTCAGGGCTGTGTATTCTCCCTGATCGAGGACAATGACATTCATGATATCAACAACATGCAGGAGCTTGCCGGTGCAGAGATCGCAGGAATCAAGCTGCATGCCGCAATTGATGTCATCATCCGCCGCAATAAGTTCCATGACTGTACCATGGGCGTGTGGTGCGACTGGGAGGCACAGGGAACCAGAATTTCACAGAATCTGTTTTACCAGAATCATGCACCGGAAGGTACAGGAAAGAGTCCTGCGGGTGCTATGATGAGCCAGGATGTCTTCATTGAAGTCGGACACGGGCCGACCTTGATTGACAACAACGTGATGCTTTCCAAGGTGTCGCTTAGGATGGCAACGGAGGGCGTTGCCTGTGTGCACAACCTGATGCTGGGAGCGCTGACCTCGGTCGGCTCCGGAACGGACTTTTCAGTAGATGGTAAGAATCAGCCACGCTATACGCCATATCACATTCCACACCGCACGGAGGTGGCCGGGTTTATGACCATTCTGCATGGAGACGACCGCTTCTATAACAATATCTTCGTTCAAAGCTGCCCGGTGGAACAAAGCGAAGCGAAGGAAGATATGGGGATGCTGATGGCGGATAATCAGGAGGTCGGAACCGCTGTCTTTGATGAGTATCCGACGTATGCAGAGTGGTATGCGCCGTTTGCCGAGCTGGAAGGAAAAGCAGCCAAGGAATTTGACATGATGAAGCTGATGGGGCCGCACTTCGGAAAGCTTCCGATCTGGGCAGACGGGAATGTCTATCTGAACGGAGCAAAGGCCTGGAAGAAGGAAGAGAACCATCTGGTGGATGAAGAGCATCCGGTTAAGGTCGAAGTCATTGAGGATGGGGAGCATGTTTCCATTCGTACGAATCTGTATGACGTCATCGGAGATTACCGCACGGCGATGATTTCCAGTGATACGCTGGGAGAGGCTTTTGAACCAGAAGAGCGGTTTGAGACACCGGATGGGGAAGACATTCTGTTTGACAGCGATTATGCGGGAAATCACCGTGGTGTGCAGGTGATGCCTGGACCGTTTGCGGATGCCAGGGCGGCAGAACAGAGGCTTTGGTAACAAGCCATTGCAAAGGGGGTTGCGATGAAGAAAATTTGTTGGAATGATGGCTGGGAGGTTTCGTCTGGAGGAACCAGTCTTCTTGAGGCATTTATGCCTGGCAGCAGCAAGAAGCAGAGAGTCACGCTCCCGCACGATGCCATGATTCATGAAAAACCGCGCCCGGATGCGGTAAGCGGCGCGCAGACCGGCTTTTATCCGGGCGGGGAATACGTTTATACCAAGAAGTTCTTTGCTCCGGCAGAATGGGAAAAGGAAGCCGTTATTGTTGAATTTGAAGGCGTCTATGCGATGGCCCGCGTTTATTTAAACGGTGACTTTGTTGTTTCCAATCTGTACGGATACGGTGGGTTCGATGCCGTACTGGATTCGGTGATCCGGTATGGAGAGGAGAATGAAATTAAGGTAGTGGCCAATAATCCGGAGCCAAACAGCCGTTGGTATTCGGGAAGCGGAATCTACCGGAATGTCAATCTTGTCCTGGGAGGTCCGGTCCATATCGAAAAAGACGGAGTCCGTATCACAACCAAAGAGACCGCAGAGTCCTGTGCAGTGGCAGAGGTAGAAACCAGGGTGGCGAACCTCACAAGGAGCCGCCATCAGATGAAGCTTCGAACGGTCTGGATTGAGAAAGAAAGCCGCAGACAGGCGGCAGAAGATACGGTAGTCTTTACTATCTTCCCGGAAGGCCGGGAGACTCTTCGACAGAATATTTTCATCCCGAATGCAAAGCTTTGGGACTGTGAGCATCCGAACCTCTATGAGGTGCAGCTGGAACTGACCGAAGGGGACGAGATCGCCGATGAAGAGAGAATACAGACGGGACTTCGCGTCCTTGCGTTGGATGGGGCGCGAGGCCTTCGTATCAATGGAGCAGCAGTCAAGCAAAGAGGAACCTGCATTCATCATGACAACGGAATTCTGGGAGCGGCAACCTTTGCAGCTGCCGAGAAGAAGCGGGCCAGAGAGATCAAAGAGGCCGGCTTTAATGCCATCCGGAGTGCACATCATCCGATGAGTCCGGAAATGCTGGAAGCGTGCGATGAATACGGCCTTCTTGTGATGGATGAGCTCTCGGATATGTGGAATGAGGGAAAAAACCGCAACGATTTTTCGAACTTTTTCGATCGCTGTTGGGAGGAAGAGACCGAAAAGATGGTCAAAAAAGACTACAATCATCCTTGTGTCATCCTTTATTCCTCCGGAAATGAAATTCTGGATCTTGGCAGGGCAACCGGTGGGCATCTGAATCGGATGATCTGCAACAAGCTTCATGAGCTGGATTCCACAAGATATACGACAACAGCGGTTAATGGTCTGATTGCATCCGCGGTCAGCGGAAAGATTCAGGGGATTGTGACCGATCTGCTTGCCGAAAAGGGCATCGATCCGTCCGCTGCCGAAGATGGAACAGACGATGCCGAGAGCGGAATCGGTGCGGCAAATATGATGATGCAGCTGACCAATGAGGATGCTTTTTGTACGCACCCCCTGATGAGCGAGGTCCTGGAGGAGGCCGCACAGGCTTCGGACATTGCAGGATACAATTATTTGACCGGTCGGCATGAGATGGAAAAGGAGCTTCATCCGAATAAACCGGTTTTGGGAACGGAGACCTATCCGGCCGACATTGTCCGTCTGTGGCGGATTGTGGAGGAGAACGATCACGTGCTTGGAGATTACACTTGGACCGGCTATGACTATCTGGGAGAAGCCGGATGCGGAATCTTCTACTATGATGGAAAGAAAAACTTTTCTTCCAATTATCCGGACCGCCTTGCTTATATTGGTGATATCAATATTCTGGGATATCGAAGACCCATCAGTTACCTTCGCGAGATCGTATTCGGGCTTCGCAAGGAGCCGTATATTGGTGTTATCCGCATGAACCGGTACGGCCTTCAGAAATCGCAGACGGCATGGATGTTCAAGGACAATGTTTCTTCCTGGACCTGGCCGGGATTTGAAGGGAAGGAGACCGAGGTAGATATTTATTCTCCGGATGAGGAGACGGAGCTTCTTCTGAACGGAACATCACTTGGGAGAAAGCCCTGCGGGAGAGATTATGGATTTACGGCAACCTGGAAGGTAACCTATGTACCGGGCGAGCTGGTCGCAGTTGGCTACCGGAATGGCCGGGAGACGGGGCGCTATACCTTGCGGACAGCAGGACAGGAGATTCTTCTGAACGCTTCGGCAGACCGCAGTCAGATTCATGCAGATGGCGAAGATCTTTCCTTTGTGACTGTGCGGTTGACGGATTCGGAGGGAAATGAGAACCTTTTTGCGAAGAAGAAGGTCTCTGTTCGGATCGAAGGGCCTGCTACCCTGCAGGGGTATGGGAGTGCGGATCCGCAGCCGGTGCAAAGATATGAGGATTCCTGCTGGGAGACCTATGACGGAGAGGTTATGGCAGCCATTCGCAGTACGAAGGACGCCGGCAAGATCCTGATCCATTTTGAGGCAGACGGATGCGAAGAGGCAGTTGCTGTTTTGGAAAGCAGATAGTGTTTTCGCAAAAAAGAGACAGAAAACAGCAGAATTGTGGGTATTCGAAAACGATTGTTTTCGCTATGATAGTTTTATAAACGAACATGAGCAATCCCTGCAAGGGTGACAGTTGAGCCGTGGAAAACGGCTTTGAAGGCACCTTTGCAGGGGCTTTCTGATCAAAAGGGATTTCACGAAGGGGAAAGTTAGAAAGTGACATTGATATGTCACTTTCTAACAGCAGCATCGGTGCTGATGCACCGGCTGCCACATTCGGCAAAACCGCATTCGCGGATTTTGCCTCAGCGAGGTATAAGCTATGGGAAAAATCTGGGCACCGACACAGGAAGAAATGATGCAGGACGAGAAGGAGCACATGGAGCTTGCAAGAAGGCTTGCTGGTGAATGTGTGGTCCTTCTGGAGAATGACGGCGTGCTGCCGCTTTCCAGGGAGAGAGGAAGGATCGCGCTGTTTGGTGCAGGCGCAAGGAAAACAGTAAAGGGAGGGACGGGCTCCGGTGATGTCAACTCCCGCTTTGTCATCAATGTGGAGGATGGCCTGCAGGAGGCAGGAATTGAGATCACCACGAAGGGCTGGCTGTCCCGTCATGATGAAAGAGTCGAAAAGGCCAAAAAAGAACACCGGGAGCTTCTGCATCGGATGGCGCAGCAGACCGGGCAGGCGGAGTTTCTTCTGGAATTCGGCATGCCGTTTCGGGAGCCGTCGCCGGAGCCGGTCACCGAAGAGGATTTGAAGAAATCCGGTACGGACACCGCAATCTATGTTCTCTCCCGAAATTCCGGTGAGGGAGCAGACCGCTATGCCAAGGAGGGCGATTACCTTCTCTGGGAGGAAGAGGAGAAATCCATCCGGAAGCTTGCAGACTTTTATCCTAACTTTATTCTGGTGCTGAATGTCGGCGGAGTTATGGATCTTTCGGGCGTGAAGAAAATTGCCGGAATTGATGCCGTTGTGCTGATGTCGCAGCTTGGCAATATTGGAGGCCTTGCGCTTGCCGATGTTCTGACAGGAAAGGTGAACCCGTCCGGCAAGCTGGCTGACACATGGGCGGCAAACTATGCGGATTATCCGTCTGCGGCGGATTTTTCTCACAACAATGGTGACACGGATGATGATAATTATGCGGAAGGCATTTATGTCGGCTACCGCTATTTTGAAACCTTTGGGAAAAAGCCTCTGTATCCGTTTGGATACGGACGTTCTTATACAAGCTTTTCTGTGGAGCCGGGTTCCTGCAGCGTGGAGGATGGTCAGGTCAGACTGCTTTCTTCTGTGAAGAATACGGGCAGCACAGCGGGAAAAGAGACCATACAGGTTTATGCTTCTGTTCATGGACATACCGAACTGGATCATCCGGCACTTGAGCTGAAGGGCTATACCAAGACCAGACTTCTTGCACCTGGAGAACAGCAGGAGGTATGCGTTTCCATGCCTTTGCAGCTTTTCGCATCCTACAGTGAAAAGAACGCTGCCTGGATGATGGAGAAGGCAGACTATGAGCTTCGCATCGGAGATTCGTCGGACCAGACGGTGCCGGCGGCGATCCTTTCCCTGACGGATACGGTGATTGTGGAGCAGTGCGTGAACATTTGCCCGAAGGACAACGAATTTGAGGAAATGCGCGGCCTTTGCGAGAGCGGAACAAGCGCGCAGGTACCTGTTATCCGTCTTGCAGCCGCTGATGTTCCGCAGAAAGAGGTTTCGTATACAAAGGAGAACAGAAAAGAGTACACGACAGACAAGACCGGACGGATTACGCTGGAGGATGTAAAGGCAAAAAGAGCATCCGTGGAAGAGCTCGTTTCGCAGCTTTCCGTGGAGGAGCTTGCGAGCTTTGCAACAGGGCGGCATGCGCGAAAGGGGGAAGGCTCTGTCATCGGCAATGCGTCCTTCAGCGTTCCCGGTGCAGCGGGAGATACCTCGGCAGTCTGCCTGGAGAGCAGAGGAATCCGGCCGGTTTCGATGGCCGATGGCCCTGCGGGGCTTCGGCTGCAGCCGCATTTTAAAGCAAGACATGATGGAACGGTTCTGCCGGGCGGCGGGAAGTTCGGCGATTCGGTAGCACCCTTCCCGGAGTATGACAACCCGGAGGATGTGGTCGATCATTATCAGTACACGACAGCAATTCCGATCGGATGGGCCCTGGCACAGTCATGGAACACGGACCTCGTGCAGGAAGCGGCGGACATGGTCGGTGCAGAGATGGAGAAGTTTGGTGTGGACATCTGGCTGGCTCCTGCCATGAATGTCCACAGAAATCCTCTGTGCGGACGGAACTTTGAATATTATTCGGAGGATCCTCTGGTGACGGGACTTACGGCTGCGGCGATTACAAACGGAGTTCAGAGCCATAAGGGAAAAGGAGTTTCTATCAAGCACTTTGCGGCGAACAATCAGGAGGACAATCGTTATCAGACCAATGTGCACGTGAGCGAGAGAGCACTCCGGGAAATTTACCTTCGCGGCTTTGAAATCTGCATCCGCCGTGCGCATCCGGAGACCATCATGACGAGCTACAATCTGATCAATGGTGTGCATACGGCGGACAGCTATGACCTTCTTCAGAAGGCGGCAAGAGACGAGTGGGGCTTCCGGGGACTGATCATGACCGACTGGTATTCCACGGGCGGAGCTGGCGCCCTCTCTCAGAGTGCAACCGGCAAGTACAAGTGGGGTACCCCTTCCGGGGCGGTTCATGCAGGTAATGATCTGCAGATGCCGGGCGATGAGACGGTGGAGGATGCAATCATCCGGGCAGTCCGTGAAGAGGAGAGGGAAGACGGATTTTCCTGCACAAAGGCGGATCTTCAGCACTGCGCGGCAAACGTCATCCGGAGCGTCCTGTATGCGGATGGGGATTCCAATGCGTTTGGCTGATTTTGCAGGTACTGCTCTGATCGTTGGAAAGAGACTCCGGGCAGAGCAGTATGATCAGCGGTAGGGCGCTGAAATTCGAATTTTCAGAAGCCTGGACGGCAGATAATCCATCGAAAGGGTATTGCCTTCTGCGTCGCTTCCGTAGAAGGTAGTATCCTGCAGGTAGGATTCCGAGAATCCGGCCTGCACACATTTTCTTGCGTAGCGCGTAAAATCGGATTTCGTCATGCCGGAGAGATAGATCACGCAGCCTTCGTTGGAATCCTGAGAGATGTTGCCGTCCAGAGATTCCGGAATGGGAAGAAGCTGGGCAAGAGGGTTGTCCGGCCATTCGATTTCGGCGGTCTCGATTGCCTTTTCCAGACGGATATGCATTTCGTTGTTGTCTTCGTCATAGGAAATGTCGAGATAATTCCCGGGTTCATCATAGGCTTCGTAATAGCTGCTGTACTGATTGATGCCAATGGAGAAACCTGCCTCCCTGCAGTCCTCAATGTACTGATTAAACTGATCCTCCGGCGTGTTCGCAACATAGACGGAAAGCGTCTCGCCGCCGTCCAGATAGAGCTCTCCGTTGGAAGACTGCGGCTTGGGAATCAGGGAAGACAGCCCGCTCTTTGGCCAGGTGAAGGTTTTTTCTGCCCGTTCCTTGCGGTAGTTGGAATAACGGACAGAGTAGGCCAGCTCTGAAATGGCAGGTATGATCAGAATCACGGCGAAGACAATCAGAATGATCAGAGCAATCCGTTTGGGGGTATTGCGGAGCGAACGGGCAAAAGCGGTCTTCGCTTTTTTCATCGTGTTCTGGCGGTGAAGCGCAACTTCCTTGTAGGCATCGGTCCGAAGACGCTCGATTTTAACGGCATCACTTTCCACCAGGGCCTTTTTATAGCCGCAGTAGGGGCAGGAGAGCTCGGAGAGCTCCTGATGCACTTCCAGAGGAGCTCCGCATTTGGGGCAGGTAAGATCTATTGTTTGAGACATGTCGAGATTCCTTTCCGGC
>CALEFO010000044.1 GCA_937877165.1 uncultured Lachnospiraceae bacterium | reverse complement strand
ATATCCCTTCAACGCCATCGCTGCATACAGTCCGGGGCAGGTATGTCCCTTGGACAGTACAAACCGGTCACGGTCCGGATTTCCGATCAGATCAGGTCCTACGTTCATTTCCTCAAAATACAGGTAAGTGAAAAGATCCGCTGCGGAAAGAGATCCGCCGGGATGCCCTGCTTTTGCAGAATGAACAGCCGTCACGATTCCCTTGCGGACTTCGTTGGCCATCTTCTTCAGTTCAAGATTCTTCAACTTGATTTCCTCCTTTATAACCTCACTGAGGCAAAACTCTGCCGATTCTCCGGTATCACTGCTTTATTTTCCCTGGCCATAGTAGGCGTTTGCGCCGTGCTTACGGTAGTAATGCTTATCCTGAAGCACCTGAGGTGCCGGAGCAACCTTTGGATTGATGATTTCGGTTCGGTATGCCATCTTGGCAACCTCTTCCAGAACAACTGCGCTGTGGACTGCATCCACCGGATCCTTGCCCCACGCAAACGGTCCGTGATTCTTGCAGAGGCAGGCAGGAACTGCGTTGTAATCCTTGTCCATGCGTGCAAACTCATCCACAATCAAAACGCCGGTGTTCTTCTCATAGGCCTCGTCGATCTCTTCCTTGCTGAGCGTACGAAGACACGGAACCTCCCCATAGTAATAATCCGCATGTGTTGTTCCGTAGCATGGAATGCTGCGTCCCGCCTGTGCCCAGCTCGTCGCATAGGAGGAGTGGGTGTGCACCACACCTCCTATGCTCTCCCAGTGCTTGTACAGATAGGCATGCGTCGGCGTATCGGAGGAAGGATTCATTTCTCCCTCCACCTTGTTGCCGTCAAAGTCCACGACAACCATATCCTCCGGACGCAGGTCCTCATACGGGACTCCGCTCGGCTTGATGACAAAAACGCCGTCCTTGCGGCTGACTCCCGAAACGTTTCCCCAGGTAAAGGTTACAAGGCCGTACTTCGGAAGCAGCATATTGGCTTCATATACTTTCTTTTTCAATTCTTCCAGCATAAATTTCGTTCCTTTCTCCCCGGCTCCTGCCGTTTTCCGATTACAGGTTCCGGACAGCAGCCGCCTCGATCGGCAAGCCCTTCTCATAACGCTCCAGATACTCGTCAAAGCCCTTCACATCCGCAGGATCCGGACGAATGGTCTCTCCCTTTGCGTCTGCAAAGACCTTCTCATTCAGCCACTGATCCAGAGGCTTTCCCTCACTCCGGACGCTGTAGGCAGCCAGAAGGGCAATGCCCCAGGCACCGCCTTCTCCTGCCGTCGTCATGCAGGTCACCGGCGTATTCAGGGCCGCCGCCAGAATGCTCTGACCAACTCCCTTTGTCTTAAACAGACCGCCGTGTCCCATCATATTGTCTACCTTCACGCCCTCCTTCTTGAGAAGAAGATCCATGCCCGCCTTCAGGACGGACAAGGAAGCGTACAGATGCACGCGCATGAAGTTCGCCAGTGTGAAGCTGGAATTCGGTGTGCGGGCAAAAAGAGGACGTCCCTCGTCCATCTTCGTGATCGGCTCTCCGGAGAAATAATTGTAGTCCAGAAGTCCGCCGCAGTCCTTATCGCCCTCCAAGGCCTTGTTGTACAATACGGAGAACAGGCGGTTTTTGTCCGTCTTCACGCCCATGGCCTCGCAAAATTCATCAAAAATTCCAACCCACGCGTTGAGGTCCGAGGTGCAGTTATTGCAATGCGCCATTGCCACCAGATCTCCAGAGGGAGTTGTGACAAGGTCGATTTCCGGATAAACGTTCTTCAGATCCTGCTCCAGAACGATCATTCCAAAGCACGAGGTTCCGGCAGACACGTTTCCGGTTCTTCTGGCGACGGAATTGGTTGCCACCATGCCGGTTCCCGCATCGCCCTCCGGAGGGCAGAGTGGAATCCCCGCCTCCAGATTCCCCGAGACATCCAGAAGCTTTGCACCCTTTTCCGTCAATGTTCCCGCATTCTCCCCCGCCCGGAGGTTCTTCGGGAATACATCCGGAAGTTTCCAGGAATATCCCTTGTCTTTGATCAGCGTATTGAACTTCTCCACCATCTCCGCGTCATAGTCGCCGGTTTTCATGCTGATGGGGAACATTCCGGAGCCGTCGCCCACACCGATGACCTTCTGTCCGGTCAGCTGCCAGTGCACATAGGCCGCGAGTGTTGCCACGAAATGAATGTCCTTCACGTGCTCTTCCCCGTTCAGGACCGCCTGATACAGATGAGCGATGCTCCATCTCTGCGGAATATTGTAATGGAAGAGCTCCGTCAGCTTCTCCGCCGCTTCCGCGGTAATGGTATTGCGCCATGTACGGAAAGGAACCAGGAGCTCGTCCTTGTCGTTGAACGCAAGATACCCGTGCATCATCGCACTGATGCCGATGGCAGACAGCCGGTGAATCACCGTGCCATATTTCTTCTTCACATCTTCCAGAAGATCCGCATAGCAGCCCTGCAGTCCCTTCCAGATATCATCCAGAGAGTATGTCCAAACTCCGTTCTCCAGACGGTTCTCCCACTCCCAGGCTCCCTCTGCAACCGGCGTATTATCCGTTCCGATCAGTTCTGCCTTGATGCGGGTTGATCCGAATTCGATTCCGACAACAGCCTTGCCGTCCTCGATTTCCTTTCTGATCTGTTCCTGATCCATTGTTCCCATCCCCTTCTCTTATGCTGTAAATTCGGACAAAATTTTCTTTTCTCTTTCCTGTCCGGGTCTTTTGCCTGAAGCTCAAATCCGCAAACGGATCTTTCGCTTTAAAAACCGGCAGTGAACCAACAAATTTATTTTATCATAAATGCAAGCCGCATACATCAACGTTTCCCCTGTTGCCGTCCCGCTTCTTCCATCATTTTCTCTACGTGGGCCCGGTCCCAGAGAAGGACGTTCAGCCGCCGCGCGCAGGTTCTCGCGGGATCTGTAAAGGACCGGTTGGTCATCACCGCCGCCACCATTCTTCCATAGAAATCCTTTCCCGCATAAACCTCCTGCACCGCATGCACACCCACAACGCTTTCATAGCATTTGCACTGCACCGCATAAGTCACGCCGTCTCTCTCACAGAGGATGTCCGCACCGTAATCTCCGCTTCCTCTCGTGACCTCCACTTCCTCAAATCCGGCTTCCCGCAAAAGATCCGCACAGAAATATTCAAAGTCATGGCCCTCCATGACATCCATTTCCGCTTCCGGCGGTCTGCTTCTTCGGTTGACCCAATGAAGAAACCATGCAAGTCCTGCAGCAAGAGCCGCTCCGGCCGCAAGAAGTTCCCATATCTGTCCGTTCATGTCAGAATTCCTCTCCGAACCGGTCTGCAATCCGCTTTTCCGCCCAGTCCGTAAGTCTTCTCATCCTGCCGTTTCCGGGCTCCGGGAACGGAAGCTCCGGGGCCTCCATTCCGGGCGGTTCCCGCTTCGGCATCTCCACCTCCGGCGGTTCCCACCCAGGCACTCTCTCTCCCAGCAGCATTTCCTCCACCGGTCCTCTCGGCCGGCTGACGTAGAATTCCTCATCCGTCTCCAGGCAGTACGCTGCCAGCTGCGCGCGGTCCGCCGCATGTGAAACCGCATTTTCCTCCTCCGACCATCCAAGGCACTTGCCTCCGCAGTCGATGTCCACAAACTTTTCTGCGCGGTAGATCCGGTTGTGGGTTATGGAAAGACCACCGAGAAGATTTTTCCCCGACTCCCGGTTTAACTCCTCGTAATAGTAATCTGTGATGGTATGTCCGCAGACCAGCATACTGTAGTTCTTCTCCCCGCGGTATGCCGCGAAGGGATTTTCCCGCAGAAGAAGCCGTCTCCAGACCGCATCCATCCTGCAGCGCTGCCGCTGCGCCGCCGTATACTCCATATCCTCAAAGAAAGGATAGGCATGCGCCGCCATAAAAAGTCTTCCGTCCACCAAAATGTCGCAGGAAAAGGGAAGCTTTTTCAGCCACTGGTGAAGACTTTCCTGTTCGTTCGCAGGAAGTTCCGTAAACGCATCCCACGTCACCTGCCCCCGGTTTGCCTCCAGCCAGTTGCGTCCCGACTCGCTGACTGCGTCCTCAGTAATGCCGTATTCCATCGCCGCAAGGAACATCAGCTCATGGTTTCCCATCAGACAGTGGACGAAATCATATTCTTCCTCCATCTGCTTCACCGCCAGAATGGTCTCCATGGATTTCTCTCCCCAGTCTCCGTAATCTCCGAGAAGATACAGGGAATCCGCCCCGTCGTACTGAAACCGGATTTTGTCGAGAAGTCTCTGAAATTCATCGTATGCGCCGTGTATGTCGCTGATTGCATAAGTAGCCATACTGCTTATTATAGCATGCCGGTCACGCAAAAAGGCACAGGCCCTTGCGGGTCTGTGCCTTCAAATAATCATAACAGCCTATGAAGTGCTGCCTGCCTTCTCTTCTTCCTGCGGAATCAGAGCTTCGGGCCTGCTGCAACCAGAGCCTTGCCAGCCTCGTTGCCTTCATACTTTGCAAAGTTCTTGATGAATCTCTTTGCAAGATCCTGAGCCTTTGCATCCCACTCGGAAGCATCCTTGTAGGTGTCGCGGGGATCCAGAATACCGGTATCTACTCCCGGAAGCTCGGTCGGTACTTCGAAATCGAAGTAAGGGATCTTCTTGGTGGGAGCCTTCAGAACATCACCGGACAGGATTGCATCGATGATTCCGCGGGTATCCTTAATGGAGATACGCTTGCCGGTTCCGTTCCAGCCAGTGTTTACAAGGTAAGCCTTTGCTCCGCTCTTCTCCATCTTCTTAACCAGCTCTTCTGCGTACTTAGTCGGATGCAGCTCCAGGAAGGCCTGGCCGAAGCATGCGGAGAAAGTAGGAGTGGGCTCGGTAATTCCACGCTCGGTTCCTGCAAGCTTTGCAGTGAAGCCGGACAGGAAGTAGTACTTCGTCTGCTCAGGTGTCAGGATCGATACCGGAGGAAGTACGCCGAATGCATCTGCAGACAGGAAGATAACGTTGTCAGCAGCCGGGCCGTGAGAGATCGGCTTAACGATCTTCTCAATATGGTCGATCGGATAGGATACACGGGTGTTCTCGGTTACACTCTTGTCCGCGAAGTCGATCTTGCCGTTCTCATCAACCGTAACGTTCTCAAGAAGAGCATCTCTTCTGATTGCGCCGTAGATATCAGGCTCAGCTTCCTTATCCAGGTTGATAACCTTTGCATAGCAGCCGCCCTCAAGGTTGAAGACGCCATTGTCGTCCCAGCCGTGCTCGTCATCGCCGATCAGCAGACGCTTAGGATCCGTGGAAAGGGTAGTCTTGCCGGTTCCGGACAGGCCGAAGAAGATTGCGGTGTGCTCACCGTTCAGGTCTGTGTTTGCAGAGCAGTGCATGGAAGCAATGCCCTTCAGCGGCAGATAGTAGTTCATCATGGAGAACATGCCCTTCTTCATCTCTCCGCCGTACCAGGTGTTCACAATAACCTGCTCCTTGGAGGTGATGTTGAAGACAACAGCGGTCTCAGAGTTGAGGCCCAGCTCCTTGTAGTTGGTTACCTTTGCCTTGGATGCGTTGTAAACAACGAAATCAGGCTCGAAGTTCTCTTCCTCTTCTGCAGTGGGCTTGATGAACATGTTGCGGACAAAGTGTGCCTGCCATGCAACTTCCATGATGAAACGAACTGCCATGCGGGTATCCTTGTTGGCTCCGCAGAAGCCGTCTACCACATAAAGCTTCTTATTGGAGAGCTCCTTCTTGGCAATTTCCTTTACTGCTGCCCATGCTTCCTCAGAAGCGGGATGGTTGTCATTCTTGTACTCATCGGTGGTCCACCATACGGTGTCCTTGGAGTTCTCATCCATTACGATGAACTTATCCTTAGGAGAACGGCCAGTGTATACACCAGTGAAGACGTCAACTGCGCCAAGTTCAGTCTCCCTGCCAACCTCGAAGCCTTCCAGTCCGGGCTTGGTCTCTTCCTCGAACAGCTGCTCGTAAGAAGGGTTATAGACGATCTCAGGTGTTCCGGTAATGCCATACTTGCTTAAATCGACTTTTGCCATAGTATCTTGAACCTCCATTAAGAATTCATGCTGTTAATAAATTAACACTGTTACGGTTATACCACAAAAGAATTTGAGGAACAACGGGAATCCTGCAAATTTCATTTGTTTTTTATGCTTTTATCAGGGCCCGGTAAATTTCCCTTTTCGGAACTCCGCGGTCCCTCGCAACAAGCTTCATGGCCTCCTTGCGGTCCGTTCCCTGTGACTCGTAATAGGCCATATGTTCCTCGATGCTCATCGTCCCCCAGACAGCCTCTTCCCTTCTTTTCTTCTCCTTGGGATCCGCCCCCGCAAGAACCAGGACATACTCGCCTCTTGGGTCATTTGTCTCATAGTATTCCCCGGCTTCCTGCAGCGTAAATGCCTTCGCCTCCTCGAACTTCTTCGTCAGTTCCCGGCAAAGGACAATCTTCCGGTCGCCGAGCGCTTCCTGCAGTTCTCTCAGGGTCGTCCGCAGGTGGTGCGGAGCCTCATAAAGAATGGTTGTCCGCTCTTCCTCCGAGAGCCGCTCCAGGACATGTCTCCGTTCCTTCTTATCCGTCGGAAGAAATCCCTCAAAGCAGAATCTTCTTGCCGACATGCCGGACATCGTAAGGCCTGTGATCAGAGCGCAGGCCCCGGGAAGTGAGGTCACGCGGATTCCCTGCTCCATGCACTTTGCCGCAAGAACCTCCCCGGGATCCGAAATTGCTGGCGTCCCCGCATCGGTCATCACCGCAATGTTCTCCCCGCGAAGAAGGTGTCCGATCAGTTCATCCGCTTTTTCATACTTATTGTGCTCATGATAACTTGTCATCGGCTTGTGAATGTCAAAATGATTCAGAAGCCTTAACGTGTTGCGCGTGTCCTCTGCTGCAATCAGATCCACATTCTTCAACGTCTGCAGCACCCGGAGCGTAATGTCCTCCAGATTTCCGATCGGCGTCGCACACAGATACAGGGTTCCCTGTGCGGCACTCTTCCCGTTTTCTTCCATAAAATCTCCCTCCTGTCAGCTGCCTTCCCTCCGGAGTGCCGTCACCGCCTTCCGCAGGATCCCACATGGCCTTGCGCCGGAATTTCCAATATCAGTATCCGTAGATCTCATAGATCTCATCCGTGTATTTTCCCGGTTCCCGATAGACAATCAGTGGCTTCTCCACCGTGATCCGCGCATTCGCGCCCCGCACGCAGTCCAGCAGCACCATATTGGGTTCCCGGTCAATGTAGGGATATACCAGCCGCATTCTTTTCGGTTCCAGATGATGCCTGCCAAGCACCGTCATGATCTCCGCCAGACGAAACGGACGGTGCACCATGTAAAAATGTCCGCCCGGCCGGACCATTTTCTCAGCCGCCAAGACAAGTTCCTCCAGGCTGCAGCAGATTTCATGTCGCGCGATTGCCTTCGCATCCTTTGGGTTCACCAGACCGTGGCTGCTTGTCATATACGGAGGATTGGATGTAACCACGTCAAAAGAAGCAGCCGCAAATAAAGCGCCTGCTTCTCTGATATCTCCCGTTACAATTTCGATCCGCTTCTCCAAACCGTTCAGACGGACGCTCCGCCTTGCCATATCGGCGCTCTCCGGCTGAATTTCCAGTGCGGTAAAATGCTCCGCCTGCGTCTTCGCACTCATCAGAATCGGAATGATGCCTGTCCCGGTTCCAAGATCCAGAACCCGGTCTTCTTTCCCAGCCTTTGCAAAGCCCGAAAGAAGCACTGCATCCATGCCGAAGGAAAAGCGCTGTGGATTCTGAATGATCTCCAGGTGGCTTCTCTGGAGATCATCAATCCGTTCATTCGGTTTCAGAAGGTTTTTCTTCTCTTCTTCTGTCATTGCCGCCATTTCTTCTTCTGTTCCTGTGGCGCCTCCGGTTCCCGCCTGTATTGATTCCATTGGGTGTTCCACGGTCCTGGAAATTCTGTTCTGCTCCCTGCCGCTCTCTTCCCTGGCCCGGCGTGGAATTCCTGCGTCCGCGGCGCTCCCGTCCCGCATTCGGATTCTCCTCCCGGCGTTCCGGTACCGGGCTCTCACCTCCGTGCTCTGCCTGCGGCAAACGGCTGTCTCTTGGCTTTCTCTTCTCCGCTCCGGACTCCTGCGGCGTCCCCGCCTCCCGCTCGTCCTGAGCTCTTGCGGGCCGCTGTTCCTTTCTTCCTTTTCCGGCTCCTCCGCCGTTTTTCAACTCGCTCCGGTTGATCTTGGGTTTGGCCTGCCCGCGCTTCCTGCGGCGGAGAATGGTGATCTCATCCGCTCCGCACTCGTGCAGCTCCTTCTCATCATCCACTTCTACAAGGATCCGGACCGTCTGCTTCAGGATATTGACTCCCGCGACCTCCCCGGTCAGACCGTCCGCGGTCTGCACCTCGTCACCGAGCCTCGGCAGATTCCGATTCAGTGCCTCATAGGTTTCTTCTTCATTCTTCAGGCAGCACATCAGGCGCCCGCAGGCTCCGGAAATCTTGGTCGGATTCAAGGACAGATTCTGTTCCTTCGCCATCTTAATGGAAACCGGAATAAAATCCGAAAGATACGTATGGCAGCAAAGCGGCCGCCCGCAGATTCCGTATCCTCCGAGAATCTTTGTCTCGTCCCGCACACCGATCTGCCGCAGCTCGATTCTCGTACGGAATACGCTTGCCAGATCCTTGACCAGATCCCGGAAATCCACTCTTCCATCCGAGGTAAAATAGAACAGAATCTTGCTGTTGTCGAAGGTGTATTCCGCATCAATCAGCTTCATATCCAGATTGTGGCGTCGGATCTTCTCAAAGCATACCCGGTACGCTTCCCGTTCCTTCTCCCGGTTCTCCCGCATTCTGTTATCGTCCGAAGGCGTAGCCACGCGGATGATCTTCTTCAGAGGCGCCTTGAACTGTTTCTGATGGATCTTCATCGGGTCACAGACACTGGTTCCGTATTCCAGCCCGCGGGCCGTCTCCACAATCACATGGGTCCCGCGCTTCACCGGAAGATTTCCGATCGCAAAGTAATACGCCTTGCCCGCCGTCCGGAACCGCACACCGACCACTTCCACCAGATCCCTGTCATCCGCATCCGGATC
>CALEFO010000043.1 GCA_937877165.1 uncultured Lachnospiraceae bacterium | reverse complement strand
AACAGATTGACCTCTCCGAACTGAGCCAGTCCGTCCAGTGCCCGCCGGCTCATCAGCCGGTAGTCCGCGTGATTATAGACCACCTTCGCGCCGAATTTGTCCATGACCTTGTAAAAGCTCTCCGCCGTTGTCCGCTTGAACCACGTGTCGGTCTTACGCGCGCTCCGGACTCCGTACACGACGTCGCATCCCTCGTAATACTTGTCGATCATGGCATCGCAGGCTTCAATGTCGTCCTGCAGGTCCGCATCCATGGAAATAACCATGTCCGCATACTGCCGCACCGTCATGAGTCCCGCAAGAAGTGCGTTCTGATGACCGCGGTTCCGCGAGAGGTTGATTCCGGAGAACAGCGGATCCTCCTCATGAAGCTTTGTAATGATGGACCAGGTCGCATCCTTCGATCCGTCGTTGACGAAGCAGACACGGCTCTTTTCACTGATCTTCCCTTCCTCCATCAGCTTCGTCATTTTCACCTTCAGGCGCTTTGACGTCTCCGGCAGCACCTCTTCCTCGTTGTAGCAGGGAATTACATAGTACAGAATGTCAGCCATTTTCCGAATGATCCTCCAGACAGATCTTTCTGCTGATAAAGTTGTAAACCATCACGACGCCGGTTGCGAAGCACTTGAACAGCGTCTCCGCAAGGCCCGTTCCCATCGCATTGTGGAGCCAGCCCCATTTCTCATACACAAAATCCATGCCGATGTACAGCACGATCTCGTTGATGATCAGGCCGATGACGCTGAGAACGAAGAAAATCATGAATTCCCGCTTCTTCGACATGTCGTCACGGCGCTTGAATACATACTTGAAGCTCAGAATATAGTTCACCACCATAGAAATGATGAAGCTGAAAAACTGTGAAATCAGGTAGTACCAGGAGCAGTGCTGGTCAAAAGAAACTGCACGGAACACAATGTTGAGAACCGTGTATACACCAAAATCAATAAAAAAGCAGATCACCCCCACGACGCCGAACTTGGCGATCTGTGCCATTAACTTCTTCATAGCTTACCTTTCTGTGCCACGTTTTTGCGGCACCTCAAGGAGAAATGCCCGAATGGGCTTTCTCCGATGGGATCATCGAAATTGAGCCGTCTTACTGCATTGCTCCGCCGATTTTCTCCAGAATAAGCCGCATTGCCTCCGCGCATGCCTTTTCCCGGATTTCATTCCGGCTCCCTGTAAACAGGAACTTCCGCCCTACAGCCTTTCCGTCAATGCAGACACCAATGTAAACCAGTCCCACCGGCTTTCCCTCTGCCGCATCAGGACCAGCGTTTCCCGTCACCGAGACTGCAACATCCGTTCCCGTCTGTCTGGCCGCGCCGAGTGCCATCTGCTTCGCCGTCTTCTTCGCAATGGCCCCGTTCTCGCGGAGAATCTTGCGCGGAACTCCCAGCATCTTGTGCTTCTCTTCCGTCGCGTAGGTAACAAATCCCCCTGCATAGACAGAAGAGACGCCCGGCACAGACGTAATCTTCTGTGCCAGCATTCCGCCGGTACAGGATTCCGCTGTGGAGAGCGTCATATTTTTCTGCATCAGGAGACGGACGAGCGAAGCCTCCAGGGGTTCTGTGGTCTCCGGAATGATATTCTTCTCTTCAGTCTGCATCTTTCAGAACGTCCTTGTTCTTCTTTACATAATCCACAAGAGAAACGATCGTCAGAATTGTCGCGATCCACATAATCACATCGGTCAGAAGATGCAGAGCCGGAATGTTCGCGATCATCAGAATGACCATGATCATCTGGAACGTAGTCTTGAACTTGCCCCAATAGCTGGCCGCAATGACCGTCCCCTT
>CALEFO010000042.1 GCA_937877165.1 uncultured Lachnospiraceae bacterium | reverse complement strand
CAGGAAGTAAAAGAACTTTATGTGCTGGCGTAAATAAAAATGACTGAATATAAGTGTCACGCGGCATGCTCTCGGCGGAGTAAACGGCGAATTAATTTCGCCGAAAGTCCCTCTCCGCTCGTGCCGTATCGGAGCAGCCGACGCAGTCTTATCGGAAGGGCTGCACGATCCTGTAACCTTCATTCAAATGTTTTATCTGTATCGCGAGCTGGCTTCGCAGGCTGACTTCGAACGGTTCTAAAGGTTCGACTTTTTTTGCTTGGCTTTCGAAACTATCTGATTTATTATACTTGTAAGAAAGTAACTTACGAGTTACTAACTTATGAGTACAATTATTGGAGGCGAGCAGATGGGTCAGTTCTATTGCCGCGAGGACGAGCTGCGGAAACTGAATAAACGGTATTCGGGTGATAAGTTTGAGTGCATTGTTATCTACGGCAGACGGCGTGTTGGCAAGACAGCACTGATCAACGAGTTCTGTAAGGATAAGCCGACTATTTTCTTCTCTGCTTTGAATACAACGGGAAAGGAAAATCTGGAGGCCCTTTCGAAGTCGATCATGAGTTATGAGCGACCAGATATGGAGTCTGCACCTGAATTCAGGACTTACGATGATGCTCTGGATGAGTTGACTGCGCTTTCAAAGGAGAAACGAATCGTCTTTGTTATTGACGAGTATCCTTACCTTGCGAAAGCGAAGCCTGCTATTTCAGCAATGCTGCAGCATATCATCGATCACAAGTGGACAGAGTCAAAGATGTACCTGATTCTTTGTGGTTCGTCTATGAGTTTTATGGAGAGCCAGGTACTCGGTAAGGAAAGCCCGCTCTACGGTAGGAGAACCGGGCAGTTTAAGATTGAACCCCTCGATTATAAAGAAACTGCTGTGTTTCATCCAAATCTGTCCGCAGAGGACAATTCCCTGATTTACGGAATCACGGGAGGCGTTCCTCACTATATCAACAAGCTGGATGTGAGAAATAGTGTGGATGAGGCTCTGCTGGATAATTTCTTTGACCGTTCCAGCTATCTGTATGAGGAGCCGGGAAATCTGCTGAAACAGGAACTCCGGGAGCCGGCCATTTATAATGCAATCATCAAAGCGATTGCAGAAGGCGCTTCTCGAATGAATGATATCAAGATGAAAGTCGGTGAGGAGAATTCGGTCATATCGAAGTATCTAAAAACACTGATTGACCTTGGTATTGTTAAGAAAGAAACTCCGATTACTGAAAAAACGGGCAAGAAAACCATCTATCTGTTGGCTGATAACTTCTTCCGATTCTGGTATCGATTTGTGCCGGTCAATATGAGTGCAATTGACTCTGGTAGAATTACAAAGACCTATCCACATGCGGTGGAACAGTATTTTCCTGATTATATGGGTCTGATTTTTGAGAAGATGTGTCAGGATTATCTGCTTTATTATTCAGGTTCCCTTCCCATTGAGCTGAGTGAAATCGGCCAGTGGTGGGGTACAGACCCAAAGAAGAAAAAGCAGATACAGATTGATATCGTCGGAACACCTGTTGAGGGTAGGGACTATATCATAGGCTCGTGTAAATATCGAAACGAGAAAATTGGTGTGGATGAGCTGGAGTTGATCAGGGATTATGCATCGGTTTTCGGAAAAGGCAACAACTACCATTACTATATCTTTTCTAAAGGCGGATTTACAGATGGACTTCTTCAGGCACAGGAGCGTGGTGAAGTTCAGCTGATAACACTGGATGATATCTACAAGTAAACAATTCAATTGACCTTGCTATCTGCGGTTCTGTGAATTCATGTTATCATTGCAGTAAGAAGCAGTCTGTGCAGGATCAGATGAAAGGAATGGCAGAGGTGAAAGCGTTAAATATTCCGGTTGGCATTTCAGATTTTGAGAAAATTCGAAATGGTGATTTTTACTATATTGATAAATCTGGCTTGATTTCTCAAATTCTGGATGAGAAAGCCGAAGTAACCCTGATCACTCGTCCCAGGCGGTTTGGCAAGACTCTGGGTATGAGTATGCTGGAGAGCTTCTTCGACATCCGCAGGGACAGCCGGGAACTGTTTGATGGGCTGGAAATTGCAGAGCATCCGGAGCTGTGTGAGAAATGGATGAATCAGTATCCGACGGTTTTTGTCTCGTTCCGGCAGGTGGATGGGCTGAATTTTGCCGGTGCGTACGATATGCTCACTTGGGTCATCTCGGAACTGTATAAAAAGCATCTGTATCTGCTGGACAGCGACAAGATCAATAACAGCGACAAGGATATTGCAAGGCAGCTGGTATGGGGGAATGCTTCCCCGAAAGATACCAAGGGGAGTCTGATGCTGCTCACGAGGATGATGCAGCAGCATTATGGAAAACCTGTGATTCTTCTGATTGATGAATATGATGTCCCGGTGGCAAAGGCGAACAGTAACGGTTACTACGCAGAAATGCTGGATGTCATGAAGGGCCTGATGCAGGCTCTGAAGGACAATCAGGCACTTTGCTTTGCAGTTGTTACGGGCTGCCTGAAGATTGCAAAGGAGAGCATCTTCACGGGAACCAACAATTTTGTATCGGATACCATTACGAACTCCCGGCTGAACGAGTATTTCGGCTTTGTGCAGAGCGAGGTCGACCAGCTGCTGAGCGACACCGGGCTGACGGAACAGGCCGACAGTATCCGGAAATGGTATGACGGCTATCATTTCGGAGATTTTGATGTATATTGCCCGTGGGATGTCATGAATTACGTGCTGGAGCTGCAGCACAATCCGAAGGCAAAGCCAATCAGCTATTGGAGGAACACCAGTGACAATGCCATCATCCGTTCCTTTATTGATTATGCAGGCAGCACGATCACACATAAACTTGAAACGCTGATGGCAGGCGGATGCATCGTTCAGCGAGTGGATGAAAACCTGACCTACGATTATCTGCATTCTTCGGAGGATAATCTGTGGAGCCTGCTGTACCTGACCGGGTATCTGACCAGGGCGCGAGACGAGGAATGTAAGGAGACGGTGCCGGATGGCATGATGGCGCTGATGATTCCGAATGCGGAGATCCGGGAGATCTTTGAAACGACCGTCATCAAATGGTTTGATGACAGTGCGAAGAAGTGGAACCGGAATGCCCTGTTTGATGCCGTGTGGAGCGGTGACAGTGAGACCATCACGAAGGAGATGAACGCACTGCTGCGGCGTACGATCAGCTACCATGATTATCACGAGGACTTCTATCATGCTTTCCTTGCGGGCATTTTCACGGGTGCAGGATATATGGTGGATTCCAACAAGGAGCATGGAGAAGGCCGAAGCGATGTGGTCGTTTATGATCCCATCAACGCCCGGGTTGCAGTCTTTGAGGCGAAGTACACGAAGGTTCTGGAGAACCTTGGCAGTGAGTGCGATGCGGCTTTACGGCAGATCGATGAGAGAATGTATGCGAAGGAGTATGAGGATGACTATGATCAGATCCTCTGCTACGGCATTTCGTTCTTTAAGAAACGCTGCATGGTGAAGAAAGTTTGAATGTGACATTGATATGTCACTTTCAAACAGCAGCATCGGTGCTGACGCACCAAAGAGCGTACCAGGTACGATTCAATTTTGATTAGATTTCAGGGCTTTGGACAGAAGCCGGGAATACAACGTGAAAGGATTGGAACAGAACAGGATGAGTACACAGAATAGAAGATTTCGCTGGATGGCGGCAGGCATTGCGGCGCTTGCGGCAGTGTCAATGGCGGGGTGTTCGGCAGAGAAAACGGAGGAAGCGGCAGGATCCTCTGTCAGCACGGAGAGCGCCGGCGGGTGGGAGACTGCGGATACACAGGCTCCTGCAGCAGAAACGACCGAAGGTGGTGAGGAAGAAAATGTTCTTCCGGAGAATCTGGAGGAGGGCGAGGAGGTTTTGCAGAGAGGAGAGGGAAGCAATGTTTCCTTTCACGGCACGCTGCCGGATATCACGCCGGACTGGAAGGAGAAAGAGCTGTTCCTCCTGGTCATTCCGGATGCGGATTCCTCTGCTGCGGCACTGGAGTGTCCCGTTTACGACACAAAGGACGCTGCAGGAACGGAGGGCGCTGCATGGCTGGATGAGGGCAACAGCACGGATCTTACGGATCCCAACACAGTCATTCATGGAACACTGGGAGAGGACAGTGCGTTCGCCGGTATTCAGGATTACGGGGATTCCAGCTTTTTTACCTCCAATCCTTACCTGTATCTATATGGAAAGGACTCCATTTCGGAGTTCCAGGTGTTCGCGGCCTATCCGAAGACCCACGAGGAGATTCTGACGAGCGTCAACGGCTTTGACCGTGACGAATTCAATCAGTACATCAATGACATTTACAGCCAGCGGAGCATGCAGGCGGTCCGTGATGAGGAGCTGGAGCAGCAGGTGCTCGATACCTGGAGCATTCTGACCCTTCAGGCGGAGGGAACGGACGGAAATGATTTCATTGTTCAGGCTGTTCCGACCGGAGTCGTGCAGCAGTAAAGAGTCCCCTGTGCGGGGAGGCGGCTATCGGGAACCTTCTGTGTTGGCTCGTTTGTAAAAAGAGTTCCCTGTGCGGGGAGGAGAGGGGCTGCGTGACGGCTTCATAGCGGAAGGAAGGCCGCATAAAAGGCAATCTCTTGCAGCCGGGTCTTGCGCTTTGGCGGAAACTGTGTAGAATGTTATGATGCTATGAACAAAATGTTAACGAATATTAAAAAATACCAGTTCATGTTCGAGGAGCTGGTCAAGCGCGATTTCAAGCAGAAGTACAAGAGGAGTGTCCTCGGCATGGCGTGGTCCGTGCTGTCGCCGCTGCTCACGCTCCTGGTCATGCATGTTATTTTCTCGAATTTCTTCGGGAAGGACATTCCGCACTATACGACGTATCTGTTTACGGGCAATATTATCCTGTCGTATTACAAGGAATCGACGAAGAACGGCATGCAGTCCCTGATGAGCAACTCCAAGATTTTCACGAAGATCAACGTGCCGAAATACCTGTTCCTGCTCTCTAAGAACGTATCGGCACTGGTGAACTTCGGGCTGACGCTCCTCGTATACTTTGCGTTTTGCATCTTTGACGGGATTACCTTCCGGCCGACGATGTTCCTGATAATTTTTCCGATTCTGTGTCTTCTGATCATGGATATCGGTATTGGGGCTATCCTGTCGGCGCTGTTCGTGTTCTTCCGTGACATTCAGTATCTGTATGAGGTGTTCCTGACCCTGATCACGTACATGTCTGCCGTCTTCTACTCGGTGGACAAGCTGCCGCACACCCTGCAGCAGGTCCTGTATCTGAATCCGGTGTACGTCAACATCAAATATATGCGCCTGATCGTGATCGACGGCATCATACCGTCGCCCGCCTATCACGCGCTTTGTGCCTTCTACGCCCTGTTCTACCTCGGACTGGGCATGCTGATTTATAAAAAATATAATCACTCGTTCTTATACTACTTGTAAAAGTGCAGCAGAGAATGATTTCTCGTGCTGACCCGCTGGCGAGGGGCAGCACGAGAAACCATTCTCTGGGCGGGGAGCGAAGCCCCGGTGCCCGCCGACATCGAGAATTGCGAAGCAATTGGAGATGCGGTGCTGCACGAAAGATTAGAGAATGACCGCCTGGTGCGAGGCCTGCTTGCAGGGCGTAGCACAAAGGAGGTCATTCTCTGGGCAGGGAGCGAAGCAAAAGAGGTTTTATGTCAAATACCGCAATAGAATGTAATAACGTCAGCATCCGCTATGTGACGGGCGACTTCAAATCAATCGGACTGAAGGAATATGTCATCCGAAAGCTCACGAGGAATTATCATGTGAAGGAGTTCTGGGCGGACCGGAATGTAAACTTTCGCCTGGAGCAGGGCGAGATGCTGGGCATCATCGGCTCCAACGGAGCGGGCAAGTCGACTCTTCTGAAGGCGGTGACGGGAATCATGCTCCCGACGGAAGGAGAGATTCATGTCAAGGGCAATATCGCGGCGCTATTGGAGCTTGGCAGCGGCTTTGACAATGATATGACCGTCAAGGAGAACACCTATCTTCGCGGAGCGCTTCTTGGCTATACAAGGAAATTTCTGGATGAGAAGTACGACGAGATCATTCAGTTTGCGGAGCTGGAGGAATTTCAGGATTACTGCTTTAAGCAGCTTTCCTCCGGCATGAAGTCAAGGCTCGCCTTCTCCATCGCCTGCCTGGTTCATCCGGATATTCTGATTCTGGATGAGGTGCTGTCGGTCGGAGACGGAGCCTTCCGCAAGAAATCCGGCGACAAGATGCAGGAAATCATTCAGGGCGGCGTGACGGCCATTCTGGTTTCCCATGTGATGCCGCAGGTGCGGGAGCTGTGCACGAAGATTCTGTGGCTCGACCACGGCAAGCAGGTCTGCTTCTCAGGCGACGTGCAGGAGACCTGCGACGCCTACGAGTGGTTCCTCTCCCAGAAGAAGAAAACTCCGCCGAAGAATGAGAAGGAACTTCATTCCATGGCGGAAAAATGGCGTAAAAAGCTCCAGGAGGATCAGGAGAAGAAGGCCAGAGAAGCAGGAATGTACCAGACGGTATAACGGGTGAACTCATCAGAAGCTGTAGCTTCCGATGAGTTCATTTACGATATTGTCGTACAGAACAATCTGCAGTCGGCGGTCCCGGTTGGAATAATCGGTAAGGCCGATCATGACATTGCCGGCAGCGAAATCTCCGTTGTATTGAACGCGGAGAGAATCTGCAGGGCTAAGATCCAGGGAGGCGGCTTCTTCCTCTTTGTCATTGTCGTGAAGCTTCTGGAGAGTGCCCGCCCGGTAGAGCCACTTTCCGCCCGGAGCGGCAATTTCGGTATTGAAGCCGAGCGGCTTTAAGGCGGGGAGGAGATCTGCGAAGGAGGAGGCGCTCTCCGGCAGCGCAGCCTCGTTCCCGGTGTCCTCCAGAGAGAGAATCGCAGTGATGTCTGTTGTTTCAGACAGAAGCTGACAGAACTTCTGCGCGGATTCGGCATAGTCCAGTGCGTAGCGGAACTTTGTCTGGTTCATCCACTGCAGATCCTGATCCCACTGCCTGCAGGAGGCATCCAGTCGGCGGTCCACCTCCAGATACCTCTCCGAAGGGAGCGTATCCAGATAGCTCTCCAGATACCGGGTGGTCTTGATGGCCCCAAAGCCTGAGAGATGCCCGGAGTCGCGGAAATCCTGCGTGCGGTCAAATCCAACCTCATTTTCCAGAAGAGAGAAGTCAATCACATCAAATCCCTTTTTGCGGATATATTTTGTCACCTCGTTGTAAATGGCACGGTCTTCTTCAGAAATGTCGTAGGGAAGAAGGGTAAAAACGAGCGTAAAGTTCTTCTTGTCCGAAAGAGCGGTCATCCGGTCCACCCACCTGCGGTTGCTGTCTGAGAGGGGCGCAGTGAGCGTTTCGTCGGTGCAGGGAAGGTTCCAGGAGGTGTCTGCGTGCTCCCAGACATAGGAGGCGCCTCTTCCGAAGTCATTCAGAGGATAATTCAGAAAATCATAGGGCTGGAGTTCGCGGTAGCGTGTGTGGACGATGGGCCAGCGGAGCATGAAATCCTCCCGGTCCTTCGGATCGGCATATTCGGTGACGAGCTGAACCGAGTTCGCAGATGTCCGCATGGAGAGAAGATTCCGGTAGACGTTGCCGATGAAGGCATGCTCCTCGAAGGTGAGTGCATAGAGATCTGCGAAAACGACCTGCGGGTGCTGTGTTTTCAGAAGCTCGACAAGGCCGTGGTAGCAGGAGTCCTTGTCCTGTCCGGAGACAGCCATATCGAAGGCGGTGACGCCCCGGTCCTCCCAGAGGACAGCCGGATAGATGCCCGCGTAGCAGTGGCTGCTCCCGAGAAAGGCGACGTCAACGGTATCCTTGGGCGTATGGTAGAGCTCGTCGTAGGAGGAAATGTAGTTGCCGGTGGTATCCTTCCAGGAAAGCGCACGGTATACAAGCGTCAGAAGGATGGCGGTCAGAAGGATAAAGCAGAGGACTTGCAGTCCTTTTTTCTTATTCATTCGAAGAAATCTCCTCCAAAATCCGGTTTTGTCAGAACGCAAACCGGTGAAAACGACAATCGGTGCGGCAGAGCATGCGGGTCCTGCTCAGAAACCCGCATAAATAAACTGACTGGAGCTAAAATCAATGCCGTATTCTCCGACGGTCAGAATAAGCAGAATCAGAGCAAGGCAGAGTGCCCAGCGAAACCAGAGGTTCTGCGTGACAAGAAGCTCACCGAAGTCCTTCTTTTTCTTCGCGGAAATCAGGTCGAAGGCAAGAAGAAGGATGGCTCCGAGCGTCAGGATGCCGAATTCCTGCCGGTCCAGGCCGAAGGCGTAGAGCCCCTCGTTAAAGAAAACCCATGGATTCCAGCGGGTGAACATCCGGTTCAGGAAATACACGGCGCCGGACAGAGAGCCTGCGCGGAAGAAAATCCAGGCAAACGAGGTCAGAAGAAAGGTCCTAAGAACCTTCAAGAGGCGGAAGCTGAAGGCCTCCTGCCGGACCACAAAAAGGCGGCAGAATTTTGCCCGCAGGGGCTTTAGCAGATCGCCGAGCACCTGATACAGCCCGTGGAGACCGCCCCAGATGACGAAGGTCCAGGAGGGACCGTGCCACAGGCCGCTGACAAGGAACGTTATCAGGATGTTCCGGTATTTGCAAAGGCGGGAGCACCGGCTTCCGCCGAGCGGAATGTAGAGGTAGTCGCGAAGCCAGGTGCTCAGGGAAATGTGCCAGCGGTGCCAGAATCCGGCAATGCTGCCTGCCAGATACGGGGAGCGGAAGTTGGCGTCCAGGTCAATGCCGAGGATCCTTGCGGCGCCGATCGCAATGGCGGAGTAACCGGCGAAGTCTGCGTAAATCTGCAGGGAAAAGGCAAGGGCTGCGGTGCAAGTTTCCGTGGTTCCGCAGGCGAAGAGATTCTGCCAGACATTGTCCACGAAGATTCCGGCGCGGTCTGAGAGGACCATTTTCATGAAAAAGCCCCACAGCATCAGGGAGAAGCCGGAGAAGACGCGGGACAGCGGTGGACGCTGCGAATCCGGAAGGTGCTCAATCTGAGGAAGAAGTCTTTCGGCGCGGGCGATGGGCCCTGCGGTGATCTGCGGGAAAAAGCTGATAAACAGCGCGTAGCTTCCAAGGCTGCGCGCAGCGGGAAACCTTTCGTGATACACATCGGCAAGATATCCGATCGTCTGGAACAGATAGAACGAGATGCCGACCGGCATCAAAAGCGAAAAGCCTCGTGAGAGCGGCCTCCGATGAAGGATGGCAAGAACCGCGTCGCAGTTGTCGAGGATGAAATCCGTATATTTGAAAACGAGAAGAGCCAGGACAAGGAGAACCAACGCACAGGAAAAGATCCGCTTCCGGACGGCCGGGGCGGCTGCGTGCTCTATGAGCCTTCCTGCCCCATAGCCGATGAGGATCACCGGAACGAGAACAAGGAGAAACCGCGGATCGAAGCCGAGGTAGAAGAAAAGACTGCACAAAAGCAGCCATCCCTTCCGGAGCCTTCCGGGAATCAGGCGGAACAATAAAACGGTGATGGCAAAAAACAACAGAAAGTCAGCGGATTGGAACTGCATAATAACCTCAGGAAAAGCGCTGCCGGAGTGGATTGACCCAAAGGACCTGTGCCGGCTGGTACCGGAGTCAATGTAAAACACCGGGAAGCGAAGGTGTTAAGATTGTTTCAACTATTATATAATAGATATTTGTTCGGCACATGCAAAAACGTGCCGAGGGCTTCATAAATTTGCCGGCAGTCCGATTACAGAGAGGCCGGCTGCCTCAGCGAGGTATAAAATGACAGAAAAAATGAAAACGGTACAAGACAGCATGGGCAGGATGGAGGCACCGAAGGATCCGGTGCTGCAGGAGGATCTTGACCTTGTGGCGGCGGATCAGCAGCTTGTCACAGCTCTTGCGGGGAAACGGATTCTGATTACCGGAGCAACCGGGCTGGTCGGCTCGTGGCTGATCCGTGCCCTTGCCTGCATGAACCGCAGGAACCGGAACGGAATGAAGATCTACGGCATCATCCGAAGCCGTGAGAAGGCGGAAGAAATTTATGGACAGGACTTCCTGCAGAGGGAGGACGTGGAGCTTTTGTCCGCGGATATCACGGCACCGGATTTTACAGAGAACGTGGAAAAGACCCTTCAGAAGGAAGCATCCGGGGATGGAAGGGGAGCGGTGCGGACAGCGCTGGATGTTGTGATCCACGGCGCGGCGGTGACGGTATCGAAGATGATGGTGGAGCAGCCGGTGGAGACGATCATGACCGCCATTCTGGGGACCCGGAATCTTCTGGAGCTTGCAAGAGCTGCGGACGCGAAGCGTTTTGTCTATCTTTCGAGCATGGAAATGTACGGGAGCCTTGTGGACGAGGCGGGGCGCGACATTCCGGCGACGGAGGACCGGCTTGGTTTCCTGGATCTTACCAGGGTGCGCACGGACTATCCGGAGAGCAAGAGAATGTGCGAGAACCTGTGCATCGGCTTCGGGCATGAGTACGGCATGGACGTGATGATCGCGCGCCTGTCGCAGACGTTTGGCGCGGGGATTCTTCCCTGGGAGAAGCGGGTTTTCTCGCAGTTTGCAAGGAGCGCGGTTCATAAGACTGATATTGTGCTGCACACGAAGGGCCTTTCGGAGGGCAATTACTGCTACACGAGAGATTCTGTCCGCGGAATTCTGACAATTGCTGCGCGCGGAGAGAAGGGAGAGGCCTACAACGTTTCCAACGAGAGAACGCACACGACGATTGCCGGAATGGCTAAGATGGTGGCGGACAGGATCGCGGGCGGAGAAATCCGCGTGATCTTCGATATCCCTGAGACCAATACCTTCGGGTATGCGGCGGACACGAAGCTGTTTCTGGACGCATCGAAGCTCCGGGCACTTGGCTGGGAGCCGGAGGTTGATCTGGAAGAAATGTACCGAAGACTCATTGCTTCCATGGAAAATGAGGGCATTGCATGAAAAAGAACAACAGGCCGTTCCGGGTAGCGATGATCGGCCACAAAAGAGTGCCGTCCCGCGAGGGCGGCATTGAGGTGGTGGTCTGGGAGCTTGCCACAAGACTTCGGGACAAGGGGTATGAGGTGGAATGCTATAACCGGTCGGGCTACCGCATGAAGCATTCTGATTACGACAGGATTCCGGGAAAGCCCGGATATTTTCGTGACGGCGTTCGTATTCTGATCACGCCGACTGTGTCGAATGGCAAGCTGAATGCCATCATCTATTCGTTTTTTGCAACGGTGAGGGCGCTGTTCGGACGCTATGACGTCATTCATTTTCACGCGGAGGGGCCGTGCCTGATGTGCTGGCTGCCGAAGCTGTTCGGAATCCGTGTGGTGGCGACGATTCACGGTCTGGACTGGCAGAGGGCGAAGTGGGGACATTTCGCATCGAGAATGCTTCAGGCGGGCGAGAAGATGGCGGCGAGGCATGCCGATGAGGTCATCGTCCTCTCAGAAAATCTGCAGGAGTATTTTCTGGAGAGGTACGGAAGAAAGACACATTTCATTCCCAATGGCATTACCAGGCCGGCTTTGGCAGCAGCGGAGGAGATTACAAAGCGATGGGGCCTTGAGAAGGACGGCTACATCATGACACTGTGCCGGATTGTGCCGGAAAAGGGACTCCACTATCTGCTGGAAGCGTTCCGGCAGATTCCGACGGACAAAAAGCTCCTCCTTGCCGGTGGTCCGTCCAACGCGGTGGAGTACTATGAGGAGATCAAGGAGCTGGCGGCGCAGGATGACCGCGTGATTCTCGCGGGCCTTGTGGAAGGAAGAACGCTCGCGGAGCTTTTATCGAATGCCTATGTCTTTGCACTTCCCTCGGACGTGGAGGGAATGTCCATCAGTCTTCTGGAGGCGATGAGCTACGGCAACTGCTGCCTGGTCTCGGACATCCGGGAGAGCACGGAGGTCGTGGAGGATCACGCAGCTGTATTCCGCAAGTCTGATGTGGAGGATCTGAAAAAGAAGCTGGAGGATCTTCTGGATCATCCGGACCTGGTCGCACATTACCGGGAGAAGGCGGCGGATTTTATCTGCAGCAAGTACAACTGGGATGACGTGGTCACAAGAACGGAAGACCTGTACCGTGGACAGGCTGATCAGAAAAACTGACAAAGGTGCGGAGAAGTTTTCGCAGGAAAGCCGCAGGAGAGCCGCGGCAGGGAGATGAATATGGGCAGATATTTTGGAACAGACGGCTTTCGCGGCGAGGCAGGCCGTGATCTTACGGCGGTGCACGCCTTTGAAATCGGGCGGTTTCTCGGCTGGTATTACGGCGAGCTGAAGAAGAGAAGCGGCGAGGAAGAGCCGGCAAGGATCGTCATCGGCAAGGATACGCGCAGATCCAGCTACATGTATGAATATTCTCTGGTGGGCGGTCTTGTCGCAAGCGGCGCGGATGCCTACCTTCTGCATGTCACGACCACGCCATCCGTCAGTTACATCACGCGGGTAGACCGGTTTGACTGCGGCGTCATGATCACGGCGAGCCACAATCCTTTCCACGACAACGGAATCAAGCTGGTGAACCGGATGGGCGAGAAGATGGACGATGAGACCATCACGCTCATTGAGGACTGGCTGGATCATGTGCTGAAGGGCAGGGAGGATGGAGAGAAGGCTCCTGTTTTCTCCTGCTTCGGAAAAGAGTGGGACGAGCTTCCGTTTGCGGCGGGCGATGCCATCGGGACGACGGTGGATTACATTGCGGGACGCAACCGCTACATCGGGTATCTGATTTCACTCGGTGTCTATGATTTCCGCGGAATGAAGGTGGGCCTGGACTGTGCGAACGGCGGCAGCTGGTCCATTGCCAAGGCGGTGTTCAACGCACTGGGAGCAGAGACCTATCTGATCGGTGACCGACCGAACGGCCTCAACATCAACCGTAATGTTGGCTCCACACACATTGAGCAGTTGCAGAATTTCGTCCGGGACAACCGTCTGGATGTCGGCTTCGCCTACGATGGCGACGCGGACCGGTGTCTTGCCGTGGATGAAAAGGGAGACGTGGTCACGGGAGATCACATTCTCTACATGTATGCCCGCTACATGAAGGAACGTGGGAAGCTTCTGGAGAACACCGTGGTCGCGACGGCGCAGTCGAATTACGGCCTGTTTCAGGCGCTGGAGGAGGCCGGCATTGATTATGTCCGGACGAAGGTCGGGGATAAGTACGTCTATGAAGCGATGAAGCAGTACGGCTACCGCATCGGCGGTGAGCAGACCGGCCATATTATTTTCAGCAAATATTCGACGACAGGCGACGGCGTTCTGACGTCGCTCAAGGTCATGCAGGTGATGATGGCGAAGAAGAAAAAGCTCTCAGAGCTTGCAGAGCCCCTTCATCTCTATCCGCAGGTCCAGTATGCCGTCCGGGTAAGTGACAAAGAGGGCGTCCTGCAGAACGCCTCTGTGGCTGCCCTTCTGGAAGAGACCGGCAGGAGGCTGGAGGGGAAGGGCTCACTTCTTGTCCGTCCCTCAGGAACGGAACCCGTGATCCGCGTCGGCGTGGAGGCAAGGACGGAAGAAGAGGCGAAGCTTCTGGCGGATGCGATCGCGGATGCGGTCCGAAAGGCGGACGGACAGACCGAATCCCCTCAAGACAGTTGATCCCTGCGGGCAACGACAACAAACCGGTCCTTGAACACGGTCTTGTCATAATCCGCGTCATCAAAGGCCTGTGCCTGTGCCGTGGTCAGAACGAAGATGTCGTTCTCATAATCCGGTGCCTGCAGGCAGGAGAGATCCTCTGCTTTTGCAGAATCGGCGGAGTCTCCTGCAGGCAGTCCGAAGACATAGCGCCCGAACGAGGAGGCGACGCGGAACTCCGCCTCGGGGTCCTTGTAGACGACAGTATCCATGAAATCATAAGGATTATATTTCGTATAGTATAGAGTCAGCATAAAGGGAGAAGCCACAAGATCGTAGGTGGAATAGACGATCGAGGCTTCGCCCTTTTTCTCTGCAAGCTTTGTGGCATACACCATGGCATCGCCGTAGCCCGGCATGAAATCGGAAGCCGCTACCTCGTTGTACTCTCCGCCGTAGTAGTCCCTGGCAAAGGAGGCAAACCCTGCGAAAAAAAGCACCAGGGAGAGAAAGGCCGGGGCCGCGAAAACGATGGATTCCGGACGAGCGGTGAAGGTGTGTTTCCCGAGGATAAAGAGGAAGCGCAGTCCCATCACATACCAGTATACGAGCGGCAGGAACAGCAGAACATCGCGATTGATGTCCTGCTGGATGAACAAAGAGAACAGAAGCGCTGCAAGAAGTGCCGCACGGAAGACGTCCCCTGCGGCGCGCCCGGCAGGAGACTCCGCAGCCTTGGTGCGTCTTCCGAACAGGATGCCTGCAAATGTTACAGGGAAGGTGAAACAGTACAGCGTCCAATAGCCGGGCATCGCGTTCCAGGAAACCTCGCCGGGAATCCCGACCGTGAGCATGAGGACGAGATCCTTCAGATTGTGAAGAAGCGCATGCGGGAGCGTCTGGTCGAAGGCAACGAAGACGGATCCAAAGTGGCTGGACGTGAATTTCGGGAAGGAAATCCAGCTCGAAGCGATCTCCGGGAGCCCGAAGAAATTCACTGCATAGAACAGCGCGAGCGGAAGGCAGGTGAGAACGAAAACGACAAAGCATCCCATAAGCTGCCTGATCCGGATGCGCCCTGTCCGAAGGAGACGCACACAGGCAAAAAAGAGCGTCAGCGGGATGACGACGTTTGCGGAGCCATAGGAGTACAGACAGACGCCGAAGAAAAAGGCTGCGAGAAGGTAAAGTCCTGTCTGCTTCCTATGACTTTTGGAAGAGTCCGTGGAGATGGCCTGTATCAGCGTGAATAAGGCAAGAAGCTGCCAGAAGGGCATTGTGTTGGAGTCAAGGCTCCAGCGCGAGAGAATGATGTGCCAGGGTGTCAGCGACAGGACGGCAAGGCCGGTCAGCGCAGTCCGCCTTCCGAAGGATTTTTTCAGAAGAAGGAAGAACAAAAGAAGCGTCATCACGCCGAGAAAGGCGGGGACAATCCGGATGGACCAGATCCGGGAGCCAAAGAGCTTCGTTGTCAGAACGTTGAGATAGATCATGATGGGACTTCCACCGCCGGAGCCCCAGGTGATCGGGTACACGGGCCAGTGATAGCCGTTTCGGTCAATGCCGTAGTTCGCGAGGCAGAACGCCTCGTAGCCGATGGAAGCCTCGTCCTGCTGCAGACCATCCGGGAGAGCGGTGAGATTCCACATGCGCAGAAACGCGCCGAGGAAAAGAAGAAGCGCTGCTGCGGGAACAAAGAGCTTTCCGGTAAGAAGAGCGTCCAGAGAGGAGAAAAAGCCTCTCCGGCGTCCGGCTTGAATGCTCCTTTCTTCGGCTGCGGAACCGGACGGGCAGCTCTTTCCTTCTGAACCGGAGCCAACGAAAGCAGCTCCCTTCCTGCGGGAACGGGACCATGCCATCAGAACGGACAGGACCAGAAGGGTCTCGAGAAGAATGGCGGCAATGTTGTAGTAATCGATGATTCTCATGAAAAATCTCCTGTGCTGTGGTCCATGGCGCCTGGCCGGGAATTTGTCCGGGAAGAGGATCCGGAAAGATTGTCCGGAAAAGAGAACCGGTTTCTGGAGGCACCATGTGTGAAACACATACAGTGTAACATGCAACGGATCCTCACACGCCGCTTTTTTTGAGGAAACAGAGCACCTTTCGGACTCCTGTGGCGGCCTTGGAGCGAAAATCGGAAGACACTAACCGCAACTTATAGCAAAAAGTCCGCAAGGGGTGAAAGTATTTTGAAAGGAAATCGGGATAAATTAGTTATAGATATGCCGCAGGAAACGCGGCGTACATGTCCGATCGCATCGGAGAAATCGCCCTCGCGAGATTCTCCTCGCGTGCTGCAAAAAGCAGCAGGAAGGAAAAATATATGAAGCAAAGAAGTGCAGCGGAGCGCAGATTCTGGGCACAGTTCGATGCTCTGGATATGGGCACGGGCTGGGATGAACAGGACATCCGGAAGCCGCAGATTATGATCGAAAGTGTGTACGGCGATTCACATCCTGGAAGCTATCATCTGAATCAGATGGTGGAGCAGGCGGTGTACGGCGTTTATGAGAAGGGCGGAAAGCCGGCAAAATATTACGCGACGGATATCTGTGACGGATGTACGCAGGGCGGCGACGGTATGAACTATGTGCTGGCCTCCCGGGAAGCCATCGCGAATATGGTGGAGATTCACGGGAGCACGGTTGCATGGGACGGCGTGATCATGTCGTCCAGCTGCGACAAGTCGATCCCGGCACACCTGAAGGCCATCGCGCGGCTGAATGTGCCTGCGATTTTCATGCCGGGCGGATCCATGCGACCCGGCCCGGATATGACAACTTCCATTGTGGCGGGCGACATCTCTCTTCGGGAGAAGCGGGACGGAGCGATTACGCCGCAGGAAATCCGGGATTTCAAGCTGACGGGCTGCCCTTCCGTGGGAGCCTGCGCATTCCTCGGAACGGCTTCGACCATGCAGTGCATCGCGGAGGCTCTGGGCCTCACGCTCCCCGGAGCTGCACTGGTTCCGGCAACGATGCGGGATCTTCTGCAGTATTCCCGTGAGGCGGGGCGCAGGATCATGGAGCTTGCCGAAAGAAAACTGACGCCGGACAAGATTCTGACGCCTGCTGCCTTCCGCAATGCCATCGTGGTGCACTCCGCGATCGGCGGCTCCACCAATGCAACGCTCCATCTTCCCTCCATTGCGCGGGAGGCAGGTGTAGATCTTCCCATTGAGCTGTTTGATGAGATCAACCACAAGATTCCGCACATCGGCAACATTTACCCGTCCGGCTCCCAGCTGACGGAGAGCTTCTGGTTTGCAGGCGGCGTTCCGATGGTGGAGTGGATGCTGCGGGATTATCTGGACCTGGATGTCATGACGGTGACCGGAAAGACGCTGGGCGAGAACCTGGAGGAGCTTTGGAAGGACAACTGGTTTGACCGGAATCTCGGCTATCTTCACAACTACGGCCTTACACGGGAGCAGGTGATTTTCCCGGTGGAGCAGGTGAAGGAGAAGGGCTCCGTTGCGATCCTGAAGGGCAACATCGCACCGGAAGGATCCGTTATCAAATATGCGGCCTGCGCGGAGAATCAGCGCGAGGTTGTGAACGCAAAGGCACGCGTGTTCAACTGCGAGGAGGATGCCTATGCGGCGGTTGTCCGGCGGGACATCCGTCCCGGCGAGGTCATCATCGTCCGCTATGAGGGACCGCGCGGCTGCGGCATGCCCGAGATGGTGGCAACGACGGAAGCCATCTGCTGCGACGAGAGGATCAACGGAAATGTGGCGCTCATCACGGACGGACGGTTTTCCGGCGCAACGAGGGGCGCCGCGATTGGACATGTCTCTCCAGAGGCGGCATCAGGCGGGCCGATTGCCTTTGTGGAGGAAGGAGACCTCATCTCTTATTCGGTGAAGAACCGGATGCTGAACGTGACCGGCATCGCAGGGAAGCCCTGCACGCCGGAGGAGGCAGCGAAGGTTCTTCAGGGGAGATCGAAGAAGGGAATCATTCCGAGGGAGCCGAGAAAGGGATTCTACCGGATGTATACAAAATATGCCCGCAGCGCCATGCAGGGCGGCGGACTGGAATAGTACACTCGGAAGTGCCTGATGGCACTTCCTCGCGTACTTGAATGCCTGGGGAAACAGAAAGGAAGAAAATGAAAGCAAGTTATATTACTCCCGCAGTTACATTATTTAATGAGGACGGTACGCTGGATCTGGAGAGCCAGGGGAGACTGTTCGAGCACCTGATCGCCAACGGAATCGACGGGATTCTGGTTCAGGGAAGCATCGGTGAGTTTTTCGCCATGAGTCTGGAGATGAGAAAGGACCTGGCGGGCTTTGCCATCCGCAGCATTGATCACCGCGTCCGCTGCATCATCGGAACCGCCTCCATGGTGGAGGCGGAGATTGTTCCGTATTCCAACTGGTGTCTGGAGCAGGGGGCGGATGCCGTGATGATCATTTCCCCGTACTATTTCCGGTTTGATGATGCATCGCTGTTTCGCTTCTACGACGGGCTGTTTTCTCAGATTCACGGCCCGGTTTACATCTATAATTTCCCGGACCGCACCGGTTATTCCATCTCTCCCGAGGTTGTGCTGGAGCTGCGCAGAAGGCATAACAATCTGAAGGGAATCAAGGACACCATCAGCGGAATGGATCACACGAGAGAGCTCATCAAGACCGTGAAGAGCGAGTTTCCGGAATTCGAGGTGTTCTCCGGCTTTGATGACAACGCGGCGCACAACGTGCTCTCCGGCGGTGACGGCATCATCGGCGGCCTCTCCAACGTGGTTCCGGAGCTCTGCAGCGCATGGATCCGCGCGATGCGTGAGAACGATGCAGAGAAAATTGCGGCAGGGCAGCAGCAGATCAACCGCCTGTTCGACATCTATGCGGTGGGACCGCTTTTCGTTTCGATCATCAAGGAAGGCTGCCGTCTGCGCGGCATCGTGAAGAATTCCGTGTGCACGAAGCCGATCCCGGAGGTGACACAGGAGCAGACCGAAGAAATCCGTAAGATTCTTGCAAGGGAAGGAATTACCGTTTGATGCAGACCTTTGTATTGATGACAGAAGAATCCGCTTATCCGGGGGTCCTGAGGATCGCGGAGAAGGTAGCCGGCGATTTTGAAAAGGTCACCGGTACCCGCCCTGAAGTCCTTCACGGGATCAGGAAGAATCGGGAAAACGACGGGATTTCCGGAAAAACCGTCCGGATTCTTGCGGCGACGCTTGGGAAAAGTCCTCTGACGGAGGACCTGATCCGGACCGGGCGTCTTTCCCGTGAGCTGCCGGAGAGAATCCGCGGAAAACGCGAGTCGTATCTGCGCGTGTTTCTTCCCGGACACTCTGCTTGCAGGGGAAAGGAAAATGGCATCGGTGGCAGGGAAAGGGAAAACGACGCGGGGACGAAAACGCCTTGTGGCGCGGCAGGGGAAGCGGCGGCTTTGGAGGAACAGGATGTGCTCCTCATTCTCGGAAGCGACAAGCGGGGAACGATTTATGGCCTGTTTTCTCTTTCGGAATCCATTGGCGTGACGCCCCTTACCTTCTGGGGAGACGCACCGGCGGTGCACCGGAAGGAGCTTGTTCTGGACGGACGGCTGGATTTCATTTCGAAGGAGCCCTCGGTGGAGTACCGCGGCTTTTTCATCAATGACGAATGGCCGGCCTTCGGCAGCTGGTGCATGGAGCATTTCGGAGGCTTCAACGCCTCGCTTTATGACTGCGTGTTCGAGCTTCTTCTCCGGATGAAGGGCAATTACCTGTGGCCCGCCATGTGGACGAGCTCCTTCCCGCTGGACGGCCCGGGAGAGGCCGACATGGAGCTCGCCGATGAATACGGCGTGATCTGGAGCTTCTCCCATCATGAGCCCTGCCTTCGCGCGAGCGAGGAATGGGACAAGGTGCGGGGAGAGGATTCCGTTTACGGGAACGCGTGGGATTTCCGCACGAATCGGAAAGGGCTTCTCCACTACTGGGGGGATGCACTGAAAAGCCGCGGCCATTATGAGAACATGATCACGATCGGCATGCGGGGCGAGCGCGACTCGGCTCTTCTCGGGGAGAACAGTCCGGTAAAGGACAATGTTGCTCTCTTAAAGGAGATCATTTCTGCGCAGCGGGGCCTCATCCGCAATTTGGAGCAGCAGGGACAAATCCGCGAAAATGCGCCGCAGATGCTCGCAGTTTACAAGGAAGTGGAGGAGTACTACTACGGCAATGAGGAAATCGAGGGTCTGTACCGGTGGGACGGCTTAAACGGCGTCATCTGCATGCTCAGCGACGATAATTTCGGACACCTTCGGACACTTCCCACGAAGAAGATGCGGGAGCACGAGGGCGGCTACGGCATGTACTACCATCTGGACTATCACGGCGGCCCTGTTTCCTATGAGTGGATTGATTCCACGCCGTTTTCCCAGATCCGGGAGCAGATGTGTGAGGCGTGGGACTACGGCGTCCGAAGGCTCTGGATCGTCAATGTGGGCGATGTGAAATTTCATGAGGTGCCGCTTCAGTATTTCATGGACCTTGCCTATGATTTTGCGAGGTGGAGCAGAGAGCCTTCGGAAGGGGAGGGCGGCTATTCCGGTCACCTGATCCGGAGAAACTTCCCGGAGGAGCTGCCGGAAATGAGCCGGGAGCTTCAGAAGGAAATGGAAGAGGTTCTGACGGGATATCTGCACCTTGCGGCGCTAAGAAGACCGGAGTCTCTTCACGCAGGCATTTACCACGCGGGCCATGAGCTGGAGAGCGACCGCATGCTGGCGCTCACCGGGGCGCTGGAGAAGAAAAATCAGAAAATTCTCCGGGAGCTTTCGGTCAAAGGCGAAGAAGAGGGAAGCGTCTTTGCAGGATATTACAGCATGATCGGCTGGCCTGCCGGGGCGCTCTGCAATCTGGTGCGCCTGTATCTGTGCGAAGGAAAAAATCACCGCTATGCGGGGCAGGGGCGGCCGGCAGCCAATTTCTGGGCAGGAGAGGTAAGAGCCTGCCTTCAAAAGGACAAGGAGCTCTCCAGGGAATGGGCGAGGTTCCTTCGCGGCAAGTGGTCTGGCATGGAGAAGCCGCACCACATCGGCTTTACGCAGTGGAATGATTTCGGGAGGCACTATCCGGTGACCATGGAGCTGGAGCCTGCGGAGGATCCGATTCTCTGCGTTTCACGGGCGGATGAGGATGAGACGGCGGTCCGGATTTACGGAGCGCATGAGAGCATCCAGGCGGATGATTTCCGCTATGAGGACAACAAGGAGGTCCTTCTGGAGGTCTCCAACAACGGAACAGGAGAGCTGTCCTTTGAAATCCGGAATCTTCCGGAGTGGCTGGAAGCGGACTGCGGAAAGAGGATTCTTCAGACGGCGGAGCTTGCCTGCGTCCTTCTCCGGGTCCATCGGGAACGGATCCAGGATGGAAACGAGGATCCCGGAGAGGTGTCCGCTGTGGTGGAAATCGCGGGAAGCGATGAGACCGTTGTGGATGTCGTCGTGACGGCAAGAGGCCAAAGGACCGCCCTGCCGGGCCAGGGAAGAAACGGCGTGATTATTCTGGAAGCCGGAGATTTTAAGCCGGTGCCGAAGGAAAGCCTGTCGGGAATGGGATTGTATTCTGCAGGGGAGCGCCCTGCAAAAGAGGGTGCCTCCTGGGAATATCTTCCCTCTTATGGAAAATATGGCTCCGGCTGGAAGGTCTTTCCGGACACAGAGAGGTTTTCGAAAGGCGACCTGGACGCTCCCGCGATTGCCTGCTCCTTCCGGATTGGAGAAGAGGGAGACTACGCGGCAGAGGTGCTTGCCGCGCCGTCCAACCCGCTGGAGTTCGTAAAACCGCTTACGCTCGGCGTTCTGGTGAGAAAAGAGGCTGACGAAGGGAAGCCGTGCGAAGACCCGGGGAGACAGGAAGCGCCCGGGCAGATTCCTCGAATGCAGCAGGAGGAGATCACGCTCGTTCGCGCGGAGCGGACCGTCGGCTCGCCGTCCAATGCGGACTGGTGCAGAGCGGTTCTTGACCAGGAGCGGAGGGCAAAGGCTCTGCTTCATCTGGAAAGGGGGGAATACACCCTGATGCTCCTTGCAAGAGAGGCCGGCGTGATCCCGGAGAGAGTTTACCTATATCCCGCAGGAAAGAGGGTGCCGGAGTCCTACCTTGGGCCCGCAAAGGCGGCGCACTGAAGCAGCTTCCTGCCCTGCTGGGAAGCCATCAGCCAAAAAGAGCAGAGAGAACTGTCACAGAATACAGCAGCAGAAAGGAACATGATGAGAAACAGCGAAACATTTCACAATCCGATTCTTTCGGGCTTTTATCCGGATCCGTCCATCTGCAGGGTCGGAGACGATTATTATATGGCGACCTCGTCATTCAACTACTATCCGGGAATTCCGATTTTTCACAGCAGGGATCTGATCCACTGGGAGCAGATCGGTCACGGCATTCACCGGAGGGATCAGCTGGACTACAAAAACTGCGAGGCGAGCCTTGGACTGTGGGCTCCGACGATCCGGTACCATGAGGGAACCTTTTATCTGATCAACACCTTCGTGTCCGAGGGGCGTGAGGTGAACCGCGACAACTATATCCTGACGGCGAAGGATCCTGCGGGACCGTGGAGCGACCCTGTTTTTATCAAGGGGGCGGACGGCATCGACCCGACCGTCTTCTTCGATGAGGACGGACGGATGTGGTATGCGGGCAACTTCATTCAGAAGAATCCGAAGTACGAGGGCCATCACGGCATCTATCTGTGTGAGCTCGATCCGGAGACGTTTCAGTTCATCGGAGAGCGCAAGGTCATCTGGGACGGCGCACGCACGGCGAGCAAGTGGATCGAGGCGCCGCACCTGTATCGGATCGGAGGCTGGTATTATCTGATCGTTGCGGAGGGCGGGACCTTCTCCAATCACTGTGTGATGATGGCAAGAGCAAGGAAGGTGGACGGCGACTATGAAATCTGCCCGCGGAATCCCATTGTAACGCATCGGCATCTTCCCCTTGCCAGAGAAATTTCCGTGACCGGACATGCCGACATCGTGCAGACGCAAAACGGCGAGTGGTGGATGGTTCTTCTTGCCGTCCGTCCCTACGGCGATTTCCAGTTCAACACGGGTCGCGAGACCTTCCTGGTTCCCTTCCACTGGGAGAAGGACGGCTGGCCGCTTCTTGACACAGAGGACGGCATCGTGCACAGTACGGAGAGAAAGCCGCTTCTTCCGGAGTTTGTTCCGGCCGGCGTGGATCCCATGGAGCAGGAGGTGCGGGACTCCTTTGAGGAGAAGACGCTGGATCTTCGCTGGAACACCATTCTGGCACCGAAGAGTGATTTTTATTCTCTGACGGAGCGGGAAGGCTTCCTTCGCCTGTCTCTTCTTCCTGCGACTCTCTGGAAGAAGGACCGCTTAGACCGCTGGCATACGGAGCAGCCTGCCTGCGTCGTGCGCCGTCAGCAGCACCACACCTTTGAGGCGTCGGCGAGGCTGGAGTTCTGCCCGGAAAGCAGCAAGGAAGAGGCGGGCCTGGTCCTTCTTCAGGACGACCGTTACAGCTATCTTCTGACGGTCGGCCGAAACGAAGAAGGGCAGCAGGTTGTCCGCCTTGCAAAGGCCGAGGACGGCGTTCATTCGGTGATCCGTGAGCTTGCGCTGAATGCCGAAGAGATAAATGCGAAGGGAAGCATCCTCCTCGGCACGACCTGCCGCAATGAGACCTATGATTTCTGGTACGAGATTGCAGAAGGAAACAGGAAGGGAATTCGTGTCATGGTGGCAGAAAAGCTTCCGGCAGAGCTTTTGAGCTCTAACGTCAACGAGGGCTTCACCGGAGCTTACATCGGCATGTACGCAAGCTCCTGCCACACGGACAGTGACAACCACGCGGATTTTGACTGGTTCTGCTACGCAGGCGGAAGAATCTGAAAAACGGCAGCACCGGTTGACGCACCGGCTGCATTTGGCAAAATTTTGCCTCAGTGAGGTATCAAAATGCTTCGATTATCAAGATTTCTGTCGGACGGGGCGGTTCTTCAGAAGGATGAGCCGATTCTGGTCTGGGGATGGGGAACGCCGGGATGCCGCATCCGGGCCTTTCTGAAACAGAATGGAAACGCTTCTTTTGGCGGCGAAGAGAAGAAAGAAGGGCAAGGGGAGGCTCCGCTTTTGGGTCCGAAGGAGACTGTAGTATCCGAGGACGGCAGATTTTCCCTGAAGCTGGATCCGCTTCCGCCGGGAGGCCCTTATGAGCTTCATGTGGAAGGAAAAGAGGAACTTCTGGTTATCCGGGATCTTCTGATCGGTGCCGTCTGGTATGTATCCGGCCAGTCCAACATTGATGTGGACATGGAGCGCTGCTGTGATTCCTATCCCGAGGTGGTGCGAGACTGTGCGGACGACGGACTTCGGACCTTCCGGATCACGGAGAACGCGGATTACCACGGACCGCTCGAGGAGCCTCTTAGCGGGGAGTGGAAGAAGGCGGAGCAGAATACGATTCTTCGTTTTTCCGCGACGGGGTATTTTTTTGCAAGGGCGCTGCGGGAGATGACAGGAATCCCGGTGGGATTCATTCAGGCATCCCTCGGCGGCTCCCGGATTACCTCGTGGCTTTCCCGGGAAATGCTGGAAGGAAATGAGGATTACCGGGGGCTCCTTGAGGAGGCGGACCGCTATGCGGATGATGCGTTCCTTGCAAAAGTCATCCGCCGGAATGAGACAGAGCCTGCTGCCTGGAAGGAGGAGCTTTCCTCAGAGGATGCGGGAAGGAAGAATGCCTGGGAGAAGGACGCTGAGGCAATCCGGAGCGCGGGGACGCGCATCGGGATTCCCGTCTTTTTCCGCGATACAGAGCTTTCCGGCTTTGTCGGAAGCGTCTGGCTGACCAGGGAGTTTACGATACCGTCTTCGATGGCGGGAAAGAGCGCAGGACTTTGGCTTGGCACGATCGTGGATTCCGATGATACCTACGTCAACGGCGTCAAGGTCGGCGAGACGGGATATCAGTATCCGCCGCGCAAGTACCGGGTGCCGGAGGGGATTCTCCGCGCCGGGAGCAATACCATCACGATCCGTCTTGTCGTGGAGAATGGCGAAGGGCGTTTTACACCGGGCAAGGGATACTTTCTCTATAATGATCAGGGCGTCGTTGATCTTCAGGGAAGCTGGTTTTACCGGATCGGGGCATCCTGCGGGAAAATTCCGCCGACGGATTTTGTCAACTGGAAGGCAACCGGCCTGTTCAATGGAACAGCGGCACCGTGCTTCCATGTGCCGGTGGAGGGCATTGTCTGGTATCAGGGCGAGGCCAACACGCATCAGCCCTACGACTATCTGGACCTCATGAAGCGGTACGTCGAAGGCTACCGGAAGCTCTGGGGAAAAGAGACGCTTCCCTTTTATTATGTACAGCTCCCGAACTATGATGTGGATCTGGATCAGGATGTGCAGTGGCCGGAGCTTCGCGAGAAACAAAGAAAGGCGCTGGCAGAGATTCCGCACGCCGGGATGGCGGTCACGATGGATCTTGGTGAGGACAATGATCTTCATCCGCATGGGAAAATGGAGATCGGGCGCAGGCTGGCGCTTCTTGCGGCGCATGATCTTTATGGCAGAGAATGCGAGTGCACGGGACCGGTGCCATTGCGGGCGGAGCTCGCCGCGGAATCGGAAGGCAAAGGCACAGAAGGCGTAACGCTGTCTGGGCGCTTTTGTAAGGAAATCAGCCGGAGGCTTCCGGAGGAATCGGAACCAACAAGGGAATGGAAATCGGAGAGCGGCGTTTGTGTAAGAGTTGTGCTCTCTCATGCGGAAGGCCTTTTTGCAGATTCTCTGGAGAAGGGGAGCGTTATTCGGGACGCGGAGGTCATTCTGGCGGATGGCACCGCGCATCAGGCAAGGGTTCTTCTGGAAAAGGCTCCCGGGACGGAGAAAAACACCCGGGATGGCAGTGCGGCACTTCTGTTTTGGTGCCCGTCTGTGAAGGAGCCTCCGGTTTCTGTCCGGTACGCATATCACAATGTGATGCACGGTGCGATGATTTACAACGGCGCAGGACTTCCGATGAGCCCGTTTGAGCTTTTGGTAGAGAAAAGCCGGGACGAAAGGACAGAATGCGGAGTATAAAAGGGACAAAGCGGATTTATGAGAACATTATTCAATGATCATTGGACATTTCTGGAAATGCCGGTGGGAACCGGTCTGGAGGAAGCAAGGAGGGCGGAAGAAGCGGGAGAATTTCTTCCGGTGGCGATTCCGCACGACTGGCTGATTGGAAACAGCAGGGAGCTTTACCGGGACGGGACCGGCTGGTACCGGAAAACCTTTTCCGTCGGGAAGAAAGATGGAAAACGGAGATTTCTTGTTTTTGACGGCATCTACATGGACAGTGCCGTCTATTTGAACGGCTCGAAGATCGGCGAGTGGAAGTATGGCTACACCCGTTTTTCCCTGGAGGTGACCGGGAACCTTCGGGACGGAGAGAATGAGCTGATGGTGAGCGTCACCTTCCGGAATCCGAACTCCCGCTGGTATTCCGGCGCCGGAATCAACCGCAACGTGTGGCTGATGGAGACACAGGAGGTGTGCATTCCGGACGGCGGGATCTATGCGCATGCCGACAAGGCGGAAGACGGCGGCTGGGAGCTTCGCGTGGAGACCAGAGTTCTCGGTCCCTCTGAGGAGACCGGGGCAGAACCGGAGATCCGGCTCTATGACGGAGAACGTGAACTTCTTCCCGCACAGGTGACGGAGGAAAAGCCGCTTGCCGCGCTGCACCTTTCCATTGGAGACAAGAACAGCAAAGAGGAGATGGAGAAGGTGCAGAATCCGGGAGAGCAGGAGGAAACCGCACTCTGCAGGATTCTTCATTTCGGTCCGGATGCAGAAATCAGCGCCTGGGACATTGACGATCCGAAGCTGTACCGCCTTGAGGTGTGCCTGAACCGGAAAACCGGCGAGACGCTTCAGACGGAGAATCTCCGGATCGGCTTTCGTGAGACGTCCTTTGATCCGGATCAGGGCTTTTTCCTGAACGGCAGGCATGTGAAGATTTGCGGCGCCTGCCAGCATCCGGATCAGGGAGCACTGGGAACGGGCTTTCATCCGGATGCGCTGCGCAGACAATTTGCGATCCAGAAGGAAATGGGCGTCAATGCCATTCGCTTTTCGCACAATCCGTTTGCGGCAGAGGCACTTGATATTGCGGATGAAATGGGCCTTATGGTGATGGATGAAGCCTTCGATATGTGGGAGAGAAGCAAGACGCAGTTTGACTACGCCCGCTTCTTCGACGACTGGCAGGCAAGGGACGTAGAGAGCTTCGTCTGCCGCGACCGCAATCATCCGTGCGTCATTCTCTGGAGCATCGGAAACGAAATCTATGATCAGCACGCGGATGCGCGCGGGTATGAGGTCTCGAAGCTTCTGATGGAGGAGGTGCGCGCTCTGGATCCCTGCGAAAATGCCAGAGTGACAACTGGCTCCAACTATATGCCGTGGGAAAACGCGCAGCACTGTGCGGATCTGTATAAGATTGCCGGCTACAACTATTCGGAGAAGTATTATGAGGAGCACCACAGGAAGCATCCGGACTGGGTGATCTACGGCTCGGAGACGAGCTCCATCTGCGCAAGCCGGGGCATTTACCATTTTCCTTTGAAGGCAGGAATCCTTGCCGATGAGGACGAGCAGTGCTCGGCACTTGGCAATTCGGTAACGAGCTGGGGGGCCAAGAGCATGGAGGACTGCGCTTCGATTGACCGCGATCTGGAGTTTTCCATGGGGCAGTTCCTGTGGACCGGCTTTGATTACATCGGTGAGCCGACTCCGTATCACACGAAGAATTCTTATCTTGGTGTGATCGATACGGCAGGATTCCCGAAGGATGCTTACTACGTGTGGCAGTCCGCATGGACCGATGTGAAGAAGAATCCGATGGTACACATCTTCCCGTATTGGGATTTCAATCCGGGACAGGAGATCGACCTTCGCGTCTGCTCGAACGCAGAGGAGGTGGAGCTTTGGGTCAACGGAACGAGTCTTGGAAGGCAGAAGCTGGACCATGCGCCGCACAGCGGAAGGCACCTCATTGCGGACTGGCATGTGACGTATGCGCCGGGAGAAATCACGGCGGCTGCCTATGAGAACGGTCAGGAGGTCGCAAGAAAGACCCGGCACTCTTTTGGAGATACGAGCGCCTTTGCTGTTCGGGAAGAGACACAAAGAGAGCGGAATGCGGGCGGCAAAGGCGTCTGGAGACCTCGTGAGCTGGAGCTTGTGGAGAATGCACACGGAGCGCTGCATTTCTATGAAATCAGCGCGGTTGATGCGGACGGATATCCGGTGGAAAATGCTTCGGACCGCGTGAGAGTTTCGGTAAAGGGCGGCCGGCTTCTCGGACTCGATAACGGTGACAGTACGGACTACGACAGCTATCAGGCAAGCGAGCGGAATCTTTTCTCCGGAAAGCTTCTTGCAATTGTGGAAGAGGATCCGGCACAGGCGGCAGACGTACCTTCGATGGAAAATCCGGAGGGACCCGGGTACTCTTTGAACAAAGAAGCAGGGCATGACGGGAACGGCATTGAGCTTACGGTTACAAGAGCGGACAGGGTTCCGGTCCGCAAGGTGATTCTGCACGCAGAGGATGGCCAGATCTTTACGCCGGAGCACAGGGCTTTGAAGGCAAGAGCAGAGATCGCGCCGAAGGATGCGGAGGATCCGGAGGTGGTTTTCTCTGCCGTGGATGACAATGGCGTTGTCACGAATATTGTGAAGCTGGAGCAAAAAGGAGCCGAAGTCGTGATGACGGCTCTTGGCGACGGAGCCTTCCATCTTCGTGCAACCTCGAAGAGCGGAACGGATCATGTGAGGATCATCTCCCAGGTGGAGTACAGAGTAGAGGGACTGGGTCCCGCCTATCTGGATCCGTACGGATTTATTTCCGCAAGCCTGTACACCGGCGTCATCGGTGAAGTCGGAAACGGAAATGAAAAGGGCGTTGCGACCGCAAGAGACGGAGAGACCACAGTCACCTGGTCGGGAATGGATTTCGGGCCGGTCGGATCGGATGAGATCACGATTCCGATTTTCGCCCTGGACGGAAGCGAGTATCCCATTGAAATCTGGGAGGGCGTTCCGGGCGAAGAGGGAGCAAGCCTTCTTGCGAGGGAGATCTACTGCAAGCCCTGCATCTGGAATGTGTATCAGCCGGAGACCTATCACCTGGCACACCGCCTGAAGGGGCTGGCTTCCTTCAGCATCCGGGTTCACCAGAAGATTCACATCAAGGGCTTTTCTTTTAAGAAGCTGGAGAAGGCATGGACGAAGCTGTTTGCGGCAGAGTCGGACGGTGTGTACGGAGATTCGTTCCGGGTGGATGGGACCGCAGTCCGCGAAATCGGCAACAACGTATCGCTCCTGTTCCGGGACATGGACTTTGCCGCACACCCTCTGCACGGAATCCGCATCTGCGGCAGTACGCCCCTTCCTGGCAATACGATCCACGTGCGGTTCTATGACGGAACGACGGAGGAAAAGGAAATCATCGAATTTGGCAGGGACGGCGGAGCAGTGCAGGAGTTTCCGCTGAAGGAGCGGACCGGCAAGTGGGATCTTACCTTTGTGTTCCTGCCGGGCTCCCATTTCGACTTTGAGTGGTTTGAGCTGTTCTGATGCGTTTGGAAAATAAGTTTGGGTAAAAAAAGAATCTGCGCGGTGCTCATGTGACGCTTCGTCGTCGAAATCGCACCGCTGCAGATTCTTTTTTCAGATTTTCCGTCCCTCGTGGCTTCCCTTCTGGTTGATCTCGCGGAAGGCGGACGGCGTCATATCCTTCTCCGCCTTGAATACGCGGGTGAAGGTGGAAAGGGAGTTGAAACCGGACTGCATCGCGACATCCGTGATGGAAAGATCCGGATTGGCGAGGAGCTGCTCCGCGGCCTCGAGCCGCCGCTGGATCAGGTATTCATGGCTGGAATAGCCGGTGAATTCCTTAAACAGGCGGGAGAAATGAAACTTCGAGAAACCGGCGATTTCCGCCAGCCGGTCCGTGTTGATCTCCTCGTCGAGGTGGTCCGTGATATAGTTGCAGACCTCCATGAACTTCGCCACGTACTCCTGACGCTTGTCCTTCGGGAACTCGCTGGAGTGTGAAGCCCGGTATACGTTGGTCCTTCCGATGTAGGAGAAAAATTCCAAAAGCCTGGACCAGATCATTGCTCCGCTGTAAGGGGCATTCTCATCGTATTCATGAATGACATCGCGAAGAAGCTCCTGAAGCTTTTCGTTCAGGGGCGGATAGGCGGTCTGCGTGATGAGAATATAGGGCTGGATGGCCTGCATCACCTGGCGGAGACTGCTGAACATCTGCAGAAGATTGTAGTCGAACAGAATGAAAATCCGTTCTCCGCTCTCCGGAGGCGTATAGGAGTGAATGGTCCCCGGTGCGACAACGAGAATATCGCCGGGGCTCAGCACATTTTCCTCGGTCCCGATCCGGACGGTGTAGTTCTGGTCCAACGGATAGAGAATTTCAATGGCGGAATGCCAGTGGGGAGGAAAGTGAATGGTATTATGATTATGGTATAAACGGATTCCCTGAATGCTGGAATACTGGATGTCTTCGCGGATACCGTGCAGCCTGGGATGAAATTCATCCGCGGCTTCGGTGTTCTCCTGGTTCAGATCACTCATGGAATAATTTCCTTTCTGGAGATTCGGACGTGATGCTTTCTGCGATCACGCCACGGGGTACTCAATAGTATATGCTAAAATTCCGATTTCGCAAAGGCTGACAAAAAGAGCGCACGTTCTGAAGGGTAGCGGAGACGGAATTCTGAATACAATAAATCTGAATATGCTCCGCGCAGGTATTTTCGGCATGCAGCAGGATGGTGCTCCCGAAGAATCCGAAGGGAAGAAGTGTGCCTGGAAGGGGCACAAAGCGCGGATGCAGATGCGTCTGGACAAAAGGGAGGAATACGTAATGAGCGAATGGAAACAGCTGTGGCTGCAGTATCATCCGGTGGCAGATCAGGGCTTTGGGGCCTATGCCGGGACGGTTGTTCTGGATGGCTTTGTGAATACGCCGGTGATCAACAGCCTGAAGGAAGAGGCTGCGCGCGGCCTGAAGGGAATGCTTGGGACAGAGCCTGTTTTTGCAGATCAGGCAGAAGGGGCCTGCATCCGGATCCGCAGGGTGGATGCGGTGGCTTCCGCAAAGGCAGAAGAGGAGCTTTCTGAGAACCAGAAGACGGAGAGCTACCGGATTCTGGTGACGCCGGAGGAAATCCGGATTGAGGCAGCAGGAGAAAAGGGCGCTCTTTACGGAACCTTTGCGCTTCTTCGCGCCATCGGCACAGGGAAGGCCCTGCAGGAGGCAGAGACAGAGACGGTTCCCTCCAATCCGCTCCGCATGCTGAATCATTGGGATAACATGACCAATGACATCGAGCGCGGTTACTCCGGCGATTCGTTCTTCTTCAAGGATGGAACGGTCATTGTGGATGAGAGAACGAAGGATTACGCACGGCTTGTTTCGAGTGTCGGCATCAATGCGGTGGTCATCAACAACGTCAATGTCAAAGGTGATGCGACGGATCTGATTACGGACCGTTATTTTGACAAGCTGGCCGCGATGTCTGAAATTTTTGCGGCGTACGGTGTCAGTCTGTACCTGAGCCTGAATTTTGCTTCCCCGATTGAGATCGGCGGGCTGGACAACTGCGATCCTTTGAACGAGGAGGTCATCGCGTGGTGGAAGGGCAAGATCGCGGAAGTGTTCGGCCGGATCCCGAATTTCGGAGGGTTCCTTGTCAAGGCGGATTCCGAGGGACGTCCCGGTCCGTTCACCTATGGAAGAACGCAGGCGGACGGCGCGAACATGCTGGCAGATCTTGTAAAGCCTTACGGCGGAACCATCATCTGGAGATGCTTCGTCTACAACTGCACGCAGGACTGGCGTGACTACAAGACCGACCGCGCGCGCTCCGGCTACGACAACTTCAAGGCGATGGACGGCGACTATCATGACAACGTGATCCTGCAGATCAAGAACGGACCGATGGATTTCCAGATCCGCGAGCCGATTCATCCTCTGATGGGAGGCCTTCGGAAGACCAACCAGATGCTGGAGGTGCAGATCGCGCAGGAGTACACCGGACACCAGATTGATGTCTGCTACCTGATGCCGATGTTCAAGGAGGTGCTGGAGTACCACACCTATTGCACGAATCATCCGGAAGAGAACGACCGGCAAAAGGAGGGAGCAGGCGATCAGGTCAAGGACATCGTCAGCGGCAGAACCTTCGGCAACCAGAAGAGTGGAATGGCCGGCATGGCTGCTGTTGCCAACACCGGAAATGATGCGAACTGGACCGGAAATGACCTGGCGGCGGCGAACCTCTATGGCTTCGGACGTCTGTCCTTTGACACGGAGCTTTCCAGTGAGGAGATCGCAAGAGAGTGGGCACAGCTTACGTTTGATACGGATAAGGAAGCCATTGATGTCATCGTAAGGATTCTGATGGGATCCCGCGCTACCTATGAGAAGTACACGAGCCCGCTTGGGATCGGCTGGATGGTGACTCCCGGCTTCCACTACGGATGCAGCGTGGACGGGTATGAGTATTCCCGCTGGGGTACCTATCACCGTGCAGACCATCTCGGCATCGGCGTGGACCGCTCCAGCCACGGAACCGGCTATGCTCAGCAGTATTATCCGGAGAACGCGGAGCAGTACGAGGATCCGGCCAGGTGCCCGGAGAATCTTCTGCTGTTCTTCCACCACATCCCCTATACCTGGAAGCTTTCGTCCGGACAGAGCCTGATTCAGTACATCTATGACTCACACTTCGAGGGCTATGAGGAGGCGGAAGGCATGGCGAAGGCATTCGAGGGACTGAAGGGAAGAATCCCGGAGGATTCCTTTGAGAACATTTCCGGGCGCTTCCGTCTCCAGCTGGACAATGCGAGGGAGTGGCGCGATCAGGTCAATTCCTACTTCTACAGAAAGAGCGGAATCCCGGACGAGAAGGGTAGACCGATCTACTGATCTGTCCGTTGCCGGTGCGGGCAGGACCTGCTTTGGGCAGACAATCGGGAACGGCATACAGTGAGCTGTTCATGACAAAAGAAAAGCCGCGGCATTCGTCGGAAGACGGTGCCGCGTTTTTTGCGGCCGGACCCTTCTGTGCGGCCGCTGCCGCGCATGGTGCACAAGGCACTGGAGAAGGATCCGGCCGCCAGAGTCAGCGTGTGATGCCGTGTCCCGGGATGCGGAGTGGCAGAATACTTAAAATACAGCAAGAAATACAATGAAAGAAACAATTATTGCAATATGACGGAAAAACAGACGGTGCTTCGACCATTTTGTATAGGCTTCCGAGAGACACTGTGTACAAAATGCACAACGGATACGCAAAAAATGAAAAATGTTGCGCAAATTCTGAAGAGTAGGCGCAATTCGTGGATGCTAAAGTAAATACATCATGAAATACACTATTACCATTGGAGGAGGGTAAGTCTGATGGCAGCAAAGAACAAAACAAAAGCCAACAAAAACGTATGTCAGCAGGAAAGTCTCAGCAGACATATCAAAAAGTACTGGCAGCTGTATGTGATGATGCTGATCCCGGTTATCTACTATGTGATCTTCCGGTATGTGCCGATGGTCGGCAATATCATCGCATTCCGCCGCTACCGCGCAGGAAGCAGCATCTTCGGTGATGAGTGGAGTGGTCTGAAGTACTTCAATCAGTTCATCAAGGACAGCAATTTCTGGAGAGCATTCCGGAATACACTCGCCCTGAACCTGAAGTATCTGGTGATCAGCTTCCCGATTACGATCATTTTCGCAATCCTGCTGAATGAAATTAAGAACGTACATTATAAGAAGCTGGTGCAGACCATTTCCTATCTGCCGCACTTCATTTCCATGGTTATCGTGGCAGGCATGGTTCGCGAGCTTCTCTCCACCAGCGGCCCGATCAACAGCCTGATTGCTTCTCTGGGCGGTGAGCCGATTCAGTTCATTTCCCTTCCGCAGTGGTTCACAACGATCTTTGTAACCTCCGGCATCTGGCAGGGACTTGGCTGGGGCACCATCCTGTATCTGGCAGCAATGTCCGGCATTAACCCGGAGCTGTATGAGGCAGCCAGCCTGGACGGCGCAAACCGTCTGAAGCAGATCTGGCATGTTACGATTCCGGGTATTCTTCCGACGATCATGACGCTGCTGATCCTGAACATCGGTTCCCTCTGCGGATCCGCAGCCTTCGAGAAGGTCTTCCTTCTGTATCAGCCGACCACCTATGAGACGGCCGATATCATTGCAACCTATGTCTATCGTATGGGCCTTGGCTCTGGTAACTACAGCTATGCTACCGCAGTCGGCCTGTTCCAGGGACTGATCAACATCGTACTGCTGACAGCAGCCAATATCTTCTCCAAGAAGACGACCGGCAGCGGTTTGTATTGATGAAGAGAAAGGAGAGTAAGAAAGATGGCAAAGAAAGTCAAAGATACGCCGGAAGCTTCCCGCATGATTGTTTCTCCGGGATACCGTGCTTTCACAATTATCAATGACATTGTGATCGGCATCATCTGCCTTGCAATGCTGTATCCTTTCCTGTATCTGATTGCACAGTCCTTCTCTTCCACGGAGGCAATTGTTGCAGGTAAGGTTGGAATCGTTCCGGTGGGCTTCAGCCTGGATACTTATAAGTACGTTTTAGCCAGCGGTGTATTCCTTCCGGACTATGCGAACACACTGATTTATGCAGTCATCGGTACTATCTCGGCACTGGTGCTGTCTAGCCTTCTGGCATACCCGCTCTCGAAGCCGGAGCTTCGCTGCAATAAGATCATCGGACCGTTCATCATTTTCACCATGTACTTTGCGGGCGGCATGATCCCGAACTACATCCTGATGGTTTCTCTGGGACTGAAGGATACCGTGGCATCCTTCATTCTTCCGGGCGTCATTTCTACCTACTACGTGATCCTGATGCGTTCCTTCTTTGAGTCGGTACCGAAGGAGCTGGAGGAGGCTGGTGAGATTGATGGACTGTCCCGGTTCGGCGCCTTCATCCATGTGGCACTTCCGATGTCCAAGCCGATTCTTGCAACCATGACCCTGTTCTATCTGGTTCAGTATTGGAATGACTGGTTTGATGCTTTCCTGTATCTGGATACGCAGACCAAGTGGCCGGTTGCCTACTATCTGAGAAACCTGATTTCGACCTCGAGCTCCTCGGCAGAGGATGCCGGTGAGGCAATGACCATTGCAGCGAACATCAAGTCCTGCGCCATGGTTCTGACGGCTGCGCCGATCATCTGCGTATATCCGTTCATTCAGAAATATTTCGTTGCCGGCATGATGCTGGGCGGCGTCAAGGGTTAAGGAGAAATCGTCTCAAAAGGGGTAATGATTCCAGCTGCCAGCGGGACAGAAAAGCTGCGGAGGAGCTTCTGCACGGATTTCTGCTTCCGGTGGCCTGGCCGGAATATTACATAGGGATGTGATTTTTCACATCTCAAGGCATGAAGGCCGTGATAATGAGCCATGGCCTGAACATTCATACCACAAGGAGGTAACATGAAAAAGAAACTCATTAGTGCAGTAATGGTAGCTGCGATGGCTGCATCTGTACTGGCTGGCTGCGGAAGCAGCTCTTCCAGCTCGGATACGACCGCTGCAGATTCTGCCGCATCGGAGAGCACCGAGGCAGAAGAGGAAGCTGTTCCGGATGAGAACGGTGTGTACCAGGCAGACGGCTATACCTATGGAACCGAGTTCCATTCCGATGAGCCGGTCACCTACACCATGTTCTTCAACGACAACGATGCATATCCGATCAAGGATTCCTGGAGCCAGGAAGGCGGTATCTTCTGGGCAATCGAGCAGGCAACTAACGTTCATCTTGATATCACGGTTGTCAACAACGCAGACTATGCGCAGAAGGTTTCCCTTGCCATCAACTCCGGCGAGGCTCCGATGATCATCCCGAAGATCTATGATGAGACCAGCTATGTAACCGGCGGCGGTGTCGTTCCGGTATCGGACTATGTCAAGTACATGCCGAACTACACCAACTTCTACAATGAGTACGATATGGAAGCAGATGTCAACACGCTGAAGCAGGATGATGGTAAGTATTATCGTCTTCCGGGCCTGAAGGAGACTGCGCTTCAGGATTACACGCTGCTTCTTCGCAACGATATCTTCAAGGCGGCTGGTTATGATGTTGCTTCTCTTGAGAAGGACTGGACCTGGGATGATTTTGCAGATGTCCTGATCGGCGTCAAGAAGTACATGGTTTCTCAGGGAATGTGCTCCGACAGCGATTACATCTGGTCCGACAGATGGTGCGGATCTGACTCCGGATACGGCACCGGCGGATGCCTGCTGAACCTGATCTCCAGAAGCTATGGCATTTATACCTCCTGGAGCAGCACGGGCGGAACCAACTCTGCAGATCTGTATTTTGATACCGATGCAGACGAGTTCAAGCTTTCCGGAACCAGTGATGCTTACAAGCAGTACATGACCGTTGTCAAGAAGCTTGTCGACAACAAGATCCTGGATCCTGAGACCTGGTCTCAGCAGGATGCTACTGCAGACAACAAGTTCTACACTGGCAAGACCGCTCTGATCCTGACCAACCGTTCTCAGACGACTGCTCAGATCGATGGTTTGACCTCCCAGCTCGGCGATGGAAACTTTGAGGTTTATCGCTGCGTAGTTCCGAAGGGAACGACCAACTATCAGGCAGAGAATTCCCGCCTGGAGTGCGGCATCATGGTTTCCGCGAAGGCAAAGGATGAGCTTGGCGACGAAGGCTTCAAGAAGATGATGCGCTTCATCGACTGGCTGTGGTACAGCAACGAAGGCCAGACCCTCACGAAGTGGGGCATTGAAGGAGAGGACGGAACCTACACGGTAGATGCAGACGGCAAATATTCTCTGAATCCTCAGTACTACTGCGGCGGACTTTCCATCGCACAGACCTCGGACGATCAGAAGGATATGAGAATTGAGTATGGTTATGCATGCGGAAACTTCATGTATGGCGGAACTGCAGCTCTTCTGACCTCCAACTTCTCCGATGACCTGCAGGATTTCTACAAGCGTCAGGAAGAGTACAGAGAGCTTCGTCCGCTGGATCCGGTGATTGCAATGACCGAGGACGACAAGGAGCAGATGAACCTGTGGGCTACTCCTCTGTATGACACCGAGAACACCTGGACCCTGAAGTTTGCAATGGGTCAGGCAGATATCGATAAGGACTGGGATACCTACGTAGCAGAGCTTGATGCGCAGAATGCTCAGAACGTACTCGATATGTACAACGATTACTATCAGAAGAGCAAGGCAAACTGATCGAATCACAAACGGTACGAAAACACAATAAGACATGAACCGGCGGCAGGGATGCATGGTGTCGGGGCATGGAAAGAGAACGGGCAGCTCCGCAGGGGCTGCCCGTTCTGGCGTTGCGGGGTGCCGGGAAGCGTGTGACTCCAGCTGTCCTTTGAAATTCAGGATTGCTTCTTGCGTACTGGCACCTTAGGATCCGGAAATGGCTTTGGGGAAAAAGATTCTGCCTGTGTCCGTGCTTTTGCGCATGAGATGAGGAAAAAAACGCACGGATTGAATAGTCACAAAACATGCTTTGACGCATACTAAAGATGCAGAATAACCAATTTATTCAGAAGGGAGAGAGCAGCAGATGTCACTTTTTGGCGGATTGAATTATAACGACCTTGGCGGAACGCTGGATGCAGAGCAGGGAGACCGTTCTGCAAAGGGATATTCCTGGCACATGATCGTGGATAATTTTACCCGTCTGTTTCTGACGAATTTGATCTGTGTTGCGTTTCTGATCCCGGCGCTTGTCGGCTTTACGTTTGGTTCCATGTGGGACCGGCCGCAGATTCTCCTTCTGTCGGGAGTACTCGGCGGCGCACTGGCAGCACCCTCCTATATCGCCATGTACGATGCGGCACTGATGTCCTACCGCGGCTATCCGGGGAGATGGTGGGAGCGTTATAAGCTGGTCCTGAAGCGCGAGTGGAAGGGGAGCCTTGTCCCAGGCATGGTTATCGGCCTTCTGGCAGCCATGGTGATTAACATTGTGACGAACCTTTACGATGGGAACCGTTTGCCGGATATGATGCTGGTTTCGATGGTGATTGCGGTTCTGGTGGCACTGGCTGTTTTCTCCTATCTGTGGATTCAGAGGCTGATGCTGGATCTTCCGCTGACGCAGATCCTTCATAACAGCTGGCTTCTGGCAATGATGCACCCGGCAGTTACGCTGGGAGCCATTGCGTTTCGCGTGGTCTACTGGGGACTTCTGCTGATTTTGTATCCGTATTCCTTCGTGTTCCTGTTTTTCCTTGGAGTGTGGTTTCCGGCCTTTATCAATGTCCGCATTGTGTACAACACGATGGATCGTGACATGAAGCTGGACGAGCGCTACGAGGCTGCGCAGGAGGATGACGCAGAGGAGTAATCGTACAAGTAAGAGGTGTGCAGCACTCCGGCATGGTCCGGAGGTTGACATAGATGTTTTCTCAGGGCAGTGATTGCAAATCTGTCCGGGAGACAGAATCTAATTCATATTGAGTTTGGAAACTCAGAGGAGGTATGAAGATGGAAATGATGAAGGGTGCTTTTATGCACGGTCTTGACAACATGATTATCAAGGAGATTCCGAAGCCGACAGCAGGAAAGGGAAACGTTGTGGTTTCTCTGGAGTACGTCGGAATCTGCGGATCCGATGTTCACTATTATCACAGCGGAAAGTGCGGCGCGTATGAGGTTGATATGAGCCAGGACTACATGCTGGGACACGAGACGGCAGGTACGGTTGTTGAGGTTGGCGAGGGAGTTACGAGCCTGAAGGTTGGCGACCGCGTCTGCCTTGAGCCCGGCATCACCGACGGAACCTGCGAGTTCTGCAAGGAAGGCAAGTACAACCTTTGCCCTGACGTTCAGTTCCTTGCAACTCCTCCGGTACCGGGATGCAATGAGGAGTTCATCGAGTTCCCCGCGGACTACTGCTTTAAGCTGCCGGAGAATGTCACAACGAAGGAGGGCGCACTGATCGAGCCCCTTTCCGTTGGTTTCCATGCTGCCAACCAGGGCAATGTACAGGTTGGCGAGAGCGTTCTGATTCTGGGCGCCGGCACCATCGGCATGACAACCCTTCTTTCCTGCAAGGCACACGGCGCGGGCAAGATCATCGTTGCAGACCTGATCGATGCGAAGCTCGAGATTGCAAAGAAGATCGGCGCAGACGTTGTCATCAACAGCGGCAAGGAGGATGTTTTTGAGGCTGTGAAGAAGGCAACGAACGGCGAGGGCGCAGAGAAGGTCTTCGAGACCGCAGGCTCTGCCATCACCATTGCGCAGACTCCGTTCCTTGTAAAGAGAGGCGGAACGATCGTTCTTGTCGGCATCTCTGTGAAGCAGGAGATCAACTACAACTTCGCACAGATCATGGACAAGGAAGCGACCATCAAGTCGGTATTCCGTTATCGCAACATTTATCCGAGAGCCATCGCGGCCGTTGCAAAGGGAGCAATCGACGTGAAGCCTCTGGTGACGCATGAGTTTGATTTTGATCACATTCAGGACGCTTATCAGGAAGCACTCAACAACAAGACCGATGCGCTGAAGGTTGTCATCAAGGTGAAATAATTGTATTGATTTCAGAAAACGGGGGATAGCAAAGTGGACAGAAAAAAAGCAAGAGAGCTTGCAGAAGAACTCGTCGGCAAGATGACATTGGAGGAGAAGGCATCACAGCTTCGGTATGATTCTCCGGCCATCGAGCGTCTCGGTATTCCGGCCTACAACTGGTGGAATGAATCTCTGCACGGCGTAGCACGCGCCGGTGTTGCGACCATGTTCCCGCAGGCAATCGGAATGGCGGCGGCGTTTGATCCGGATATGATGCAGGAGATCGGAGACGTCACGGCAGAGGAAGGCCGGGCGAAGTACAACATGCAGAGCCGCCGCGGCGACCGCGACATTTACAAGGGCCTGACTTTCTGGGCACCGAACGTCAATATTTTCCGTGATCCCAGATGGGGCCGCGGACATGAGACCTACGGTGAGGATCCGTATCTGACCTCACGTCTCGGCGTTCGTTTCATTGAGGGAATGCAGGGAGACGGTGAGTACATGAAGACCGCTGCCTGCGCGAAGCACTTCGCAGTTCATTCTGGTCCGGAGGCGGAGCGTCATTTCTTCAATGCTGTTGCATCCAAAAAGGATATGGAGGAGACGTATCTTCCGGCATTCGAGGCCTGCGTCAAGGAAGGAAAGGCTGAGGCAGTCATGGGAGCCTACAACCGCACGAACGGCGAGGTCTGCTGCGGATCCCCCGCACTTCAGGAAATCCTGCGTGGCAAGTGGAGGTTCCAGGGTCACTTTGTTTCCGACTGCTGGGCAGTCCGTGACTTCCACGAGAATCACAAAATTACCAAGACGCCGGAGGAATCTGTTGTCCTTGCACTTGAGAACGGCACGGATGTCAACTGCGGCTGCACCTATCAGAAGGTGATGAATGCGGTTGAGCAGGGAATTCTGGATGAGAAGTACATCACGGAATCTGCAATCCGTCTGTTCACGACAAGATATCTTCTCGGAATGTTCACGCAGACAGAGTACGACAAGATCCCGTACACTGTTGTGGAATGCAAGGAGCATCTTGCTCTGGAGGACCGCGCAGCGAGAGAGAGCTTCGTCCTTCTGAAGAACAACGGCATCCTTCCTCTGGACAAGAGCAAGCTTCATGATGTTGCCGTAGTCGGACCGAATGCGGACAGCCGCGTGGCCCTGAAGGGCAACTATCATGGCGATGCGTCCCGCTATACGACGGTTCTGGAGGGCATTCAGGATTATCTGGGCGAGGATGTTCATGTTCATTATTCCGAGGGCTGCCATCTGTTCAAGGACAATGTCGAGGCGCTTGCGGATCCTGTGATGTGCGACCGTCTGGCAGAGGCACAGGAATGTGCGGAGTTGTCGGATGTCGTCATCGTGGTTCTGGGTCTTGACGAGACGCTGGAAGGCGAAGAGGGCGATACGGGAAACCGCTACGCATCGGGCGACAAGAACAACCTGGAGCTTCCGTTCCAGCAGCTGGAGCTCCTTCGCGGCATGCTTGCAACCGGCAAGCCGGTCATCCTGATCAACATGACTGGAAGCGCGGTCAACCTGCGTACTGCAGAGGATCATGCAGCAGCCATTCTGCAGGCATGGTATCCGGGCGGACGCGGCGGCAAGAACGTCGCAGCGGTTCTGTTCGGCGAGACCTCGCCGTCCGGAAAGCTTCCGGTGACCTTCTATGAGCACGACAAGGATCTTCCGGACTTCAAGGATTATTCCATGAAGGGAAGAACCTACCGCTACTACGAGGGAAAGCCGCTGTATCCGTTCGGCTATGGCCTGACCTACGGCGACTGCCTGGCAGGGAGTGTTTCGGCAGAGAAGATTGTCCGTCCCGTCGATGAGAAGGTGGAAGCGGGCGAGACTGCATTTGGCAGTAGCGACGATTTCGGAGCTCCTTACGGAATGGATGGCCTGAAGGTTACGGTGAAGGTGCGGAATGACGGCAAGGCAGCTACGCAGGAGGTCCTGCAGGTATATGTGAAGGAAGAGGACGATGCCAACGATGTCACCAACGCGCATCTGTCTGCGTTCCAGCGCATTGATCTGGCGGCAGGAGAGGAGAAGGAGGTTGTTCTGACCGTCCGTCCTCATGAGCTTGCCAGTGTGGATGAGAACGGAGACCGCAGAATCCGCACGGATCGGTTTAAGATCTATGCAGGCTTCTCACAGCCGGATGCAAGAAGCAAAGAGCTGACCGGCCATGCCTGCGCAGAGTGCGAGGCAAGAATCTGAGCCGTAGCTGTTTCCTGAAGAAAAGGCATTTGAAAATCCGTATGAAAAGATAAAAAGGAAGGCCTAAGGGCGCTGATGATCAGCACCCCGGAGGCCTTCCTTTTTAATTCCAGAGCTCTCCGCAGATTCCCTCGAGGATGCTGCCGCAGGCCCAGGGCATCAGTGCAAACCAGGTGCTGGCGGGGGAACCGTCCGGATATTTTTCAACCAGGAGCCCTTCACAGTGGCAGAAGCGCTCGGACATCCAGCCCTTCCGTCCATACCCGAATTCGCCGTCAAAGGTGTTGAAGGTCTGAAGACTCCAGGCTGCGGTGTCCACCAGACGGGAACGGATGTACGGATCCTCACGCTTCTGCAGATAGTAGAGCATTTCATCGATGACGGTCGCGGACATCGGATGGATGTGCGGATTGGCGACGGACGTAATGCTTCCTCCACAGCTGGACCAGTGAAGAGAGGAGAGCGGAGGTGTCTGGACCGGCGTGTTGTAGCAGAGCTTGAAGCTGTATTCGTAGCAGAGTGCATCGCGCAGATGATCCAGATAAACGTCATCTCCGGTGAGCTCATGGAGAAGCCGCACAGCGCGTATATAGGACAGAACGCCTTCGGAGTCCACGGTTTTGTCGGTGTCCAGAGGAGCCCCGTAGCAGATGGCCCTTCGGATGAAGGCATCGTAATAATGCTGCTCGCTTTTTCGAAGATCAGAAAGAAGCTCTCCGGAGGACAGAGAATTTTCGGAAAGTGCGAAGGAAGAAGCACTGCTGCCCGGCTGTCCGCAGACACAGAGATATTTGGCAAGAGCGGCAAGGCACCAGCAGCCGCCCATGGCATCATACTCGATTCCCGCTCCGGTTTCGGACGAGAGAATAAACGGGTATTCACCGTCGGAATTTCTCTGCGCGTGCAGGTGGCGCAGGACACCCTCTGCAAAGAAAAGCCACTCCTGGTGCTCCTTTTTCTGGAGGGCCTTCTCATATTCGTAGGCCTTCAAAATGTAGTAGACCGTCTGACCGTCCAGATACCCGGAGTGGCCTCCGTTGTGCATGCCGTCGTACCACCATCCGCGGCAGCTCCAGCCGTTTTCCTTGTCCCAGGTTTCAAACGGAAGGCCGGAGGCCGGATTCAGGGAGTTCTGAACGATGTTGTCGATGCAGGAGAGAGCCTGCGATCTTGCGGTCGTATCCGAAAGGCGGAGCGCCGCCATGAGGACGGGAACTGCGGCGGAGAGGCCACCCGTCCAGCTGATGGAGAAAATACGGTTGTAGGAAAAGGTGCCCTTTACGGGCTCACGGACGAAGCCGCTGTAATTCCGATCCTCCGGAAGCCAGGCATCGCGGGAGACGGCGAGCATCAGATCCTCTGCGGCTTCTTTTACGGAAACGCCGCGACGGGGAGCCTGATGCCAGATGGCATAAACCGCCTCCTCGGCGCGGTAGAGGATGCGCGCATCGTCTGCCTCCAGATCGTAAACAAGGAGCTGGAAGGTGAGGGAGGCTCCGGGCACCAGAGAAATGGCGTTCTTCTTTGAGAGCGGAGCCCGTTCCCGGATGCTGTGAGACTGAATAAAAAGCCAGGGCGCATTTTCATAGCCAAGTGTATAACCGATGCTGCAGGAGTCCAGAGAGCAGGAAAAGCCGCAAAACTGCGACAGGGAAAAGGAAGCTGCGGCAGAAGCGCCGGAGGTGTTTTCCTTGTTATTTTCCCTGCCCTTTTCCATATCCGGTGTCCATGGGCGGATGGTCTCTGTGGAATCCTTTACAAGATAGGGGCTTGCACTGATGCCGAACAAATGTCCGGAACGGGTGCTTTCTTTCTCTTTCCCGGGAATAACGGGAAGATACAGGAAGGCGGCCGGGTGAGAGAGGCGGTCACTTCGCGTCATCCACCAGGAAGAGGCCGGAAGCTCCGGAGTGCCGGGGCGGATTCTGGGATAACGGTTGTCTACCCTGATCGGCGCGTCGCCGCGGTTGGTTCCATAGAGAAAGCCGGGAAGGAAGAATTCGGGAGAAACGGCATTTGGGCCTTCACAGATCAGCTCTGTCTGCACAACGCCGCAAAATGCACTTGCAGAATCGTTGGAGAGCGTAAGCTCCAAATGGTAAGGACGCTCGAGGGAGCCGTCCCCTCCCGGGCAGGAAACAGTCATTTGAAGGCCGTATCCGGACAGATCGGTGTAGTTCCTCTTTGTGAAAGGGGAAGAGTCATGCTCCAAAGAAACAGGAAGGCTGTCTTTTATGGAACGTGCAGAGAATTTCAGGTGCATGGATGTTGATCTCCTTTTCGGATTTGTCTTTTTATAAATTATACAAAGAGGTGCGCTTTTTTGATAGAAGAAATGATTCGATGACATAACGAGGAACGTGAATTAGATGAAATCAGCCGAAATGTAACGAACAATAACATTTCTGAAATCTTCTTGCGCGGAAGAAGAGGCTGTGCTACGCTCAATTTTAGGAAAAAGCAGAAGAGATGTGGGATGAGTTAAAAACAAATGGTTATGAAATATAACATTTTGCAAAAAACGAGTCCCTGCGGTGTGAAAGGACATTTATGAAGAAGCTGTCACAGAAGGCATTGGCAAATCTTGTGAGTGCAAGGCGCAAGACTCTTGGAATTACGCAGCAGCAGCTGGCTGAGCGGACCGGGATCAACCGGGCGATGCTCAGTCACATTGAGACGGAGGAGTATGTTCCGTCCATTGCTCAGCTCCAGGCACTTGGGGATGAGCTGGACTTTGACCTGGAGGATGTGTTCCTCCGGGAGCCGATCGGGGCCGGAAAGAAGGGCAGTGCGCGGCAGAAGGAGGACGGCCTTGAGAAGGCGCGAAGCCTGATTGCAGAAAGAAGGAAGGAGAAGAATCCGATCCGGATCGCAGTGGCAGGAACGGGGTACGTCGGGCTTTCTCTGGCGACCCTTCTGTCTCAGCACAATCCGGTGACGGCCGTGGATATTCTTCCGGAGAAGGTAGAAGAGATCGGACGGCGGCAGTCCCCGATTCAGGACGAGTACATTGAGCGGTATTTGGCGGAGAAGACGCTGGATCTGACGGCGACAACCGACGGGGCAGCGGCCTATCGGGATGCGGATTTCGTCATTATTTCGACACCGACGAATTACGATTCGAAGAAAAACTATTTTGACACGTCCGCTGTGGAGGCGGTCATTGAGCTGGTACGGGAAGTGAATCCGGATGCCGTCATGATCATCAAATCGACGATACCGGTTGGCTACACGAAGAGCGTCCGAAAGAAATATCACACAGAGAACATCCTGTTTTCTCCGGAATTTCTGCGGGAATCCAAGGCCTTGTATGACAACCTGTACCCGTCCCGCATCATCGTGGGAGTGGATCCGGAGAATGAGAAAATCTGCGAGGCGGCTCATGTTTTTGCAGCGCTTCTGCAGGAGGGCGCCATCAAGGAGAACATCGACACGCTGTTCATGGGCTTTACTGAGGCCGAGGCGGTGAAGCTGTTCGCGAATACGTATCTTGCACTGCGGGTTTCGTATTTTAACGAGCTGGACACCTACGCGGAGACGAAGGGCCTGGATACGCGGGAGATCATCGACGGTGTCTGCCTGGATCCCCGCATCGGGACGCACTACAACAATCCGTCGTTCGGCTACGGCGGCTACTGTCTGCCGAAGGATACGAAGCAGCTTCTGGCGAACTATCAGGACGTTCCGGAGAATCTGATTGAAGCGATTGTGGAGTCGAACCGGACGAGAAAGGACTTCATCGCGGACCGCGTGCTGGATATCGCCGGTGCCTACGGGAATTCTGCACAGTACTCGAAGGACAAGGAGCACGAGGTGGTGGTCGGTGTCTACCGGCTTACGATGAAGTCGAATTCCGATAATTTCCGTCAGAGCTCCATTCAGGGCGTCATGAAGCGCATCAAGGCCAAGGGCGCTACGGTGATCATCTACGAGCCGACCCTGGAGGACGGGACGACGTTCTTCGGGAGCCTTGTGGTGAACGATCTGGAAGAATTCAAGAGAAAATCACACGCCATCATTGCGAATCGCTACAACAGCTGCCTGGATGATGTGAAAGAGAAGGTATATACAAGGGATCTGTTTCATGTGGATTAGCGCATTCGGAAATGCCTGATGGCATTTCCTCCTGCTTGGAGCAACCGCACTGCGTGCGTTTGCTCCCGCATCGGAGAAACCGTCTTCGCGGGTTTCTCCTCGCGGCACTCGCAAATGCCTGATGGCATTTCCTCCTGCTTGGAGCAACCGCACTGCGTGCGTTTGCTCCCGCATCGGAGAAACCGCCTTCGCGGATTTCTCCTCGCGGCACTTGAACAGTAAAGAATGGAAAAGGAAATCACAGAGGTTATGGACAAAATCAGTTTGAAGGGAAAGAGAATCCTTGTGACCGGCGCGGCGGGCTTCATTGGAGCCAATCTGGTGCTGCGGCTTCTGAGGGACGGCGAGGCTGGACGAATTGTCGGTATCGACAATCTGAATGATTATTATGACCCGGCGATCAAGGACTGGCGGCTCTCGCAGATTGGGGAGGCGGCAGAAAGGGCAAAGGAAAACGGGCAGACCAAATGGAATTTTGTGAAGGGCGATATTGCAGACGCAGAGACGATCCGGGGACTTTTTGACGAGGAGAGGCCGGAAATCGTTGTAAATCTTGCAGCACAGGCCGGGGTCCGGTACTCCATCACGAACCCGGACGCGTACATTCAGTCGAATCTGATCGGTTTCTACAATATTCTGGAAGCCTGCAGACACTCCTATGATGCTGCGAGAGAGGGCGGACCGGAAACAGAGAGGGAGTACCTGGGTGTACAGCACCTGGTCTACGCTTCCTCTTCTTCCGTATACGGAACGAACCGGAAGGTCCCGTTCTCCACGGAGGACAAGGTGGATGATCCGGTGTCTTTGTATGCGGCAACGAAGAAATCCAATGAGCTGATGGCGCATGCCTATTCGAAGCTCTACAACATTCCGTCCACAGGTCTTCGGTTCTTTACGGTGTACGGCCCGGCGGGAAGGCCGGACATGGCTTATTTTGGCTTTACGGACAAGCTCCGCGCGGGGAAAACCATCCGGATTTTCAATTACGGCAACTGCAGCCGTGATTTTACCTATGTGGATGACATCGTGGAGGGAATTGTACGCGTGATGCAGGGAGCGCCGGAAAAGCGAAGCGGTGAGGACGGGCTTCCGCTTCCTCCGTATGCGGTCTATAACATCGGCGGAGGAAGACCGGTGAATCTTCTTGATTTCGTGACAATTCTGCAGGAGGAGCTGGTGCGTGCAGAGGTTCTTCCGAAGGACTATGACTTTGAGGCACACAAGGAGCTGGTGCCGATGCAGCCGGGCGATGTTCCCGTGACCTATGCGGATACGCAGGCACTGGAGCGCGACTACGGCTATCGCCCGGGAATTGATCTTCGGACAGGCCTTCGGAGCTTTGCCGAATGGTACCGGGGATTTTACCTTACAAAGTGAGGCGGCAAAGTTTGAATGCGATCGCATTCAAACACGAATTGGTGCCGCCAAGCGGCCCAATTTC
>CALEFO010000041.1 GCA_937877165.1 uncultured Lachnospiraceae bacterium | reverse complement strand
ACATTGATGACCATGCCCACCTCAGACACGCCGTTCGAGATGGCATCCTTCGCCTCAAATACCTTGGAGGCCGTAGTGGAATAGCCATTCGGAAAGCCGATTACGACGCAAACCGGAATGCGTCCATTCAGATATTCCACGGCCTGCCTCGCATAGGCCGGCGGAATACAGACGCTCGCCGTTCCGAACCGCACGGCATCCTCGCAGATTTCCCGGATCTGCTCCCAGGTGGCATCCACCTTCAGCAAGGTGTGATCACAGCTTGCAATAATTTCTTGTATTTTCTTCTGATCCATCTTGTCCCTTTCTATCAATACGATGTGCCTTTCCGGCGTTCCCACTATGATACCATTTCTGCCCCACGGAGGCGAATTCTCTCTGTTGGCAGCGTGCAGCGATTTTGCCGAATGCGGCAGCGCCCATCACTCCGGCAGCCAGCCCTTGCAGACATCGCACCAGCCAATAGCCCCGGAAGCCTTTTCCAGCTCTGCCGGCGTCATAGCTACTGAGGTAAATTCATCACCTCCCGCCGGATGTACTTGTTCAAATCTCTTCAGAGAAATGTCCAGCCAGATCGGAATTCCCGCAGGAATCGCAAACGGACACACTCCTCCGGGGAGATCTCCGGTGATCCGTTCCACATCCTCCCGTGGAATCATATGCGGCTTCTCATGAAACTGTGCCTTGAACTTCGAGCTGTTGACTCTGGTATCTCCTGCCATGACTACAATCACCGGCTTCGCATCCACCAGAAAAGACAGTGTTTTGGCAATCTCCGCCTCGCTGCAGCCAATCTGCTGCGCCGCATGCTCCACCGTATCAATCGTCTCTGTGTGTGTTGTAATCCGGTCCTCCAGGCCTCGTTCTTCCAGATATTCTCTTACTTTAACTGCTGACATTTCCTATTCCTCGTCATTTCCCGCTTACTGACAACACGCGCTCCATAACCGCTCTTGCCGCGGCTTCGTCCTCCGCCCGGACATAGATGTTATACATATCGCGGTCGATTCTTCCGCCCTGTCCGAAGTCCCGATTGTCCAACGAGCAGCCACAGGTCACAGGCCCGGGCTCCTTTTGAAATGCATTGGCCTCTGTTTTACGAATTCCCGCTGCCTTCAGGGCCTCCTTCAGCGCCGTCCATTCCTTTCTGGCTCCGCGTTTCTCATAAATCTTCACTTTTTCGGTCCCAAATACTTTTCCCAAAAGCTTTATCATAGGATCCTCTCCGATCACAGCTTCTTCCAAAGCAGTTCATCCAGGGTGCGGTCCAGCACTTTGCAGAATGAGCTTCGTTTTCCCTTTACAGACCCATTATATACTTTCCGTAAGCTCGCGGTACGTCTTTCTAATCAGAATCACAGCGAGAACAAAGGTCAAAGCATCCGACAGCGGCATGGAATACAGGACACCGTTCAGCCCGAAGAAAAGAGGCAGCAGCAATGCAAAGCCGACGCCGAACGCAATCTCTCGTACCATAGAGAGCATGGTTGACTCCACGGCCTTTCCCATTGCCTGGAGGAAAATAAAGCATGCCTTATTCACACATGCAAGCACCATCATGCATAGATAAATTCGGAACGCCTTCAGGGCAAATTCCGTATAATAGGTGCTTTCATTTGCCGCACCGAAAATGCCGATCAGCTGCTTTGGAAATACCTCCACAATGAAAAGTGCAGTGGCACCAACCATCGCTTCGGACAGCAAAAGCCTTGTGAACAGCTCGCGAACCCGTTTTTTCTTTCCGGCTCCCATATTAAATCCGACAATCGGAATGCATCCCGCTGCCATGCCAACCACAATGGAGATCACGATCTGGAAAAACTTCATGACAATGCCAACGACTGCCATGGGAATCTGCGCATATTGCTCCTGCCCGAACACCTCGTCCATCGCCCCGTACTTGCGGATCATATTGTTGATGGCTGCCATGGCCGCTACCAGCGATATCTGCGACAGGAAGCTTGTAATTCCAAGCAGCAATGTTCTTCTGCAGATCCTGCCGCTCAGCCTGAAGTCTGTACCGGAAGGCTTTACCTGCTTCATATGCACAATATACCAGACCGCCAGAACGGCTGTTACAATCTGTCCAACCACCGTCGCTACAGCGGCTCCCATCATTCCCCATCGGAAACAGAAGATGAAGATGGGATCCAGAATAATATTCAGGACCGCCCCCACCAATGTGGAAGCCATGGCAAATCTCGGACTCCCATCCGAACGGATAATCGGATTCAGTGCCTGTCCAAACATGTAAAAAGGAATCCCCAGCGTAATGTAGAAAAAGTACTCTCTGGAATGCCGGAAGGTTTCTGCGTTGACTGTGCCTCCGAACATGGACAGAATCTGATTCATAAAAGCAAGATACAGAACTGTCAGAATCAGACTGCTGGCAATGACCATGAGGATGGAATTCCCAACACTCTTTCTGGCGGTTTCCGGTTCTTGTTTGCCAAGGCTGAGGCTGACAAAGGCGCAGCACCCGTCTCCAATCATAACCGCAATTGCCAATGCGATAACCGTCAGGGGAAACACGACTGTATTCGCCGCGTTGCCATAGGATCCCAGATACGAGGCATTTGCAATAAAAATCTGGTCAACGATGTTATAAAGTGCTCCCACCAGAAGTGAGATAATGCAGGGGACAGCATATTTGCGCATCAGACTGCCAATCGGCGCCTCCCCTAAAAACTGACTGCTTGCTTCTTCCATTTCCATACCTCCTTAAGGTAAAATCCGCGAAGGCGGTTTTACCGAATGCGGCATAACAAAAACAGCGTGCGGTCACCGGCTGGATTTATGCCAATGGCTACACGCTGTTGATCTTATGCTGTTCAGTTTGCTGTTCCGCTTCTGCTGTCGGATTTTCCTTTCCGAATGAGCGTCCATCGGACTGACTCAAAATTACTGGCTGCCCTATATTTATAACTCAGTTTTTGGGGAAAATCAAAAGATCATTTTCAAATTTTCCCCAATTGGCTCTTCGCTGCACCTCCGGATCAGCCCTTCACCGCGCCCGCAGCCAGTCCTTCCATGATCTGCTTCTGCATCAGAAGATAGAAAATCATGATCGGCACGATGCTGAGAAGAAACGCCGCAAAGGCCTGGTTGTATGCAACGGTGTACTTTGACTGGAAGTTGTACTGGAACAGCGGCAGCGTCCACAGCTTCTGGCTGGAATTCAGCATAAGGAGCGGCAGCTGGAAATCATTCCAGATCCACAATGCATCCATGATGATAACCGAGACGATGATCGGCTTCATCATCGGATAGACAATCCTGGCAAAAGTATAGAACACACCTGCCCCGTCAATGTAGGCAGCCTCTTCGATCTCCTTCGGGATTCCGCTCTGGATAAAGCTCACCGTCAGAAGAAGGCCCTCCGACAGGGAATACACCCAGTACAGGAGAATCAGCCCCCAGCTGCTCATCAGATGGAGCATGCTCATCAGCTTGATCTGCGGCACCATCAGAATCGTAAACGGAATGAAGGCGCCAGACACAAACAGCACATAGATCAGCTTGTAATAGACGCGGTCCATGTTTCTCGCCACCGCATAGGAAATTAACGGAACGATGAACGAAATCCCTAGAAGTGAAAATACCGTAATCTGAAGCGAATTCCGGATGTAATAAAAGAAATTCGCCTTATGAATCACCTGACTGAAGTTCTCCAGATACAAGGAGGATGGCAATGCGAAAAAGTTTCGGGAGGTCTCCTCCGGGGATTTCAGCGCTGTCACCAGAGTCAGGTACATCGGGAACACAATCAAAACCAGCCCGATCACCAGGATTAGATAGCAAAGGGCCTGGACAAGTACTTTCTTTTTCTTTTCCTGTTCGTTCAGATCCAATTGCATTGTATTGTTCATTTCTCACTCCTTTTCCCTGGAACACCACAGCTGAATGATGGCAATGACCGTAATCAGAAGGAAGGTGACCGTGGACTCCGCCGATGAATAAGCAAACTTCATGTCCGTAAATGCATGCTTATAAATCTCCATTGCAATCGACATGGTGGCAAAGCCGGGACCTCCGTCCGTGGTCGCCTTGATGTAGTCGAAGACCATAAGGCCGGACCGCACATTCAGAATGATAATGACGGAGACGGTCGGCATCAGCAGAGGAAGCGTAACATGACAGAACTGCTGCCAGGCATTTGCTCCATCCATCTTCGCAGATTCCCTGATTTCTGTCGGAATAGCCTGAAGACCGGCGATTGCAATGACCGTCGGCAATGCCGTCCCCTGCCATATGTTGATAAACAAAATAGCCCACATTGCTGTTTTTCCACTGGAAAGAAGGGAATGCGACAAAGCCCCGATTCCAAGCTCCGCCCCAACCTGCGGAAGAAGACCGTTATAAATCTGATTGAAAATCAAACCAATGGTAATGCTCGAGAGCACTGCCGGGAAGAAATAAATAGAGCGAAAGATACTCTTTCCCTTCATCTCCCGATTCAAAAGCAAAGCCAGAAAAACTGAGAGTGCCGTGCAGATTACCGTCAGAAGGAGGGTATACAGAAACGTTCTTCCTACTACAGACAGTGAAGTCTTATCATGAAAAATCTTGTAATAATTGGCAAGCCCCACAAACTGATAAGATCTTCCAATGCCGTTCCAATCCGTCAGGCTGTAATACAATCCGTTCAGAAGCGGATACACAATGAAATACAGGTATAGAAGAACCGCTGGGAGCGTAAAAAGGAAAAAGACCGCCCGCGTCGTGAGTTTTGTTCCCCGCTGTTGTTGGCAAGGGAAAGATCTGTCGCTGTTTCTCATGAGTAACTCCTTCAAAAACAGCTGAAGCCTTGTGACAGGCTTCAGCTGTAATCACATGTTCGTGATTGATGAAAATCTTCACCTTATTGGCCACTAAGGACACTCTGGATGTTCTCCAGATAGGCATCCACATCACCGCTCTGGACCAGTTCATCCGCATAGCTGTTCATCGTGTCATACATTCCGGGCTGCCACAGCTGATCCGGCCACAGTGCGATATCACTGCCCGTTTCGAAATACTTCAGGAGAGGTGCACTGGCCTCATTGGTCGTCTCCACGCCTTCAATATAAGACGGAGAGCCATCCTGATCCGCATAGTACTGCGCATTCTCCTTTTCGGCCATGAACGCCAGGAACTTCAGCGCCGCATCCTTGTTCTTGCAGGTAGTACTGATGGCAAGGCAGTGGTCGTTCTGATACGGCACTTTCGTCGTCATTCCTTCACTTGCCGGGAAAGCACAGGTGGAATAATTCAGTTCCGGGTTGTCCTCATTGATCGTAGGAATCATCCAGATTCCGCCGATGATCATCGCTGTCTTGCCGTTTGCAAAGTCGGAGATCGCCTGCTCGTAGGTCGTGCCGAACGGATCCTCCTGCGCGTACTGATTCAGCTCAACGATCTTCTGCGCCGCACTGCGGAATCCGTCATAGTCGGAAACCTTTGCCGATCCATCGTAAATCTTGGCGAATACCTCTTCTTCATCCGGAAGATCACTGACTTCCAGAACCTCCAGTGCCTGGCCGGAATGAGAGTCCTGATTGAAGAACGCAAACGGTGTCACTCCCGCTTCTTTTAATTTCTTGCAGTCCGCAATCAGCTCCTCATACGTGGTCGGAACCTCGATTCCATTCTGTTTGAAGATATCCTTATTGTAGAAAATTCCGGCTGCATTCGTGGAAATCGGCAGGCAGTATGCTTTTCCATCATACTCCGTCTGTGCCAGCATTTCGGGCTTCACATTCTTCATAAAGTCCTCGCCGGTCAGATCTACCAGCATATCGTTGTTCACCATTTCCTTGAAAACAGGATCGGTTGCCCAGTGGCTCAGGCCTTCCTGTCCCAGGCCGCAAACTTCGTTCCATGGATCTGCCATGCAGCATTTTTAGGCAATTATATTGGTTTTGATTTGTTCCAGATATGAATAATTTGACTTGTCTCGCCTTTGATTTATGTCATTATTTGATATTTTCGATCAGGTTACTCGGAAGTGTTATTCTGGGTTATGATTCTGAATCGTTCGAAATCATAAACCAGAGTTACCCGGAAGTGCTCCCCCGGAAATGCTTCCCGGGAGTATCTCCGTAGTAATGCCGAAAGGTGGAAATGAAGGATTTCAGATTGGGAAATCCGCTCTGAAACGCCGCCTCTGTCACGGTGCAGGAGGGATTCTCCAGCAGCATCAGATAAGCATGGTCCAGCCGCATGATCTGAAGATAATCATGAAAACACTCTCCCGTCAGTTCATGGAAGGATCGGGAGAGGTAGGCTTCATCCAGCCCGCAGTTTTCCGCGGTCTCCCGCAGGGTAATGCTTCTGTCATAGTGCTCATGAAGGTAATTGATCGCGCGGTTTACGTTTTCGAATTTCCGACCGTTCGGGTGACAGGAAATCGGGAATTCCTCCACACAGTGCTCCGCCAGATAAGTGAAAATCTGCATACCGGAAATGGTGATCTTCAGTCGGTACAAATCAATGCCGACGCGTCCATGTTCCTGTTCCAGACGAACCATTTCATCCAGAATTCCCCGGATGTGCCGACTCTGCTCTTCGGAGAAGGTCTCGCAGAAACGGATCCTGTCCGCCTGCGGGCAGTATTTCCGCAGAAAGGAAAGGTCGTAGAGAACGGTATACGATTCCCGCTCCTCGCCCTTTGCCGAATGATAAGACGAGTGAATATCTCCGCTGTTGATGAGGAGCATCTGGCCGCTTTCGACCTCGACCGCCCGACTTCCGATCTTCATCAGCGCGGCGCCGTCAATCATGTAATCCAGTTCCAGATCCTGATGCCAGTGCGGCATGACGACACCCGCAGGAATCTTTCCGGTTCTGACATAATGAAAAATCTTCACCGGCAGGATGCCGTCATGTTCAATCATTTCGAGGGTGTTCTGATAATTCACGAAATTGCTCCTCTAAACCGTTCCAACTCTTTTACTATCACGTCAGGGAGGTCAGAAGCTTGCTAAACATTACTGTTTCTCAGCCTCTTCTTACGCATCAAAGTTTATGTTATATTCATAATAACATCGAATCCGTTCACGCCGCTTCATAAATCCGGATTCATCCATTCTTTTACGAAATCTGCATATCTTCCTGTTTACCAGTTTATGGAAGCAGACCAGCGATCTTCCTTTAAATTTTCCCTGAACCTTTTCAATCCTACGATCTTTTGCCGCGTTTGCGCGCCTAACCACAGTTGATGTTTGATAACATATTTGTTATTATAAGAAAGGAGTCCCATGTACAACATCGTGTTCTATCGTGACAGTCATGGTTGTTCCCCGGCAGCCGAATATATCCGCGGCCTCAAAAATCAGACAGATAAAGACAGCCGCATCAAATTAAACAAGATCAGCGACTTTTTCGGAATCCTACAGCAATACGGTACAAGAATCGGAGCGCCTTATGTAAAACATCTGGAAGGTGAGATCTGGGAGCTTCGTCCACTTCGAGATCGTTTTCTCTTCGCGGCATGGATAGACGAAAGTTTCATTATCCTTCATCAGTTCACAAAGAAAACCAACAAAACACCACGCCGTGAAATCCAGAAGGCCCAAAGAGAGTTGTCAGAAATCAAAGAAAGGAGCAGACAATATGGACACAACACTTCAGAATAACCCTGCTATCGGCGAATCCTGGAACGATCTGCAGAAAGAACTTTTTACTCCCGAGGAAATTGAAGAAAGCAAACTTCGCGTTGCTTTAATCGGAGAACTCATTCAGGCAAGACAGTCGGAAGGCCTGTCTCAGCGGGACCTCGAACGCCTGACCGGCATCCGGCAGCCTGCAATCGCCCGGATTGAAAGCGGGAAATCTTGTCCCAGCATCGATACTGTCATGCGGCTGCTGCGCCCTCTCGGGAAAACGCTGGCGATTGTTCCATTAAAAGAATCCTGATGAAGGCATGTCCCTGTCAGAGAAAAAGTCCTTGAAAATCAATTTGCAGTCGCGTATCATGATAGAGATGGTATGCCGCCATGGCGGAACTGGTAGACGCGCGGGACTTAAAATCCCGTTCTGGCAACAGAGTGCGGGTTCGATTCCCGCTGGCGGCAGAATAAAAAACCTTGTATTTTAATGAGTGAGTGCTCATTGAATACAAGGTTTTTCATTTGATTTCTACTCCATCAGCATCTCCACAAGCTTCTGATAGATTTCGCTGCTTTTCTCTTTCCAGCCTGTCACGACCTTCTTCGCCGCTTCTTCGTCCGGAACCGACAGGTCCAGAGAGACAATCGGATGCCCGCTTTCCTTCACGACAAGGTGTGTCGTGTAATCGCCAAAGGTCGAGCGGTAGTATTCACCCAGAATGGACTCCTCGTTCGTGATCTCCCGCCCCATATCCTTCAGATAGGTCCGAACCTGCTGCTTAATGCCGTCCGGAAGCTGATCTGCGAAAAAGCCGAGCGTCTCCTCTCCCTCCTCCGTGATCTGAAGAAAGGTTTTGCCGCCCATGCTGCGCTCTTCCACAAATCCGTTTTTCTCGATCTCCTCATAGGTTTGCAGGAGCGTCTCGAAATTCGCGTATCCGTTCTCAATCAGAAAAGAGCTGGTGCGCGGCATGGTAAGCTCCCCACCCGCGCGGTCCAGCATGTACAGAATAATTAACTTATAAATCGCAACCGCTTCCATCAGAACAGCCTGTTCTCTTCTGTAATGTTGTCCTTCACCGCTGCCGACACCACTTCCGCAACCTTCGGATTGAAGGCCTCCGGCAGAATGAATTCTTCATTCAGCTCCTCATCCGACACAATGCCGGCAAGCGCCTCTGCCGCCGCCAGCTTCATCTCTTCCGTGATCTGGCGGGCCTTTCCCTCCAGTGCACCCTTGAAAATTCCCGGGAACACGAGAACATTGTTGACCTGATTCGGGAAGTCACTGCGTCCTGTTCCGACGATGCGGGCACCTGCCTTCTTCGCAAGATCCGGCATGATCTCGGGAACCGGATTGGCCATCGCAAAGAGAATTGCGTCCTGGTTCATCGAACGGACCATCTCCTCTGTCACACTGTTCGGAGCACTGACACCGATGAAAATGTCCGCCCCCTTCAGTGCATCCGCAAGAGATCCGTTCTGATTGTCCAGATTGGTGGTCTCCAGCATCTCCTTCTTGATCCAGTTCAGATTCTCACGATCACGGCTGATAATGCCCTTGGAGTCACACAGAACCAGATGCCGGAAGCCGTAGCGCAGAAGGAGCTTGCTGATCGCAATGCCCGCGGCTCCGGAGCCGTTGACGACAATGCGGCAGTCTTCCTTTTTCTTCCCGGTGATCTTCAGGGAATTGATGATGCCGGCAAGAACAATGATCGCCGTGCCGTGCTGATCATCGTGGAAAACCGGAATATTCATGGTCTCCTTCAGACGGCGTTCGATTTCAAAGCAGCGAGGTGCGCTGATATCCTCCAGGTTGATGCCACCGAAGGTGGGCTCCAGGCGCTGCACCGTCTCCACGATCTCATCCACGTCCTGCGTCTTCAGGCAGATCGGGAAGGCATTGACACCGCCGAACTCCTTGAAGAGGACTGCCTTGCCCTCCATGACTGGCATCGCGGCCTCCGGCCCGATGTTGCCAAGACCCAGGACCGCGGAACCGTCACTGACAACCGCGATGGTGTTCTGCTTCAGCGTATAGGTGTAGGCAGCCTTCGGATCCTCATGAATCACCTTGCAGGGCTCAGCAACTCCAGGCGTATAGGCAAGCGCCAGATCCTCTCTGGTCTTGACCTCACATTTCGCCTCCGTTGAAATCTTCCCCTTCCATTCCTCATGAAGCTTTAATGCCTTCTCTGCGTTGGTTGCCATTTTGTTCCCCCTTTTCCTTAGATCAATGATCGTAAAAAATTTGTCCTTTACCCGCCATCCCGCGGAAGTCCTTCTTCCTTCTCTGTATAGCGTGGGTCGCCCGTCAGGTGAGCCATCCTCGCACGGATCGTCTGTTCATAGCCATTCTCCGAGGGCTGATAGAGCCGCGTTCCGCGGAGCTTCTCCGGAAGGCACGGCTGCCCGGCGTAATGCTCCTCGTACGAGTGCGCGTACTCATAGCCGATCCCACGGCCCAGATCCGCTGCCGCCTGATAGTGTGCGTCCTGCAGATACGGCGGAATGGGAAGATCTCCGGTGTCCTGTACGAGCTTCCTTGCCGCAAAAATGGACTCGCAGGCTGTGTTGGACTTCGGTGCCGTCGCCACATACTCCGCCGCCTGCGCGAGGATAATCTGCGACTCCGGCCAGCCGATGCGCTCTGCGGCAAGACTTGCCGTCGTTGCCACGCGCAGCGCATTCGGATCCGCGTTGCCGACATCCTCCGCCGCGCAGATCATGATCCGTCTGGCAATGAACTCTGGCTCCTCTCCCGCTTCAATCATCCGGGCCAGATAATAGACCGCAGCATCCGGATCGGAGCCGCGCATGCTCTTGATAAAGGCAGAAATCGTATCGTAGTGATTATCACCTTTTTTATCATAGCGCGCAACACGTTTCTGGATGCACTCACGCGCAACCTCCAGCGTGATGTGGATCTTCCCGTCCTCTTTCGACCGTTCTGTCGTCAGGATACCAAGCTCAATGGCATTCAGAGCATGCCTGGCATCCCCTCCCGAGATCTCGGAGAGAAACTCCAGCGCATCCTCATCCAGCACCGCGTGATAGCTTCCCATCCCCCGTTCCGGGTCGTTGACCGCTCTGGTCAAAAGTTCCCGGATATCCGCAGAAGTCAAGGGTTTCAGCTCGAAAATCATGGATCTTGAGATCAGAGCGCTGTTCACCTCAAAGTACGGATTCTCTGTCGTTGCGCCGATCAGCGTGATCGTGCCATCCTCCACATAGGGAAGCAGATAGTCCTGCTGTCCCTTGTTGAAACGATGGATCTCGTCGATGAACAGAATCGTCTTCTTCCCGTAGCCGCCAAGGCGGTTCTTCGCCCTGGCGACGACCTCCTCCATGTCCTTCTTGCCCGCCGAGGTTGCGTTGATCTGGCAGAATTCCGCCGAGGTCGTATTCGCAATCACGCGGGCGAGCGTGGTTTTTCCCGTTCCCGGAGGGCCGTAGAAAATCACGCTCCCCAGCTTATCCGCCTTGATCGCGCGGTAGAGAAGCTTGTCCTTGCCGATGATGTGCTGCTGCCCCACCACTTCATCGAGCGTCCGCGGGCGGAGCCTCGCCGCAAGAGGAGACTCCTTTTCTGTGTTCTTCTCCCGCATATAATCAAACAAGTCCATATCCATAGCTTTCTTTCTGTATTTCCTTATTCCGATCGAACGGTTCTCTTGTCTTTCCTGCATCTGACAGAAATGAAGTTCCGAAGCCGCTGGATTATTTCAGCTTCCAGATGTCGCGGTTGTACTCCTCAATCGTGCGGTCACTGGAAAAGAATCCAGCCTTTGCGATGTTGACAAGACTCATCTGGTTCCAGTGCTTCCGATCCTCATAGTCGGCAAACATCTGATCCTTCACCCGGATGTAATCCTCGAGGTCGATCAGGGCCATGAACCAGTCCTTGTTCAGAATGTCCTTGTACAGACGCTCGAGATTCTCCTTGTGGCCAAGCTTCATGCACTGGGGGCCCACGATAAAGTCCACGGCTTCCTTGATCACCGGGCTCTTCTCATAATAGTCCCGGGAGACATAATCCGCCTTACGGTAATGCTCAATGACGGTCTCGGAATCAATGCCGAACATATAAATGTTGTCATCCCCGACCATCTGGTGGATTTCCACATTCGCGCCGTCCGCCGTTCCAAGCGTCACCGCGCCGTTGAGCATGAACTTCATGTTGGAGGTTCCGGAAGCCTCCTTGGATGCCAGAGAAATCTGCTCGGAAATCTCGCAGGCCGGAATCAGCTTCTCCGCGTAGGTCACGTTGTAGTTCGTCACGAAAACAAGATGCATGTACGGATTCACGTCCGGATCGTTGTTGATGATGTCCTGCAGAACCAGCAGAAGGTGAATAATGTCCTGTGCGATGATATAAGCAGGCGCCGCCTTCGCGCCGAAAATAAAGTTCAGTGGACGGATGGGCTTTTTGCCGTTCTTGATCTCCAGATATTTGTGAATGATGTACAGCGCATTCATCTGCTGGCGCTTATACTCATGCAGTCGCTTGATCTGGATATCGAAAATTCCGTTCGGATCGAGCTCCACGCCCTCATGCTCCCGGATATAGTCCGTTAAGGCAAGCTTGTTGTTCTTCTTGATCTCTCCAATGCGCTCCAGAACCGCTGCGTCGTTCTTATACTGCAGAAGATCCTCCAGGCGGTTTGCGTCCTTCTTGTACGCATCGGAAATCGTCTCTGACAGGAAATTCGCCAACTCATGGTTGCAGGACAGAAGCCATCTGCGGAAGGTAATGCCGTTCGTCTTGTTGTTGAATTTCTCCGGGTACAGCTCATAGAACTTATGAAGCTCCGTGTCCTTCAAAATTTCAGTGTGGATGGCCGCCACGCCGTTGACGGAGAAGCCGTAGTGAATGTCAATGAAGGCCATATGGACCTTATTATCCTTGTCAATGATCTGAACATCCGGGTCCTTGTACTTTGCGCGGATGCGGCGGTCGAGCTCCCGGATGATCGGAACCAGCTGCGGAACCACCTTCTCCAGATACTCCATCGGCCAGGTCTCCAGTGCCTCCGCCAGAATGGTGTGATTCGTATAGGCGCAGGTCTTCGATACCACCTCGATGGCCTCGTCCATGGACAGCGCCTTCTCCTCCGTCAGGATCCGGATCAGCTCCGGAATCACCAGCGTCGGATGCGTGTCATTGATCTGGATGACTGCGTGATCATACAGATGCCGCAAATCGTACTGCTTCGCCTTCATCTCATGCAGAATCCACTGTGCCGCGTTGCTGACCATGAAATACTGCTGATAAATCCGAAGAAGCCTTCCCTTCTCGTCCGAATCGTCCGGATACAGGAACAGCGTCAGATTTTTCTCAATTTCATCCTTGTCGAAGGTGATCCCTTCTTTTACCAGAGAATCATCCACCGTGTCCACGTCGAACAGGCGGAGCTTGTTGACGCCCGCGTCGTATCCGATGACATCAATGTCATACATATGGGACGTTACCTTCCGTTTGCCAAAGTACACATCAAAGGAAACGTCACTTTTTATCTCCCAGGAATCCGGCTCAATCCAAGGGTCCTTCTTAGCCTTCTGCAGGTGATCGTCCAGCACCTGACGGAACAGGCCGTAATGATAATTCAGGCCGATTCCCTCGCCCGGGAGTCCAAGCGTTGCAATGGAATCCATGAAGCACACCGCAAGGCGGCCCAGGCCGCCGTTTCCAAGAGACGGCTCCGGCTCCACTTCCTCGATTTCCGCAAGGTTCTTTCCGTTCCTTGCAAGGATCTCGTTCATCTTGTCATAAATCTTCAGATTGATCAGGTTGTTGGAAAGAAGCTTTCCGATCAGAAACTCCGCGGAAATGTAATAAACCTTCTTCTCGCCGACATTTCTCTCCGTGACGGCAAGAAGGCGCTTGCAGTAATCGAGAATCACATAGTAAAGCTCCTCATTGGTGCAGGCCGCAACGGTCTTCCCGTATTTATCCGAGGCAAGCTCCTGCAGCTGTTCTTCCATATTCAGTGCAAGGATATCTCTCTGCATGTTGGTAGGCTGTGTTTTCATCTGCTGTTCTCCTTCCTTGATGTGCCGGACACCCCAAATCCCCCATCTTCTCTGCAGTGCTTTTCAGCAGCACGTATTTCTGCATTCCCGCCGTCTGCCCGCAGATCACTCTGGATTGTAGCGCTTTTCCCGTCTGGTGAAAACCGGCGTTTCGCGTCCCCTCGTTCCGGTAACTTTACCGGTAACGTTTCCGACTCATTTTAAAAAAGAACCGGAGGGCTGAAACGTACCCTCCGGCACCTGCAAACTTATACCCCCGCATTCAGCAAAATCCGCGCAGGCGGTTTTGCCGAATGCGGCAGCCGGTGCGTCAGCACCGATGCTGCTGTTTGAAAGTGACATATCGATGTCACTTTCAAACTTAGAATTCCTTCAGCTCTTCCATGACGAGATGACGCGGTGTGCCGTCTACCCAGAACGGAAGAAGCTCGCCCTGAATCAGAGGACGTGCATACTTCACATAATCCTCGGTCAGGTCATCGCCTTCCTCGTTGATCCACTCCGTGGGAACGTTCTTCACGCCATTTGCGATCTGGTGAATGTCAAATTTCGAGAACTCAATGCGGTACGGCTCTGCCTCCGTGTTAACTCTCTTAAAGATCACCATCTCACCGGTCTCGCCCTGTGCAGCTGCCTCAGCCGCCATCTTGCCTGCCGTGAAGGCCTCATTGATATCGGTCAGAGAAGCAATGTGCGTAGCTGCTCTCTGCATGGTGGAGAACTCGATGGCACGGGTCTTGCAGCCGGTGCGCTCGCCAACCAGCTTGCAGAGTGCCGTAGCGGTTCCGGAGAGCTGCTTGTGTCCGAAAGCGTCTACCTTGTCGGAAGCATCGCCGAGCTCACAAGCGTAGCGTCCGTCTGCCAGCTTCAGTCCTTCGGAAACTGCGATCACAACAGATCTCTTGGTCTTCGAAAGGTGATCGACCTTGTCCAGGAACTTATCAACATCAAAGACTCTCTCAGGAAGATAAATTGCATCTACGCCGCTGCAGTCATCGCCCTTTGCCAGAGCTGCTGCTGCGGTCAGCCATCCTGCATCACGTCCCATAATCTCTGCAATAACAATGGTGGGCTTTGCAGCACCGAAGGACTCGTTGTCACGGATAATTTCCTTCAGCGTGGTTGCGATATACTTCGCCGCAGAGCCATAGCCCGGGCAGTGATCCGTAACCGGCAGGTCATTGTCGATGGTCTTCGGAACACCCATGAAGAGCTCGCTCTTGCCATGCTCCTTCGCATAGTCGCTCAGCATCTTAACCGTATCCATGGAGTCATTGCCGCCTGCGTAGAACAGGGTGTCAATGTCATGCTCTTCCATGATCTTGAAGACATTCTCGTAAACATCCTCATGTCCTTCAATCTTCGGCATCTTGAAACGGCAGGAGCCGAGGAATGCGGAAGGAGTTCTCTTCAGAAGCTCAATTCCCATGGGATCTGCCAGATACTTGTCCAGATCGACAAGCTTGTCCTGAAGGAAGCCCTCGATTCCGTGAATCATGCCGTATACATGCTCGGCGCCTGCTGCCTTGGCACCCGCATACACACCAGCGATGGAGGAGTTGATGACGGCTGTAGGGCCGCCGGACTGACCTACTACTACGTTCTTCATAATGTACCTTTCCTCTCTTTTCTGCCCCTGCATCCAAAGGCTTTCCTGTCTCACGTGTTGACCGGAACGTTCCCCGGCATGCGGGCGAAAGCTGTATTCGGACTGCGCGGGCTTTCTCCCCTCCTGCGCGTCCAAGATCAGATTATAGCAGACCCCCTATGGTCCGTCAACGGTGCCGTTTCCTTTATTTTCAACGATGGTAACGGTTCCGGTAACGATTCTGGCTCTTTGGTTTTCTCTCCTTTCCCTGTTGTAGCTGTTGGGTTTTACCGGCAGATTGCGTATAATAAGAGCATTCCGGTATATGAAAAATCAACAGCCGGAGCCGCCTGCAGGAGCCAGACTCCGCAGACAGAAAGGCAGGCGAAAAGGAAATGCATTTTTTCCCGAGAAACCGGATTCCGATGATTTCAAAGGCAAAGGCCGTCCTGACCGGCCTTTGCCTTGCCGTACTTCTTTCCGGCTGCGGCAGGAAAGCCTCCGTTTCTCCGGATGCGTCCTCCATGCACGGGACAAGAGAGCATACACCCAGGGTTCTTACTCCAAAGGCGCCCGGGACGTCCGTTCTCGGTACAAGGGATGTCTCTCTTGATGTCTCAAATGCCAGGGATGGATATTTCTGCGCGTCCTATACTGGTGATTCTGACAAGGTAAAGCTCCAGGTCGTGACCAAGGACCAGATCACCTACACCTATGATCTTCCCTCCGACGGGAGCCTGCAGGTTTTTCCTTTTTCCGACGGGAGCGGAGACTACAGCATCGGCGTTTACACCAACGTGGAGAACACATTGTACGCAACGGAATATCAGACAACGCTTTCTGTATCACTGGAGAATGAATACCTGCCGTTTCTCTACCCCAATCAGTATGTCTGGTTCACCACAGGTACCAAGGCCGTGGAAAAGGCTGCTGAGATCGTCACCCCCGCGGACACGGACCTGGACGCCGTCACACTGATCTATGACTATGTGATTAACCATGTCTCCTACGACTGGGACGAGGCAAAAAACGTAGAGAGCGGTTATCTTCCGGATGTGGATGAGGTGCTTGAAAGCGGGAAGGGAATCTGCTTCGACTATTCCGCGCTGATGGCAGCCATGCTCCGCAGTCAGCGCATTCCGACAAGGCTTGAAATCGGCTATGCCGGAACCACCTATCACGCCTGGATCAGTACCTATATTGAAGAGATCGGCTGGGTGAACGGCATCATACAGTTCGACGGCACCGACTGGTCCCTGATGGATCCAACCCTTGCCTCCACCGAAAGCTCGAGAGAGGTGAAGAAATTCATCTCGGACGGAACCCAGTACCGAACCTGCTACCTGTATTAAATTTCAGTAAGAAAGAGAGGACTCTATGGCTGTATCCCCGTCTTCCGGCGCAAAGGCCCCGGAATCCCAAAGTCCTGCGACCACAAAGCTTCGCCCCCTGAATGAGGAGCAGCTTTCTCATACTTTTGAACAGCTCTCGATGCTCCTTGGCGCGGGAATCACACCCGCAGAGGGGCTGGACATCATGATTCGCGACAAGGACAACACGGATCTTGCGGATGCCTGCCGGGCTCTTCAATCCCTTGTCATGACCGGTGTCTCTCTCTCCGAGGCCGTGCGGCAGAGCGGTCTTTTCCCGTTTTATGCCGTGCAGCTTTTGAAAATCGGGGAAATGACCGGCCGCCTCGATGCTGTCTGCTCGTCGCTGTCCTCCTTCTATGAGGCGGAGAATGAGCTTCGAGGCTCCATCCGGGACGCGTTCTATTATCCGATGATCATGGTGGTGATGATGTTCGTTCTGGTGATTGTGCTGCTCTCCCGGGTTCTTCCGATCTTCGAGCAGGTTTTCCGCCAGCTCGGCACCTCCGTAAGCGGTGTTGCCGCCGTGCTGATGAGTGTCAGCGGCGCACTCTCCCGCTACTATGCCGTATTCATTACACTGCTTCTGGTTCTTGCCGCTCTTTTTTTCTATTTCAATAGTACCCAAAGGGGACAGAAGCATTTCCACCGTCTTCTTCAGAAGTGCCCGTTCACCAAAAATCTCTCCGAGGAGATCGCGCTGAGCCGTTTCGCCGCGGGCATGGAGCTTACGCAGGCAAGCGGCATGGACACCTTCGAATCCCTCACCATGTGCCGGGATATTGTGGAAAATGACGCCGTTGCTGCACGAATTGATGCCTGCATCCGATCGCTGCAGGAGGGAACTCCGTTTTCTGAGGCCCTTGCAGGCGCTGCTGTTTTCTCCAGCTTCTATTCCAGTATGATCCAGGTTGCCTCGATGACCGGTCACCTCGACACCGTGATGGGCTACATTTCCCGCCACTACCGCACGGAAACAGATCGCCGCATTGACGCCGCCCTCTCCCGCATTGAACCCACGATGGTTGCACTCCTTGCCATTCTGGTCGGCGGCATTCTTCTTTCCGTCATTCTCCCTCTGATGGGAATCATGTCGAGCATCGGCTAAGCTCAAAGGAAGCTTTGCTTTATGAGACGAAAAAAAGGTCATTTCAACTTCATGCTCCTTCTGGCTCTTTTGCTGGTGCTGTTCTGGACCTTTCTGTTCTCTGCCATGGCAGGAAGTCTTGGATCCGGCACCCGGAAAGATCAGGAGCTTTTCCTGCGCGATGCTCTGGAGCACGCCATTACGTCCTGCTACGCCCTGGAGGGAATGTATCCCCCCGACCTGCAGTACATGAAGGATCACTACGGCCTCACCTACGATGAGAGCCTGTTTCATGTCTCCTATCAGCCTGTCGCCGCCAACATCCGTCCGGAATATTTCATTCTGGAACAGGACGCATCCGGCAGGGAGGCACAGCCATGAGAAAAAAACGACTTCGCCACACTTCCTCTCTTCTGTTCATTCTGCTTCTCTACGCCTCGCTGATTCTGGTCGGCGTCCTTCTGATTTCCATGGGAACCGGCGTTTATGAAAATGTGCTTTCCTCCATGAACCGGAATGACGAAGCACGCACAGCCAGTGCCTACCTGATGCAGAAGGTCCGGCAAAACCGTGACCTTGGTGCCGTCACCTCCGGCACTTTGGACGGGCAGGATGCCGTCATTTTGTCCCAGAGCATCCACGGAGAGGAATACTGCACCTATCTTTACTGCTGCGACGGACAGCTGTATGAGCTGCTCGCAAGAAAGGACAACACCTCCCTGTCTGCCGCGGCGGGAAGTCCCGTCGCCTCTCTGGATGAAATGACCGTGAGTACCTCCGGATCCGGCGACCTGATTGTTTCCTTTACAACGGGCGGGCGCGGGCACAGGCTCCGCCTCCGCCAAGACCCTTAAGGCCCCAGTTTATGTCGCCTCAGTGGAGCAAATATATGAAACAGCGACCTGTCAAGCATCTGTCACAATCTGCACTTCTCCTTCTGGAGCTGATCATCGCAACCGCCTATCTGGCGCTCTCTTCCGTTGTCTGCATCCGTCTGTATTTGTATGCCCACAATCTAAGCGCCGCCTCGGCCGCGAAGACCAATGCCGTCCGGGAGGTCCAGAACCTCGCAGAGGCCTGGCTCTCCTCCGACGGGAGCCTTTCTTCCGCCATCCTTCTGTACCAGGAAACCGCAGACAGCCGGGGAAATGCCTTCCCAGATTCTGCGGATAAAGCGCCACAGACAGCTGCCACTGCCGCGGATGCAGCGGTGACAGAAACTTCTGTTTTATATTACGACGAGAACTGGGAGATTCTTCCTTCCGCCAGGGATGCCGCATTCTGCATCACCCTCTCTCTTCACGAGAGCAGCACGCCCGATGTCACGATGCTATCGCTTGCAGCCGCATCGGTAACAGGAAAAAACTGCTATTCGTTGGATGTGGAACGCTACACTCGAAGCTGACGGATGTCAGTGAGACAACCGACTGATGTCAGTAAAGCAGCTGACGGAACCAGAGGGAAAGTTATGGATTTTCGCAATTCACAGAATCTCAGTGCTATTGAATATGCCATTGAAAGCGAGCAGGAGGCGGCCGCGCAGAATTCCCGCCGGCACCGCTTTCACCTGGGGAGCGGTGCCGCGCTTATTCTGATGACCGTGATCATCATCAGTCTTCTCTGCTTCGCCGCGCTCTCGATCGTCAGCGCACAGGCGGACAGCCGTCTCACAAACCGCTACGCCGAACAGACAAGTGCCTACTACGCCGCGCAGAATCTCGGCGTGGAATTTACCGCGCGCGTGGATGCCGACCTCAAAGCTCTCTATGAGACGGCCTCCGGTGAATCGGACTATTTCGAAGGTGCCCGCCGTTTTTCTGCCTGCGTGGATCCTTCTGATGAAACCTCCCCGTGGCATTCCCAGCTGCAGAATATTCTTGCCAACACCGCTTCTGTCAGTAAAACCACCGGCGATTCCACTGAAAAGGGCACTTCTCTCCGATCTGCGGACCCATCATCCGCTGCTTCCACACAAAAAGAGGAGAACCCGGTTCTCGTGTTCTCCTCTCCCATGACAGACACGCAGGAATACCTTCTGGTTCTGCGTGTTCTCTATCCGGCTTCGGCAGATGCGCCCCGCTATGAAGTACTCTCCTCCCGGATTCTGCCTACGGTATCGTATGACTACAATTCCTCACTGGACGTTCTGGGACATAGCTGAATTCTTTTCATCGTTTCCGTCAGCACATGAAGGGTTGTCTCAATCTCTTCCCGGGTATTCTCCGGGCCAAGTGAGAAGCGAAGTGTGCCGGCGGACCGCTGCAGATCTTTCGTCATCGCCATCAGAACATGGGAGGGATCCAGTGCTCCCGTCGTGCAGGCACTCCCTCCGGAGGCGCAGATTCCGGCAAGGTCCAGATTGATCAGCAGCGTTCTCTGATCAAATCCCGGAAAAGAAACGCTGACGTTCCCGGGAAGACGTCTTGTCCCGGTCTGCTCCTCCGTCTCTTCCGGCTCCGGTCCGTTCCAAAGCATCCGGATGCCGCACGCCTCTTCCACATCCTTACGGAGGCGGTCCCGGAAAAAGAGCTGGAGCCTCCGGACCGTTGCATTCTCCTTCTCCCTGTCAGCTGCGGCCTCCTTTGCCGCTGCCGCAAAGCCAATGACCGCCGGCACATTTTCCGTTCCGGCGCGCCGTCCGCTCTCCTGCGCACCGCCGTGAATCAGCGAACCGATTCTCGTTCCCTTGCGGATGTACAGAAATCCGATGCCCTTGGGGCCTCCGATTTTATGTGCACTCACAGACAGAAGATCCACGTCCAGCTCCTTCACATCAATGGAAAGCTTCCCATAGGCCTGCACGGCGTCCGTGTGGAACAGGATCCGGCGTGCTGGCTTTCTGCGAAATTCACGCCCAGGCTCTGCACCTTCGCCATCCGCATTCCGGAGCTCCTCCTCCCGGTTTCTTACGATGCGGACGAGCTCCTGCACCGGCTCCACGGTTCCAACCTCGTTGTTTGCCAGCATGACCGACACCAGTACGGTATCAGGATGGCGTTCCAGCTCCTTTCTCAGGCTCTCCCCGGATACAAAGCCTTCCTCATCCACCGGAAGATACGAGACCGTATACCCTCTGCTCTCCAGATAAGCGCAGGTGTGAAGCACCGCATGATGCTCCACCTGTGTCGTGATGATATGTCCCGTCCGTCGTTCCGGAAGGCCTGCCTCCACTGCACCAGTCAGTGCCCAGTTGTCTCCCTCCGTTCCTCCAGAGGTGAAGAAGATTTCCTTCCAGTCCGCGCCGATCGTGTCCGCAAGCACACTGCGCGCCTGATCGAGCTTTGCCTTTGCTTCCTGTGCGATCGGGTAAGAAGGGCTTGCATTCCCATAAACCTTCTGCATCGCTTCTGTCATCTGTTCCAGCGAACACTCCCGCATCGGACAAGTCGCCGCGTGATCCAGATAAATCATATCCTTCCTATTCTCCCATCCATCTGACTATCTCCTTAACCCCTTCGGATAATGGTTCTTCAGTACGCCCCCGGAGGCCTTTCCCCAGCCCATGGAGACGCCGTTTGCGGCTACCAGAATCCAGCCCTTCCATGAGGCGTCGCAGGGCAGCGTCTCCCCGCGAAGATACGCAGCCGCCTCCCGGCCTTCCGCAGGAAGGTCAAGGCACCGCAGTACGTCCTCCGGACGAAGCGCCATCGCCAGTGCATGAGATGGCTCAAAGCGTCCCTTTTTCATCGTTCCGATCTGCAGACCCGGACGGAGCACCCGGAGTCCGTCTGTAGGAATCTGTGCCTCGTACGGCATCAGATAAAGATCATCGCCAAAGCGCTTTCCGCCGCTTGCGGAGAGCTCCGCATAGCGCTCGAGACACCCTTCCCGGAGCGTTTCTTCTGCAAAGCTCTCTGCTGCCGCCAGCATATCTGCCCCGCTCCAGGAATCCTGCCTGTTTTTCATACCTTGACCAGTTCGGTCAACATCCTTTTTCCAGCGCTTTCCCGCCCTTCCGGAAGCACTTCCCCGTTTGTCCCAGCATTCTGCCGAAAGGCCGCTTCCTCTCGGAACCACCTCTCTTTGCAGCTGTCCTTCCTTCCGGAAGACGGCAAGGAAATGCCCCTCGCCCTCCAGTCGGTGCGGCCAGAGACGGATGGTCCTTCTAAGCTCTCCGGCCGGCTCCTGCCTCCCGTGTTCCGACGAAAAGCTTCCGTACCATTCCGGGTGACCGGTGTCAAATCCGAACGCCTCCATGGAATCCCCGAGCTTTGCCGGAAGATCCACCAGCAAAAATTCCGGATGGCGTCTTCGGAAATTCTCCGCGCTGTCCTCATCCTCCGCGGGTGCGAAGGTACAGGTCGAATAAACAAGATATCCGCCGCTTTTTACCATGACCGCCGCCTGATCGAGAATCTCGGCCTGACGCCCTGCGCAGTGCTCCACATTCTCCGGGCTCCACATGGAAAGAGCCTGCTCCTCCTTCCGAAACATTCCCTCGCCGGAGCAGGGCGCATCCACGATCACCCGGTCAAAAAAGGCTGGGAACCGCTCCGCCAGCTTTTCCGGCGTCTCGTTTGTGACCACCGCGTTGGCAATTCCCATCCGTTCCACATTCTGCGAAAGGATTTTCGCCCGTCCCGGATTGATCTCATTGGAAACAAGAAGGCCCTTTCCCAGAAGCTCTCCTGCGAGCATGGTGCTCTTTCCTCCCGGCGCTGCGCAAAGATCCAGGACCTTTTCCCCGGGTTCTGCCCCTGCCAGTGCCGCAACCGCCATCGCGCTCGGCTCCTGCAGGTAGTAAAGCCCTGCCTCGTGGAGCGGTGACTTGCCGGGTCTGGTCTCGCTCTCATAGAAAAAGCCATACGGCTGTGCCCACGGAACCGGCCGAAGGCCGAAGTTTGAAAGTGATATCGATATATCACTTTCAAACTTATGCATCGTGGGTATTTTCAGCGGATTCAGGCGAAGGCCCCTCGCGCGTTCCCGCCCGAAGGCGTCGCGGAATTTCTCATATTCCTCTTCGCCCAGCATCGCCTTCATTCTCTTTTCAAACTCTTCCGGTAATGCCAGCATGCCGTTCCTTTCTCAGTCCTCAAGGAGCATGGCGCGAACCACGCCTGCTCTCCTGTAGTCTCTCTTCCCGGCTCCCAGTCCGGTTCTCCGGATGACAAATTCCGAAGGCAGCTGATCACTGGTCCGAAGGGCCGCAACGGCTGCCGCCCCCGTCGGTGTGACGAACTCTCCCTGATCCGGAATCAGATGCATCCGGATGCCGGCCTTTCGCACGATGGCTGCAACAGCGGGCACCGGAATCGGCAGAACGCCGTGCTGGCAGCGGACCGTTCCCGTCCCTTCATACAGAACCGGAACGATCACCTCCGTGATGTTCTCCTTCTTGCGAAGATCGTCGAAGCAGACCGCAATGGCAATAATATCCACAATCGAATCAATCGCTCCGACCTCATGGAAATGCACCTCTTCCAGAGGCTTTGCGTGAACCTCCGACTCCGCCTCTGCGACAATCCGGAAAATTTCCCCCGCAAGCGCCCTGGCGCTGTCCGTCATCTGCGTCTTGTCAAGGATCCCCAGTACGTCCCCAAGCGATCGGTGTTCATGATGGTGATGATGCCCCTGTTCTTCCTGGTAATGCCCGGCATGTCCTTCCACCGCCGCGGCGTCCGCTCCGAACAGGTAGTCCATATCATGGTCATGATTCTCATGCTCATGATCCAGGATAACGTCAAAGTCACAGGCCTCGATCCCGCTCTTTCGTACCTTGGAGATCTTCACTTCAAATCCCTGTGCCGGGACCGTCTGCAGCACCTGTTCCAGCTTTCCGCGGTCCGCACCCAGATCCAGAAGCGCTCCCACCGTCATATCCCCGCTGATTCCTGAATAGCATTCCAGATAAAGCTTGCTCATAGTATCCTTCCCTGCCGTACTCTGCGGCATTGTCTTATTTCCTTCCCTGTCTCACTACGCAGCATTGGCTTATTTCTTTTTCCGGACAGAAAATCCGAATTTGCCCAGCTTGTCACCCAGTGCATAGTATTCCCCATGTGAGTAAGCGATGAGGTCCGCCCTCTGCAGATCCAGACGCCCGCTTTCATCCAGAAGGGAAGAATCAACATCGGTCGAGAGGACCTCCGCCACATACATGTCATGCGTTCCAAGCGGGAGCTTGTGCCGGACGACACACTCCAGGCACACGGGGCTTTCTTCCACGCCGGGCACGCTCACGCAGCGGGATTCCAGCTTCGTCAGGCCCATCGCCTCCCATTTGTCAAGATCGCGTCCGCTCTTTACCCCGACCCAGTCCGTTGCATAGACAAGCTTTCTTGTCGTGAGGTTAACCACAAACTCCCCTGTTTTCTCAATATAGTCATGGGTCAGACGCGAAGGCCGGACCGACACCGATACCATGACGGGGTCCGAGCAGACCGTCCCGACCCACGCCGCCGTCATCAGGTCCGTGTGCCCTTCACCGTCCGCAGATGTTATGATCGCCGCAGGAACCGGGGCCAGCATATTTGATGGTTTCCAGTACTCTCTTGCCATTTTTATACCTCACTGAGGCAAAATCCGCGATACCACTCGAAGATGTCATCGGACATCTTCGAGTGTCGCGGTTTTGCCGAAACTTACCTTTCCGCCGCGGCTTCCTTTGCGGCTCTTCCGTTCTCTGCCGCATAAGGAGCCGATCTGGCATCTTATCGTTGCATTTTCGTGTATTGACTGATTCAGTCATCCATTTTGTGATATAATAGATTTTGTTCGTGCCAGCAGATTTCTGCTGCGCACGGGCACCTTCGGAGCATTCTGCCGGAAAGCCTTCTGCAATCACCGAGTCTCCGCAGAGCCGCGAAGCATTCCGTATCAGTATAGCATGGAACGGTTCCGCTGCTGAACCGTCCTCTTCATAAAAAAGCAGAGACAAAAGTTCAGCAAAACCGCCTGCGCGGATTTTGCCTCAGCGGGGTATACACATGATCAACAGACGCATTTTCTGCCCGGCCATTCTTCTTGCGGCCGGCATTTTTCTATATGGTCCTGCTCTTAGGCCCGCAGTGACGGCAGATGCCTCCCTCCTTTCTCTCTCCAAGGTTTCTTTTCTGGCCAAAACGACACCAAGAAAGTCGCCTTTGTCTGTGCTGCCGTCCGTGTCCCTGACCGCCTACGCGGTCTCCGAAACCGTGACCTTCAATGCCAACGGCGGAACCGGCTCCATGGATTCTGCCATTCTCGAGGCCGGCAAGGACAAGCTCCCCGCCTGCACGTTCAAGCGCTACGGCTATGTGTTCCGCGGATGGATGACCAATCCGGCCGGAACGAGCTGTGAGTACGAGGATCAGGCTGTTCTTCCGGAGGATGCCGGCAGCATGACGCTCTATGCACTCTGGGAGCCGCAGATGTACATCATTCACTACATGCCGAACGGGGCAACGCTCGGCGAAATGAGCGATTCCTACGGCATTTATGACAAGCCTGCCCGGCTTCTCGGGAATCTTTTCACCAATCCGGGGCATGTTTTTGCCCGCTGGGTGGATACCAATACCGGGCGCTTTTATAACAATATGGACCAGGTCCGGAACCTTCACTCCGGCAACACCTATTCCCAGGCCGTCATCACCGTAGATGCCGGGAAGCCGGAGAATACCGCCTATAAGTTCAAGAGTACCCAGGGCTCCTGTGTCTATGAGGAGAACGGCACGACGTATCTTGTCACCGCTGCCTCCATCAACGACAAGGCCTACAACAGCGGAGATCTCTCCCACTATGAAACCGTGCTGAACAAGTATGATCTTTCAACCGGAAAGCTGGTAAAAAAGGTCCGGAATCTGGCCTTCGATCACGGCAATGGCATCTGCTATAACGACAGCAACGGACATTTGTACATTGCTGAGGGCGGCACCTGCACCGGATATCCGAGCGGCGTCATGGAGCTCGACCAGGATCTGAACGAGGTGCGTGAGTATAATTTTCCGCTGCTCACCCATATCTGGGCCATTGCCTACGCCGATCACCACTTTTACCTGATCGGCCGCAACAAGGACAGCCGCAATTCCTTCTGTGTGCTCAACGATGACATGGAAACTCTTTCGATCACGCCGGTGGATGAGTATTATGCGCAGAACTTCAGCTCGCAGGGCATCGCGACAGACGGTTCCTTTATCTATGCCGTCAGTGCCGGCTTCAAGGCATACGACTGGAAGAGCAGGCAGCGCATCAATGTCTTCACTACAGAGGGTGATTACCTCGGCGTCTGGACCATCGACATTCCCTACGAGGCAGAGGATCTCACAATCATCGGGCCCTACGCCTACATCACCACCAACGAGGGCGCCAAATCCACGCTCTACCGCACGAGAATTCCCGCTGTCACACTGACCGCCACCTGGAAATAAGAGGTCATCAAAACCGCCTTCGGGGATTTTGCCTCAGAGGGGATAGAATTGACAGATTGCTCTTCCAGAAATCGCCCTTCCGCGTGTAAAATAAAAAACAGTTATGCATTGAAATTATGTATAAATTAAGTGTTTGGGGGAAATGTTTGACAGTGAACTCGATATTCCACTGTCAAACTGCAGCATCGGTGCTGGCACACCGGCTGCCACATTCAGCAAAATCACTGTACTCTGGTATCGCGGATTTTGCTTCAGAGAGGTATCCATATGGGGGCACTGGTCGTTGCTTATCTTCTTATTCTGATTGTTATTGCCGTGATGGACGGCATTCTCGGGATAAAGTCCATCCGCAAAAGGACGAAAACCGGGCAATTTCTGGGTTTTGCCTGTATCTGGGCAACGATCATTGACCTCAGCTACCTGTGCACAATTCTGAGCACTTCCTATCGCTTTGTTTCCGTGATGTCCAGCGTCTATTTCATGGGCATCGACGGCGTGCTGATCAGCCTCCTCATCTTCACGATCTATTTTACCAAGGGCGATTTTTCCAGGCTGGAGCAGCTCCTGACGAAGGCCTGTCTTTGCTATGCCGCGTTCGACTTCGCCGTTCTTGCGGTCAATCCCTTCTGTCACATCGCGATTGACTATGTTCCGCGGAATACAGTCATTTCCCATTACAGCTATCAGATGAAGCTTCCGTATGAGCTTCACCTTTGCTTTTCTTATGCGGTTCTGGCCATTGTCCTGTTCCTTCTCGTCCGGAAGATCTTCACCACCCCTCACGAATACCGTTCCCAGTACCGTCTCATTGTCGGGGGACTCCTTGCGGTCATCGGCATCAACGCTGCCTTCCTGTACCTTCCGGGAGACAGCATTCTGGCGCTTCTCGACTGCTCCATCTGCTGCTACAGCCTGATTTCCTTCCTGCTGTACTGGAACTGCTTTGACTATGCCACGCACGGCATGCTGAACAAGCTGAAAACCCGCATTTTTGAGAACATCGGACAAGGGATTGTTCTGTTTGACTACGAGAATCACATCATTTTGCAGAACAGCCGTGCCGACATTCTGCTGGGAAGGGAAAAGCTCAGCCAGTGCCGCACGCTCGAGGACTTCCTTGCAAAATACAGCCTTCCCCTCCAGTCATCGGAGAACTTTGACAGCTTCTCCATCCAATGCCGCATTGAGTCAGATGACAGTACTCAGATGCTCCGCTGTGATGTCAAGACTCTGAGAAATGAAAAAAATGACCGCCTTGGCCTCATGTTCGTTTTCTCGGATATTGCTGCGGAGACCGATATTCTGACCGGATTCCAGAAATGGGAGAACTTCCAGCCTCTGGCACGGGAGGCGGGGGAGCACTTTACCTTCCCTGTTGGCATCGCCGTGTTCGATATGAACAGCCTGTCTGTCATCAATGCGACACTTGGAAAGGAAGCCGGCGATGAGAAAATCCGGCAGCTTTCTCTTCTTATGAAGCGAATCTTCCCTCCGGAGACCTATTTCGTCCGCGGAACAGACGCCAATCTGATTGCTCTGTGCAGCCGCACGGATGAGGAAGAAATGTCCGGGTTCGCTGCCCGGATCAAGCAGGAATTCGAAGAAAGCCTCCAGTACGGCGTCGATGCTTCCTCCAACCAGGGACAGGATTTAAGAGGCAGCATCCGGTCCGCTGCAGCGTCCATGCACAACAAAAAGCTCGTGGATCACGCCTCCATCCATTCGGATATGCTCTCTTCTCTGCTCAAAGCCCTGGAGGAATGCGACCCGGACACCGAGCACCATATTCAGCGCACGCAAAAAATCGGAGCAGAGCTCGGAAAACGGATCGGCCTCTCCGATACCCAGCAGAGTAAGCTTGCTCTTTTATGCCTTCTGCATGACATTGGAAAGATCAGCATTCCCATTGAAATTCTGAACAAGCCTGGAAAGCTCACCGACAGCGAATGGAAAATTATGCGTTCCCATGTGGATGCCGGATATGAAATCGCCATGAGCAACATAGACCTTCGGCAGGTCGCACCCGAGATCCGCTATCACCACGAACGCTGGGATGGAAAGGGATACCCGGACGGCCTGAGCAAGGAGAGCATTCCTCTCCTGTCACGGGTAATCTCCATCGTAGACTCCTATGATGCCATGACCAATGACCGTCCCTACCGAAAGGCCATGTCGGTTGCGGATGCCATCGAAGAGCTGCGGAAAAACGCAGGCACCCAGTTCGATCCTTCCATCACGGCAGATTTCATCGGCCTGCTCTTAGAGAAGTACTCCATGGAACCTCTTAAGGAGCCTGTGATACCCGGGAGCGAAGCTGCGAACGCACCTTCCTCGGAGGCAGCAAAGTCCGCTGCTCCGGAGAAGGTGAATTTTGCGGCCCATCCTCTGCACTACAGCCGGTATCAGCTTGACCGAAACTGGAAAATCATAAAGGCAGATGACAATTTTGAGGAGCTGACCGGCTACTCCCGGCAGGAGGCAGAGAATGGGTCTCTCAATCAGACGGACCTCATTCCGGAAGAGGACCGCCTGGATTACCTCAGCAAAACCGCCGCCTCTCTTGCCCAGAACATGTTCGCCCTCAATGAGCATCGTCTTCTTCGCAAGGATGGTTCCACGATCTACGTGTTCTGCTATGGCAAGGAATATCACGATGCGGCGCAGCAAACCGATTACTTCGATATCGTCATCACCGATGTGTCCAAAACCTATTCCCTGAAGATGCTGTCCGATGCCGTGAAGAATCAGGCAGACATCCGGCTGCACAGCTGGGAGAGTACCTACCGGACGGATTCCCTGACAGGTCTTCTCAATCATGCTGCCTTCCGGAATGACACCGAAATGAAGCTTCTCGAGGGAAGCTCCAATGCCATGATGATCATGATGGATGTGGATCACTTCAAGCAGTTCAATGACACCTACGGTCACCAGAAGGGAGACGAATACCTGATTCTGATCGCACAGAATCTTCAGTCCTCGCTCCGCGGGGATGACTATGCCTGCCGGATGGGCGGTGACGAATTTGCAGCGATGCTCTTTTTCAACAAGTCAGTATCCGAGGATGTGATGAAGGAACGGGCTCGGCAGATTTTTGATAAGGTGAATCTTGTTGTGAAAACAACTGCTGGCGGCACCAGTGTTTCCATGGGCGCTGTCATCGCGCACTCCATGATGGCCTTTCATCAGCTCTACAACGAGGCCGATGCAGCGCTGTACAAGGCCAAGAACGGAGGACGCGACCGGATCGTGATTGAAGATGCGGAGGGTTCCGGCGAAAAGGAAGCCTGAGGAAGGGCTTCCCGCCGTTTTCCTCTATGTATTGAATCCGCAATATACTCAGAAAACCATCCGAAGGGTTCCACGCTTCTGTCCAGATGGTTTGTTCTGATGCCGTGTATGTTCGGCAGTTTTATTGCTGTGCCGTCGAATATATTTGGCAGTATTCCTTCTGTATTGTCGAATATATTCGACAAGATTTTGTGAACATGCTATATTATGTTTGCTGATAATTCATTGCATCTTTCGGAGATTATTCCCTATGAACCATACTCTCTTAAAATCTGTCATTTATGACCAGCATGAATTTATCCAAAATTTTCAAATCGTGCCGCGTGACTATGAATTTGAAACAAACGGAAATTATGTACTGGTAGGGCTGCGCCGAGCCGGAAAATCCACGTTGCTGTATAAAATCATTCTGGATCTTGTTGCGTCCGGCGTGGACTGGGACCAAATTATTTATATCAATTTTGAGGACGAGCGCCTGTCCGAGTTCAATATCACAGATTTCAATGATATTCTGTCCGTACAGAGCGAACTGAGTAATAAAAAGGGTTACTTTTTCCTGGATGAGGTACAGAACATCAATGGCTGGGAAAAATTTGCGCGCCGTATGGCAGATGCCAAAGAGCATATCTGCATTACGGGCAGCAATGCCAGAATGCTAAGCCGGGAGATCGAAACGACACTGGGCGGCCGCTTTTTGGTCAAGTATATTACCCCCTACGCTTTTGGTGAGTACCTGACTGCCTGCGGGATCCCTCATGATGCGCGGGCACTGCTTGGCACAAAATCCAATGGTAAAATACGCGGCTGCTGCGCGCAATATCTGCAATTCGGCGGGCTGCCAGAATCGCTGTTGTACAAGGCCAAACGTGAATATATTTCAAGTGTTTACCAGAAGGTGCTTCTGGGCGATATCATCACAAGAAATAAAATCCGCAACGACTACGCCGTTAAAATTCTGATTAAAAAGGTAGCAGAATCGGTACGCAGCGAAATCTCTTATTCCAAGCTGCAAAAAACGCTGCATGCTGTCAATGTTTCACTGTCCAGGGATACCATCTCCGACTACATTCGCTATGCCGAAGATGCCTATCTGTTGTTTCATCTGCAAAATTACTACGCGAATCTCGTGGAGAAAGAAAGTTACCCGAAATTTTATTTTTCCGATAATGGTATCCTGAACCTGTTCCTGGATCGAAAAGAATCCGTGCAGTTAGAGAACATTGTAGCTGTCGGGCTGACACGTTCCTACCCTGGCGATGTATATTATCTGAAATCCGCCAGGACAGGTATCGATGTCGATTTTTATGTGCCCTCCATTGGTCTGGCTGTGCAGTCCGCCTACTCCATTGCCGGAGATGCCCGTACCCGTGAGGTAGGCGCTCTCAAAAAGCTGGCGCTGAATTCTAAAGAGGCCACCCGTTTTATCATTGTTACCTATGAGGAAGAGAACACCATCCACGAAGACGGCATAACGATTGAGGTTGTGCCTCTGTATAAGTTTTTGCTGGAACTGGAGCAGGGAAGATACAGTACGTCGCAATAACTGCCTGCATCAGCAGGTACGCTCTGGAGAAGATATTTGATAAGATTTCTTTACTCCGCCAGCGCCTTCCGGTACTTCTCAACCATCTCCCCGTACGCTTCCTCGGTCAGAGTCTTCTCTCCGGGATTCATAGCGAACACGCCTCCCCATTCATAGCCGTCTTTATACTTCGGCACCAGATGGAAATGGAGATGATGTCCGGTATCTCCGTAGGCCCCGTAATTCACCTTGTCCGGATGAAAAATCTCATGCATCGCCGTTGCCACCTTGTTGATGTCTTCGATGTAGGCCGCTCTTTCCTCCGCAGTGAGTTCTGTAATCTCACTGACATGCCTCTTGTGTGCTACAATGACCCGCCCCGGATGGCTCTGTTCCTTGAACAGATATACCTTGCTGCTTGCAAGCTCGCAGATTTTAATTCCAAATGCCGCAACCAGTTCACCTTCCATACAATATGCGCAGTTCTGATCTGTCATTATGTTTATCCTCCTCTTGTTCCTTTCCTGCGAAAGATTTGTAAGATCTATCATAGCAGAAATCCGGCTGTCACCACTAGTTTTCTCCCGCGATTGTTTGCATGACACATCTATTGTCCCACGCAAAGGCTCCTGCACACAGCTTGCCGCCCTGCGCAGGAGCCTTTTTTCTGTGAACCAATCGGTTTTCTTCTAAAAGTTCACTTCCATGCTCCATGATAAAAATCCAAATCAGGAAGCATCTGTGGCAACAATGCTGACCCCATATTGCTTCAGCACAGCTTCCCCGGTGATGGATTTTCCCGTCAGAAGGTCCTCATACCCCCAGAACTGTTTCGGGACCGCAATCGGCTCTTTTTGGAAGTTGAGAAGGAAATAAAGCTTTTTATTATCCTTCTGTCTGCAGACAACCTCCAGTCCGGTCGGAACCTCAACAAGACTCTGAACTCCTGCATCCCGGCAAATCATCTCCAGCAAATGCTCTCTTCCCTCTTGTGCAAGCTGCGTGCCGATATAATAGACCGTTCCCTTTCCGAAAGAATTCCTTGTCACAGCCGGTTCCCCCGCATAGAAATCCGTCTCATAAGTTCCAAGGCATTCTGCGCCTTCCAGATGAATCCGCTCGCATACGAGATTGCAGGAAGAACTGCTTCCATCCGCAAAATGCACGCCATTCGACTGCTCCGGTGCAAGTGCATCGATCTCCTCCACCCAGATGCCTGACAGCTTTCTCAAAGGTCCCGGATATCCTCCCAGGTATACATTATCGGACTGATCCACAATTCCGCTCATATAGGTCGTAATCAGCACGCCCCCATTCTGCACGAAGGCTTCCAGGGCCTCTTTCATTCCCGCCTTCACCATGTACAAAACCGGTGCCACAATCATTTTATACCGTGAAAAATCAGCATCATACGGCACCATATCCACAGGAATATTATTTTTATAAAAATACTCATAATAGGTGTGAATCTGGTCGACATATTTCAGATCTACGGTAGGGCCGCTGGTATATTCCAATCCCCAGTAATTGTCCCAGTCAAAGACAATGCCAACCTCAGCCTCATTTCTGCTGCCGAGGACTGCATCGCTTAATTGCTCCAGCTCTCCTCCGAGCTCCTGCACTTCCCGGAATACCCTGGTATCCTCCGTTCCTGCATGCCCGATCACGGCTCCATGAAATTTCTCACAGCCGCCAACGCTTCTTCTCAGCTGGAAAAACTGGATCGAGTCTGCTCCATGCGCAATCGTCTGATAGCTCTGCATTCTCATCTGTCCGGGCTTCTTCAAAGAATTGTACGGCTGCCAGTTCTGCTGACTCGGCGTCTGTTCCATCAGCATAAACGGCTGATCCTTCAGGCCACGCATCAGATCATGGCACATCGCGCTGTAGCTCCACGGCGTGTTATAGCTCGGATAATGGTCCCAGGAAACCACATCCATCTCCTTCGCCCATTTAAAATAATCCAGCCCCTTATAGGTTCCCATCAGGTTGGTTGTGATCAACGCATCCTTATCGAACCTGCGGATGGCATCTCTTTCCGCCATGTAGTTTTTCAGCATTCCATCGGAATTGAAACGGTTGTAATCAATAGAAATGCCTGCGAAAGCCGTTCCTCCGTTCCAGAGTCCCTCACCCAACGCATTGGGAACTACAATCTCATCCCAGTCGTAAAAGGTGTGTCCCCAGAATTCCGTATTCCATGCCTTATTGAGATTTTCCAGTGTCCCGTATTTCTCCCGGAGCCACACACGGAATGCCTTTTCACAGCGCTCGCAATAGCAAATTCCGCCGTACTCATTGCTGATATGCCAGCATTTCACATGGGGATTGCTGCCATACCGCTCTGCGAGCTTCCCGGCAAGCCGCGCAGAATATTTCTGAAAGATCGGTGAATTCGGGCAGGCGTTATGCCGCTCCCCATATTTTTTGTGTTTTCCATCCCAATCGGTTCTCTCAACCTCAGGATATCTTTTCGCCATCCAGGCAGGCAGAGCCCCCGTGGAGGTGGCAAGCACGATATCGTAATTCTCCCTGCTCAGCATCTCAATGATGTCATCGAGTTCCTCAAACCGATAGCATTCTTCCGATGGTTGAATCTTCGCCCAGGAAAAAACATTAACCGTTGCACTATTGATATGGGCATCCTTAAAAATCCGCATATCTTCCTTCCAGATCTCTCTCGGCCACTGGTTGGGATTGTAATCTCCTCCGTAGATGATTCGTTTGATCGTCTTGTCCCTCATGATTGTCTGTCCCCTTTGCATTCTTGGTTTTGCTTTTGGTCTGTCCCTTCGCGTTCCTGGTTTTCCGTTCGTTTCTTTGGCGTCCTCGTTGTTTGTCCTGTGCTCCTTCATTGGGTTCATTGGTATGCTTCCTCCCGCAAGACACATCTGGACTTTCCGCCTTCGTGGTCTTATTCCTGTGCCTCGGACCTCGCTCCTGTCCTGCTCGTCCGGGGCCTTTTATTCTTCCAGACTGCTGCAGAGCCCCCAGTCCTGATCATTTGCATAAGGATCTGAAAATTGACCTTTTCGGTCATTGACGGAATATGGATACAGATACGCGCAGGTCGCCGTGCCGTCCCGGAAGAACATCGGCAGCACCCCGCGAAGCGATGTCTCTGCTTTCTCCGCATAGCGTTCCTCTCCGGTCAGTCTTGCATAGCGCCGGTAAACTCTTCCGGTTTCTGCGCTCCAGTAGTGAGGGAAGGTGTCCCCGTACATTCTCCTTTTGCCGAACCAATATCCGTCCCAATGACGAATCGCGACCTCACAGAGATGGTAATCCGGCTGTCTGCCATTAAACAGCTCCAGCACAGCCAGCTGCTTTCTCGCCCCCTGCAGATACTTCTCCTTGCCGGTAATCTCATAGACCTGAAGAAGAACGTCGGCCGCCGGCGCAATGATGCTCTGCTCGTAATTCACTTCCGACGCAGGGTAATGATTTCCGACAGCAATCAGCCAATCCGCGTGCCTGCAGAACAGCTTCTTCAGCTCATCACGCTTCTCATTCGCTCCGGCAGCTGCCAACTGTTCACAGATGGAAACAATTGGCATCTGAATCGGATAGAAGTGGTCGCCGCCCTGTGTATAAAACTTCTCAATGATCCTTGCCGCAGTCTCCAGGTCCTCATGCTTTTTCCAAAGTTTATAGCATTCCACGAAGAACGTGGCCGCCCATGGATAATTGTATAGACGAAAATAACTGTTGTCACGTCCCGTATCGTTGCATACAAGGCCGCCCCCTGCATCCACAAGCTCACGCAAATAATAGTCCCTGTACTTTTTCAGGCTCTCTTCTTCTCTCTCGTGCCCGCGCAAGCCCTCTCTCTGCAAAGCCCTTGCCATAAAGACTCCCATACCGGTCCGTTCTCTTCCGGCATTGAAGTCATTCTCCGGCGTATAGACGAGCTGCTTTTCCTCATTGTCATACGCAAGATAGGCTCCTTTCAATTCCTCAATCGGCCCGTCGTACTGCTGGTTTTCTACGATAAAATGGACTCTTTTCTCCACCAGCTCATCGAGCGGCTCCTGGACATAAAGCCTGCAAAGGGTCCGGACCTGATCCGCTTCAACAGGAAGCGTGTACTCCCCTGGTTCTTTTCCCGCGAACAGATACCTGTACGTTCCATCCGCCTCTTTTGAAAGAGTCTTCCCGTTTACACGGACTTCTTTGGCTTCAAACGAAGGACGCACGGTTACCCTGGAGGATTCTCCTGCAAACAGGACGTAACGCTCCGATTCCACCAGCACAACCGAAGGAAATTTCTGCAGCCTGTCATAGAAGTCTTCTTTTCCCTGATGTGGAAAGATTTTCCAGGCAAGCTCCATGGTTTCTCCAGGTGCAAACTCTCTGGAAGAAGGATGAAGGACAAAGCAGCCCCGGTCGTTGCTCATTTTGGAAAGGTCCCGCACCACACTATAGTCAGAAAGGCTTCCTTCCGTCAGAACCATTCCAAGATGAGGCGCTCCTCCCCCCATGCGAAGACACATCATATAGCTTGTATTGCCTCCGCAGAAGATGTGCGCATGACACCTGTGCTCCAGGCAAACATCGGCCGAATCATACTTATCTGGTACTGGAAACATAATGCCGATGGAACCTGTATTGGTAAAATAGGCATGCCTCCCGTCATTCCGGATCTGAATGGTCGTTGTCAGCTCATCGCCTTCTCTTTCATTCTGAACAGTCCATGAGAACTCCTCCGGGCAGATCACACTGGCGTACGGATAATCCTCGCGAAGCCAGTTCATCCGGACCGGGTCATTCGAAAAAATCAATTCGTGAATCGGTGTGTTGTCCATTTTCTTCCCTCGCTGAGGCAAAACTGCGGTACCAGATAGAATTTCGCGAAGGCGAATTCTCACTGTATGCAAAGTTCCGCCAAGCAGCACTCTGAGCAGGAGAAGATGTCATCAAACATCTTCTATTGCATCGATTTTGCCGAATGCAGCAGCCGGTGCATCAGCACCGTAATCATGAAAACTCCTATATCCTCTTCCAAACAATCAAGTCCTTGTCAAAGGTCTCTCCGCGAATTTCTTTCATTCTTTCAAACAATTCCTTTTCCGTTTCGTGGTTGTCCCAGTTGCAGAAGATCTCCCCTTTCCCGCACAATTTGCGCAGTCTCGCATCCCATTTATAATACGAACTTCCATCACTGTATATCCGGATATATCCCATCAGGCAGCGCAGGATATGAGCCGCAAATTTATAGTCTGCAAAGCGTTCGTATTTATAAAAGTCCTTCCAGATTCCATGTTCCGTTTCTCTCAGTGCACGATCCGCCATGGAAAAATGCTCCGCAGCAAGTCCGCACTCATAGAAAGCTTCCATGTAATTCTTCTTGCTCCACTCCTCCCATGCCCTGTAGAAAAGAACCGTCCCTGCACAGCCTTCATAATGCAGAATTGCCTGCACCGTAAGACTGTCATACAGTGTTGCTCCCACTCTCCGACAACTCTCTGCATATTCCAAGGACTCTTCCTCCTTCGGGGCACATTTATCATAGACCCACTTCATCTGTCCATCTAAGGTTTCTGCATCCGTAGCCCACTTCATATCCTCTGCAGGCTGTTCCTGTGAGATCATCCACTGCCCCGCCAGAATTCTCACGCAGTGCGTGTAGAACTGTTCTCCGGCAACCTCATCCTCCTGCATTCCATAATGAATGCAGAGCTTCGGATACTCTTCATATAATGCACAGATTTTGTCCTGACTTTCCCTATAATATTCTTCCACAAACCGGGGATAAAATGTCTCCGAGGTAATGTGCTCCCCCGACCAGATTCTGCTGACCATTTCCAACGTGCATGTGTGCTGACGTACACTGGAACAGTTGACAATCAGGTATTCCGTCAAATGGTCCTCAAATGCCTCCCAGAGCTGTTTGTTAAAATACTCCGGCCTCTGCGGCATCATTGTGGTATGGCTTGCCGCCTGCAGATCGTAAAAGGAGACGTGATAATAAATCCCATGCTTCCCTTCTCTTTCCTGGTCATTTAAAGGAAGAGCAATGGTTCTTGGATTATGGTTTCCGCGCCTCCTGGCAACCATCTTTCCATATCCGTTGTCCGCCCATATTTTGATCACCTCATCCGGAATCTCCAGCCATCCGTCTCTGTACAGTTCCATAATCTCTCCATACAGATTGGTACACAGGATGGGATTTTTTACATATTTACGGACAATTTCAATCTGGCGTTTCATGATGCTGCTGATGAACCTGCCTTTTTCTTCATCCGATAATTCAGATCCGCCGCTTTCCGACTCCCAAAACGCACAGTCTCCCTGTCCACGAAATCCGATTGCGTAAATGGTCTTCTGATCTGCCTGCTCTTTGACCGCGTCCTCCCAGATCTGTTCGAACAATTTCCTGTTTTTGGTATAGGATGGCTCCTCATCCGGATACACATTCAGAAACATCGGTGCACCAAGAATCTCCACATGATGGTGCGTCAGAATCAGTCCCATATCGGAGGCCAGTTTTCCATACTTTCTGAAGTTATCAATATCTCCCGGAATAACCATGTTGCCGCCGCAGCGAAGGCATGCTTCGAATCCCATCTCCCAGGCCAGTTTTCCATCTCCCTCTGGATTCCAGCGGGCCAGAAAGGTTTCATCATTGAAGAACCAGCCTCTGTAATGAATCGTCTTCTTCTTAGAGAATCTTTTCTGCTCCTCCACTGCGATGGATTCCACCGGTTTCCAGCTCATCTCCTGCCAGAACCAGAAGGGCGGAATTCCCAGGAATTCCTTGCTGATCTCCAGAAAGGCATAGACAAGGCCCAGATCGTCCGTTGCCTGGATAAGAATCTGGTTCTTCTGCACCTCAATCATCCAGCTTTCCTCCTCCATGCCTTCATGGATGGCAAATACAATGACACTCTTGTCTTTCCTTTCTCCACTTCGCAGAACCATGCTGATATCACGGTACATTCTGTCTACTGCCAGCTGTATGGTCTTACTACTGATGAATCCGTATATTTCTGTCTGAGCTGTGAAAACAAACATTTTTCTTTCCTCACTGAAGCAAAATCCGTGAAGACGGTTTCGCCAAATGTGGCAGCCGGTGCGTCAGCGCCGATGCTGCATACTGCAGTTTGAAAGTGACATATCGATGTCCCTTTCAAATTTACCTTTCTGTGCCACGTTTTTGCGGCATCCCGAGGAGAAATGTCCGAACGGGCTTTGTCCAAGTGCAATGCAGAAAATGGATCATGATTCTATTGTATCTTTTTTCATTAACCGATATGCATTGGGTGTCACGCCCGTATATTTTTTAAAGAATCTTGTAAAGCTATAGCTATTGTTATAACCCACCTTCTCTGCAACAACCTCTACGGTTGCCTCTGTAGTGGTCAGCAATTCTCTTGCCTTTTCCAACCTGACCATGTCCACATACTCTTTAAAACTGCATCCTCCTTTTTCCTTGAACAAAGTACTAAACCACGTTGATGACATTCCAATATGCTCTGATACTTCAACCAGGGACAAAGAGCTTTCACCTGCATGCATGTCAATATAATCCTTGACCTGCTTCATCCACTCATTCTCTTTTTTCTGGTCATTCTCTTTTTCCCTTGCAAAGAGTTCATAGCAGTTTCGAATTACCTCTATCATCTCAGCAGACGATAACTGCTTGGACAGCATGATTGAAATATCAGATGCCTCTTTTTCGTATTTTCTGTACACCTTTTGGTCTTCCATAAAGATACTGATCACGTTGAAAAACAGTGAGCGTATATAATATGGTGATACTTTTGTCATCTGCATCATGTATATGATTTGCTGTACAGCAGCCTGCACGTCTTCTTTTTTATTCATGCGCACAGCAAAAGCAAATGAATCGATTAATTCCAGCGGATATGAATGCCCCTTGAAAACAGAATCTGGTAATTCGCTATAACAAATTGCTGTATTAATGACTGAATTCAACATTGCATAATCCAAAGCGGCACATGCCTGCGAATAGGATGCAGAAAGCTCAGACATATCCGGCACTATTTCACCAACTCCTGCTTGGAGGTCACCTTCTTTTCTGCATTCTGTAATAATTTTATTCATAAAATCCGGTATGCACTCCGGTTCTGCCAGAACAACTGCCATGCTGTTTCGATTGTATAATTCTGCAAACAAAAATCGATTTTTCTCTCTTCTTCCTTTTCCGAATATGCAGTCCCTAACACTCTTAAGCAGTTCGCTCTCCTCTGCATGAAAGACCGCTACCACATAACAATCCGCAATAACTTCTGAATCTATCTCTATCAACTCATCCATATTTCTTTTCACTTTTGACAGTGAAGAACCGGACAAGATCTCCGAAAACGGATGCTGTCGTATTCTTGGTCTGGTCTGATTCAAATTAAATTGCATCCGCTCGTTGTCCGTCTGCAAAATTCGGATTGCCTGCTCAATTTCCTGATAATATTTATGATTATCCAAGCCCCTCTTGCTCTCTTTTTCTGTCTTGATTAGCATGTCTCTGATTTGCTGAATCGGGCGAAAATTGATTTGGATAAAATAATTTCCCAAAACGCTTAATACGAAGACCATGGACAGCAGCGTCAGCAGAAACTTTAATTCCAGAGAACGCAGCTGTGACACCATAGGTCCCAGATCCGACACCTTGACCAACATCCATCCTGAAGCTTCTGATTGGACAACATTGATCAATGTATCTTCTTCAAAACGCAAGGTCTGCTCCTGCCGTATCTTCTCCGCCCCCATATCCACCAAGTAGGAGCAAACTTCATTCCTTATTCCAGCAGATTTGTATAAGAGTTCATTATCCGCAGAAAAAAGCAAATATCCATCTGCTGTCTCACCAGTTTCTTTTGTTCCCTCAATCAGCCTTTCTGCATCAATCAGCACAATGACAGCCCATGGCGAAAACCGATTATTCATCGGCACAGAAGAGACATAGGTAAGTACATTTTTCTGTTCATGGCCCAGCATCCTGACCGATTCTGCTGCCCGCCAAAATGGTGTCCGCACCTCATCCAGCTCTCTGACAATTTCCTTCGTATTCCAATCGTCATAGCTAAAGGCAATTGTTCCTCCATATTCTTCCAATTTCTCCAGCGATATATTTCCCTGATATCCACTGATAAAATAATCCGTATCCCGAATAAACAGAAAACAATCCTTGATATTTTTATTGGTTGCAATCATATTCCGTATTTCCACGTATGCTTCCAGATTTTCCCAAGGTCTCTCCAAATCCATTCGTTTGATATTCGGATTTTCAAAAAGGCGGTTCGGTATATTACTGATAATCTGTTGCTGCTGATCCAGTTCTCCCAAAACCTTTCTTGCTTCGGACGCCGCCTCATCATCGGTTTGCTTAAAGATACGCCGATAAAGCTGCGGATAAAAAAACAGACTGCATACAACAATTGGGATGAATGCCATTACTACATATGAAAAAATAAATGACTTATGCTTCTGAAAATTTTTTATTTTGTTCATCTTCCCCCCGTATGCGTATGTCCCGTTTCCCCAGCTCTAACAAGCCAATGGCAGAGGCTTCTGCCTCTTCTGATAATGCTACAAATTCTTGTGACATTATAACGAATGCAAAAGCCTCTGCATATTCATTTATGTTTCAGATCATTTTTCTTATTTTGTCTGAGCGGCCCACTCATCATATGCTTTCTGATAGATCTCTCTCATCCTGTCCAGTCCCATATTATTCAGCTGCTCCAAATAGGAGTCCCACTCATCGTCAATTCCACCCTTGACAGCCCACTCAGCGGCCTTCTGGTCAACCAGCTTGTCAACATCTGTCTTAATGTACGTAAGCTCTTCCGTATCCTCATTGCTGAACTTCACAGACGGGAAAATCAGATCCTGTGAAGGTCTTTGATCCGCATAAACATTGTCCTGATCAAGTCTTGCCTGCAGCTCCTTTGGAAGAACGGTTCTCTCCTGCTGATCCTCTGAGGTATAGCTAGGCGCCCGGTTAACCAGTGCATTTTTCAGCTTCTGTTCCTCAATGGTTCCACTTTTCGGTTCCTTAATCACCCAGGTGCCGTCATCCTTCTTTTCAACAAATTCCGGAGATGAGCCATAGTATTCCTGTAATGCAAAATCCTCACTGTAAAGCTCATTTATCACCTGCATTGCTCTTTCCGGATACTTGCACGCTTTGGTCAGCACACACGCAACCGAAATATTTACCCGATCCTTCGGACCGCATGCCCACATTTCATTCGTCACGCTCTTGTCAGCCTTTAACTGAGGAAGCACCATATACTGGTCCGCAAATTTGCCCGTGCGGCTCTCAATCGACCAGCCAAAGGTAAAGCCCACCCGGGCCACATCACCATCGCTGCTCAGTGCATTTGCTACCTGGTAATCCGTCGTTGTATATACCTCCGGATTAATCAATCCTTCCTGATACAGTTTGTGCAAATACTTGGTCACATCTTTCCAGGCATCTGTTGTATAAAGGAAATCTACCTTTCCATCCTTCAGTGTGACCTTATTTTTGTCATCTACAACTCCATAAGCTCCTGTAAGAACATACGGTCCGTGGCCATACTCGCAGGGCCAGTCCATCGGAATTTCATCTGCTTTTCCATTTCCATTGGGGTCCTGCTCTTTGAAGGCTTTCAGCACTTTTTCCAATTCGTCAAAAGTCGTAGGAGGCTCTAATCCAAGCTCATCAAGCCAGGTTTTGTTGATCATCATCACTTCCCAGCTCTGCGGATTAAAACCAGTCACCTGCGGCAGAGATAAAATACCTTCATCCCCATAGGTGCTGACATACTTTGTCAGCGGCATTTCCTCGAACATCTTCTGAACATTGGGTGCGTACTCCAGGAAATCCGTCATATCCACGAATAGCTCCGGATTCGCAATAATGTCATCTTCTGTAAGCCCTGCAAAGAAAATATCCGGCAAATCGTTGCTTGCCAATACAACCGCCTTCTTCTCATCGTAGCCGGACTCTACAGTATCCCAAACCAGATCTACGTTGTATTTTTCCTCAATCCTCTGATATACAGGAAGCGTATCTGGATCAAGCCCTGTCTGCGCCATAATTCGTAATTCTATTTTCTCACTGTCGTCCACCGCAGCTTCCGTTGCACCAGTATCCGAGGCCGCCGCGTTTGAGTCTGCCGACGTTGTGTCCGCTCCTGCTCCGCCTCCGGTATTCTTCCCTCCGCATCCGGTTAAGGCAGTAATGCTCATAGCCATAACCAATCCTGTTGCCATTACCTTTTTTCTTAACATGTTGTAACCTCCCTTTTTTTCATCATCCCTTTACCGCTCCGATCATCACACCCTTCTCAAAATATTTTTGTAAGAAAGGATATAAGATCATCATCGGAAGGGTAGCAACCACAATTGAAGAATATCGGATCAGATTTGCCTTTTTACTTGCTTCCAATCCTGCCGCTCCCATATCAGCTCCACTAAACGCTTCGTTTTGGATCAGGATGTCTCTCAGCACAATCTGCAGTGGCACCAGCGAATCATCCCGCAGATAAATCAGTGCTGTAAAATATTCATTCCATTTTCCTACCACGTAATACAAAATAATGACAGATAAAACGGCTTTGGATAAAGGAATAACAACCTGCACCAAATATCGCGTATAAGAGCATCCGTCCAGCTGTGCCGCTTCCCACAATTCCTGTGGAAGGCTGTTCTCGAAAAATGTCCTCATGATAATCATGTTGTATACATTTAAACAGAACGGGATGATCATCACCCACATCGTATTATCCATGTGTAATAGCTGTGAAATCACCAGGTAGGTAGGAATCAGCCCTCCATTTAAAAACATCGTAAGCATAAAAAACAGCGTGGCTGGCTTCCGGATCTTCAATTCCCTCACGGAGAGCGCATATGCGGCAGGGACTGTGACGAGCATGCTGATTGCCGTTCCAGCTACCGTGTAAAAAATTGTATTCCGATAGCCGACCCATATTCTGCTTACCTTGAATAGTTCTTTATAGCCCGTCAGATTGATCTTTTTCGGCACCAGCCATACTTCTCCATTCAATACCATCCCCGGGTCCGATATGGATGCGATAACAATGAAATACAGCGGATATGCCACGATAAGCAACAGTAGTGCTCCAAGCATATAGAGCGGAATATTTGAGAGTTTTGCTTTCATTTCTACCTTTCTGCAACTGCATGACAAAAATCATTCTTTGCCGTTATAAGTTTCCTTCTGTCGTACCGGAATTTCCCATGAATAGCCACATTTGACCTCATCCTCTTTCATCGTCTTATAATTGGTTTGTTTCTGCGTTCCATCTAAAACGTTCCGGCAGAAATCGAGCATCACGGTCCAGTCCTCCAAATTGTATTCATGACCGCCTTCCCTGTAATGAATGGCACATTTCGAAGTAGCATTCATGAATCGATAAACCTCCGCTGTCGCCATCCATGAGGTCTGCGTCCCAAAGGTGTTGATCCAAAGATCGTCAAGTCCTTCCGCCAGAAATAGTCCTCTTGGTGCGATGCAAGCTCCAAGGATATTTGCGTCAAAAGGGAGCTCATTTTCCCGGTATCTCGTCAATCCATCTGCCGTTCCATATTCTGCCATGCTGTCCAGAAGCCAGTAATAGAAATTGTCCTTGCGAAGCATAACGCCAATTCTTTCCGCTCGTCCTATATTTTCGCCAAGCCGGCCACCGTTCAATCTGAGACTGGCCATACCCCCGCACCCAGACCCCGCAGGTACTGTTACCGCTACGCGCTCATCGTAAATGCCGCAGCAAAGCGCCATTTTCCCCATTCGAGAATGACCTGTCACAACCACCTTGTTCATATCCGCAAAGGTCTGTGTTTCCAACCAGTCAATCACTCTGCTTGCAAGCCATCCCCACATAGCCAGTGCTCGCCAGCTATACTCTGGATATGCCTGACCACAGCCGCCCCGATTCCATTGATTTCTATCATCCGGGGCAGCCTCCTCGATCTCATAGCTCAGTACCGCAGCCCCCTGCTGAACAGCTATTTGAAGAATTTTCTGATTCAGTTTGTCACCTCCCGGGATGACAATGCACAGCCGTTTTCTTTCTTCTTTTGGGCGATAAACATGAACATTGAAAACTTTCTTTTTCGTACACAGCTGTTTCATCCCAGACAGATTTTTCCTCGACCTTTTCTCCTCTCACACAAGCCGGCCTCGGAGGCATTTTCCCGTAAAACTGCTCTTCCAGTATCCTCTTAAAATGCTTTCTCTGATTCTCCCACTCTTCTATTGTTGCAACCCGGCTCCCATCTTCCCGCCGGAAAGGATCCGGCAGCTCCCAGCTCTTGTCATATCCCATGTCAGTTTCTCCTCTCATATTTTGTATTCCGTTTATCTGCCCTTTATGTACGCAGCTTACGTCTCACCACAGCCCAGACCCGCTGACCTTTTTGCTTATTTTATTAAATGTAACAATCAGAATGACATTTACGATAGAATTGAAGACTCCGATCGCCGCAGAATAGCTATATTGCGGAGTCCCCGTCAACCCAACCTTATATACATAGGTAGCAATGATTTCCGATGCGGCAAGATTCAAGTTGTTCTGCATCAGATACGCCTTTTCAAATCCCATCGACATAACATTTCCTAGTCTCAGAATCAGCAGAATGATCGCGGTTTCTTTTAATGCAGGAAGCTCTATATACCATATTTTTTTAAAGCGTCCTGCTCCATCCACGTTTGCCGCATCATACAGATCCTGGTTGATTGACGACAACGCCGCCAGATATATGATGGAATCCCATCCTGTGTGCTGCCAGATATCTGACAGAATATAAATAGGGCGAAACATAGCCGCATCCCCCATAATATTCTGTGGATCACCGCCAAACATTCTGACTACCGTTCCATATAAGCCGGAAGAAGGACTCAAAAACAAAATGACCATTCCCACCATTACAACTGTTGAAATAAAATGCGGTGCATAGGAAACGGTCTGCAAGGCTCTCCTGAACTTCCCCTCTTTATACTGATTGACAATCAATGCAAAAATAATCGGAATCGGAAAGGAGCAGATTAAAAGAAGTATGCTGAGCAGTAAGGTATTGCTCAAAATCTCAGTAAACTGATAGCTTGAAAAAAACCTTTCAAACCATTTCAGTCCCACAAACTTACTTCCCCAGATTCCTTTTGACGGTTTGAAATTCTTAAAGGCAATTTGGATTCCATACATGGGAAGATAATTGAAGACAAACACGGAAATAACCGCAGGAACCAGAAATAGGTACAACTCATAATTCTTCTTAAGATCCTTCTTCCAGGTTGTTGTTCCGCTCAAAATCGTTTTCCTTTTCATACTGTTTCGATTTACCATCTGCCGCGTTCCCTCCTTCTTGCTTTGGTGCCCCAAGTATAATTTTCGATGTGCCTTCCTGTATAGAAACAAGTCTTCTTCCGGGACACATTTTCTATTGCAGCGCTATGTCAGGCCCCCACACATTTATATCCACATTTCTTTTGTAAAGGCACATAATTACAGCAAAAAGAAGCTGACACATCCGAATCATCGAATGCGTCAGCTTCTTGCGATGTACCATTTTTCAACCGTTCAACGAATCATTTTGTCTGGAATCATTGTAAGAAAATTCATCCATGCAGTTCCGGAACCGGGAATTTCCATCAGTTTACAGTAAATAGCTGCCACGTAAAACCTGAAGCCAGAGGCTATAGTTTTCTCTTCCGGAACTACCAAGAGCTTTTTTCGGCCTGAACGCAGTGGCCGCCGTCCTCCGCAAATTGCATAGCAGAAATCCGGCTTCGCATTCCGGATATTTTATCATAACCTTGTTTGACATATCGTAGACGGCGGACTATATTCATGGAAACCAACTGAGCAAGAGAAGTAGATTTGAAAGCGACATTAATATGTTCCTTTCAAACTGCAGCATCGGTGCTGACGCACCGGCTGCCGCATTCGGCAAAACCGCCGCACTCGAAGATGTCTGATGACATTTTCTCTCTGGTATCGCGGATTTTGCCTCAGCGAGGCATAATATTGGAAATGAAATCAGAAGAGAAGAAGTCAAAGGGCGTACGTTGGATTTACTGGATTGCAGGATTTCTTATGATCACTCTGTCTCTGGCCGTTCCGTTCAAATCTGTTTTGATACAGGGCGTATCCCAGTGGGAAATTGGCGAGGCCTTTGCCAACCGGATGAATGCTGTTGCCTACGAGGAATACCATGATGCCGATGGAGATGCATTCAAGAATGCCTTTGTTGCAAATGAAGCGGTTGGAAGGGAAAAGCCTCTCCTTGCTCTGGTCGAGGCCAATCTGGACGCTGTGATGTCATCTGCAGCATCGTCTTCTGCTCTCTCAGTCACTCCATCACTTCCCGACAGTACTCCCTACACAAAGGCGATTGCAGAAGAAACTGCCCGCATGTACCAGGAGCAGCTTGGTGCGCAGTGGAAGGACATTCCGGATTTTCAGGAGCGTCTGCAGGAAAAGGCAGAGGAGGCGGCCGATGCGCTCACCTATTACATGCAGGATATCTCGGAATCCTTTGTCGGAAAGCTTTCCGTTCTTCCGACGGCCTACTGTGTCCTTACCAACAGATATCTTCACATCATCGGCGCAGTGCTCGTTCTTCTCCTTTGGTCGATCGGATTTTACCTGAATAAGAGGCGGAACGGCGCCCGTTATGCCGCAGTCACCTGTTTCATCAGTAGTATGATCACTGCTGTGCTGACTGCACTCTTCTTCCTGTCCGCCTATTCGATCACTGATAGTCTCTTCGGCAGATCCATTGATTTCAACTTCGCTGCCTATGGCTGGACCGCTCTTTCCGAGTTCATTCTCGCCGCCGTGCTGCTTGCCGTCAGCAAGGCATAGAACCTTTAGTTATTCAGCGGATCAAGGACGATGTAGGATTTGGGATACGCAGGAGATAAGACCCAGACCAAGAACTATATCCGGTTGATTCCTAAATCATCAGAGCACTCAAAGAAGCAGAGGCATTTGCGGACGGTCAATCCGTCTGCTCCTCACTTGTTTCGGTTAGCAGCTCTATGAACTCTGCCGGGGCGTACACGGGGATCGGCGTTTTGTTGTAATCCTTTGTGTTCCGCGTCACGATACAGTCCACGCCGGAGCGCACCGCCGTTTCGACCATCACGGCATCCTCAAAATCGG
>CALEFO010000040.1 GCA_937877165.1 uncultured Lachnospiraceae bacterium | reverse complement strand
TCTGCAGCGTATACGCCGGGCAGCTCCTTGCCTTCCAGGAACTCCAGGGAAGCGCCGCCGCCGGTGGAAATGTGGCTCATCTTATCTGCATAGCCGAGCTGGTTGACAGCTGCCGCAGAGTCGCCGCCTCCGATGATGGTAGTAGCATCGGTCTCTGCCAGAGCCTTGGCAACTGCCTTGGTTCCCTCTGCCAGAACCGGATTCTCGAATACGCCCATCGGTCCGTTCCATACAACGGTCTTTGCGGAAGCAACTGCCTCTGCATACAGAGCTCTTGTCTTCGGTCCGATATCCATGCCCATCTTGTCAGCCGGGATCTTATCAACATCAACAACCTCGGTTGCGATCGATGCATCGTCAATCGGATCCGGGAAGTGATCGGTAACAACCGCATCTACAGGAAGCAGAAGCTTCTTACCAAGCTTTTCTGCCTTCTCAATCATCTCCTTGCAGTAATCAACCTTGGTATCATCGCAAAGGGAAGTTCCGATCTCATATCCCTGAGCCTTGGCAAAGGTATAAGCCATGCCGCCGCCGATGATCAGGGTGTCGCACTTCTCCAGAAGGTTGGAGATAACGTTCAGCTTGTCTGCAACCTTGGCACCGCCGAGGATTGCAACGAAGGGACGAACCGGATCCTCTACCGCATTGCCGAGGAACTTGATCTCCTTCTGCATCAGATATCCGACTGCGCAATTGCCGCCCTTTTCGCGGATGTACTTGGTTACAACGGCAACGGAAGCATGTGCGCGGTGTGCGGAGCCGAATGCATCGCATACATAATCGTCTGCAAGATCAGCCAGCTCTTTTGCAAACTGCTCGCCTGCCTCCTGGGGCTTGGTCTCTTCCTTGCCGCGGAAACGGGTATTCTGAAGAAGGATGACATCGCCGGGCTTCATTGCTGCAACGGCATCGGTTGCTGCCTGGCCGGTTACATTGTAATCTGCGATGAACTTCACTTCCTTGCCGAGCTTCTCGGAAAGACGTGCTGCAACGGGAGCAAGCGACTCGCCCTCATTGGGTCCGTTCTTAACCTTGCCAAGGTGAGAGCAGAGGATAACCTTTGCGCCCTCTTCAATCAGCTTCTTGATGGTGGGAAGAGCTGCAACGATGCGGGTCTCATCGGTGATCTTGCCTTCCTTGAGCGGTACGTTGAAATCGCATCTTACCAGAACTCTTCTGCCTGCTGCGTTGAAATCGTCAACAGTTTTCTTGTTTAATGCTGCCATAATAGGCCTCCTTAAAAAATAAACCGGGGTCCAGGCCTCAAGGGCCCGGGCCTCGGTTTTCATTACACTCTTCTCTATGACCTTGTGATCACTCGGATTACTTGTTCAGCAGAGAGCCGAAGTGCTTGATGGTACGAACCATCTGGCTGGTGTAGGAGTTCTCGTTGTCATACCAGGAAACAACCTGAACGAGAGTCTTGTCACCCATCGGAAGAACCTTGGTCTGTGTTGCATCAAAGATGGAACCAGCCTTGCTGTTGATGATATCGGAAGAAACGATCTCATCGGTGTTGTACTCGAAGGACTCAGTCTCCTCAGCCTTCATCTGAGCGTTAACCTCATCAGCGGTAACCTTGCCGGCTACAACTGCATCAAGGATCGTGGTGGAGCCGGTTGCAGTAGGAACACGCTGTGCAGCGCCGTTCAGCTTGCCATCAAGCTCAGGAAGAACCAGGCCGATTGCCTTAGCTGCTCCGGAGGAAGCAGGAACGATGTTCTGAGCTGCTGCTCTGGAACGACGAAGGTTTCCCTTTCTCTGAGGTCCATCCAGAACCATCTGATCGCCGGTGTAAGCGTGTACAGTGGTCATGAAGCCGGACTCGATAGGAGCGAGGTCATTCAGAGCCTTTGCCATAGGAGCAAGGCAGTTGGTGGTGCAGGATGCAGCGGAGATGATCTGATCATCAGCGGTCAGAGTCTCGTGGTTTACGTTGTAAACGATGGTCTTCAGATCGTTTCCTGCAGGAGCAGAGATCACAACGTGCTTAGCGCCAGCCTCGATGTGAGCCATAGCCTTTGCCTTGGAGGTGTAGAAACCGGTGCACTCAAGAACTACATCGATGTCCAGATCCTTCCAAGGAAGATCCTTAGCGTCCTTCTCAGCATAGATGGTAATCTTCTTGCCATTTACGATGATTGCGTTCTCAGCTGCCTCAACGGTTCCGTCATAACGGCCATGAGTGGTGTCATACTTAAGAAGGTATGCAAGCATCTCCGGGCTGGTCAGATCGTTGATTGCAACTACTTCATAGCCCTCAGCGCCGAACATCTGTCTGAAAGCAAGACGGCCGATACGGCCAAAACCATTAATTGCTACTCTTACTGCCATTTCTGTTTCCTCCTGAAAAAAATCTTTTTGATTGACTCCCCTGAAAGTTTGTCAATTTTTTATCAGCGTCTATATAATACTCAATGAACCGGATAATTTCAAGTGGGAAACAAGGATTCACAGCTTTATGCCCCGGGAGGTACTCTATGGCAATTCATTCCGACTATCACATGCACTCTTCTTTTTCCGCAGACTCTGACACTCCCATGGAGGACCAGATTCAGGCGGCAATCGCGGCAGGCCTTTCCTCCATCTGCTTCACGGAACACGTGGATCTGGATTCCCCGTTCCGCAATGCACCGCCAAATGACCCGGAAGCGGATTTTCACCTGGATTACGACACCTACCGGCAGACGCTCCTTCTTAAGAAAATACATTACGCCGGCCAGATTCAGATTTTCTTCGGGCTGGAGCTCGGCCTTCGCGCTTCTTTGTCCGAGGAGCTCCGCCAGTACCTTGCAAAACACCAGGATTTTGACTTCGTCATCGGTTCCACCCATTCCGCGCGGGACGGCATGGACCCCTACTATGAGTCCTTTTTCCGTGCATGGCCTGGCGAGGAAGATTTCGATCCCTACCGGATGTATTTCGAGGCTTCTCTTGCGAACATCCGCGCCTTCGATGATTTCGATTCCTACGGACATCTCGACTACATTTTCCGGTGCGGCCCCGCATCCGCAGACGGAAGCTCTCCGGAAAGGACCGCTTCGTTCTGCTATGAGAAATACGCGGATCTCATTGACAAAATTCTCTGCGAGCTGATTCTGCGCGGCAAGGCCCTGGAAATCAACACCTCACCTCTGAAAAAAGGCTTCCCCGAGACCAATCCCGGAAAAGCCATTCTGAAAAAATATCATGATTTCGGCGGCCGCCTTATCACCATCGGATCCGACGCGCATGCTCCCGAAGCGGTTGCCTTCGGCTTCGACCGCGCAGAAAAGCTTCTCAGAGAATGCGGCTTCACAGAATACGCGACCTTTGAGAAAAGAAAGCCGGTCCAGCATGCGCTGTAAACCAGCTCGTATCCAAGCCTCTCTGTCTCACGGCCGGTACGTGCGGAGCCTTCCGTTTCCTCCGGCTGTCAGCCTTCCCTCTGCGCAGAGTCTCTGCAGAATGTGGTAGGCTTTCGTTGTACCACAGGAAAGAAGATTCTCTGCTTCTTTCCTTGTGATGCACCCATGATCCCCTGCATAGTTCAGGATCTTCTGCTCTTCCATGCTTATATCGACTTTGCCGGATTTTTCTTCTCCATATGCGTTTCCATACTCTCGTACATACGGGTCCTTGCGGCGAGGCTCTCCCAGATAATGGAACCCGGGGATTTCCGATTCCCGCAATCTTTCTCTCAGATACTGACCGGCCTCATTCTCCCGTTCATTCCGGTTGGGGAGCGTCACACGGAAGACACCCTGTGCTGTTTCAATCTCCGGAAGCTTCTCCTCCGCGCCGTAGGCGCGCATCATTTTCCCGATGCCGGTACCATAGCTTTCTATCAGAGACATCCTGTAAAAAATCGCTGCCAGATTCGGGTTTCTCGATCTCGATGCACCGAGAAAAATGGATTTCAGCTCCAACCCGGAAACAAGTCCTCCGATGGAAACAAACTCAATTCTGTCATCGTAGATGTTGATCAGGTTGCTCCCACTGAAGGAATAATCTCTGTGGACCATGCTGTTCAAAAGAGCTTCCCGGAGCGCCTCTTCCGGATAATCGCGCCTGTCAATCCGGCTCAGCCCCCGGAAGGATGCCTTTGTTTTATTGTTCAGATCAAGAAATGCGTAGACCTCTTCCAGCTGCTGCAGAATGGAGCCCGTGAATTCCTTTCTGTCACGGAATACAGATTTGTCTTTTCCCTGAAAAACAGCCATCTTGGTACTGATCTCGCATTGATCCGACAGGAGCATCGCCAGATTGGTGTAAAGTCCGTCTTCCCCGAGGAGCCTCAGTGTCCTCATCTGCTCTTCTCCAAAGGAAATGCCGTGCCTTTGCAGCTCGCTCTCCAATGTATGAAACGTAAGCTCCTGATTCAGGCTCCGCATCGTCTCAAAGGATCTGCCGCTTGTCTGAATGATCATTTCGCGGATTCCCTCGTCGGTCACAGGCTGTGAGGAGCTGCCTTTGCGGACATAGACACCGTTCGGCCGCAGACCTTTCTCCCGAATATAATACGGACGGTTTGTGCCCGGTGCCGTCTGGATTTCGACCACCGGTCTGCCATCCATCTCCACGGCACGGATGGAAACAAACGGCATGATATCAGGCGCAACAGAATCCTTCAGCGAATTGGCTGCCTGAACCATCACTGCATCCGGATCCTGAACTCCCGCGACCGTTCCGTCCCTTCTCACCCCGATCAGCACCGTACCGCCGTCCGAATTTGCAAACGCAATGACTTCTTTCCGGATCCCGGGAACATATTCCTGTTTGAATTCTGTGTTCTGATTTTCGAATGCTTCCATCTCGTTTGTCCTTTCTTTCTCATCATTCTATATGAGAAAGAAAGAAAAAGAAAGATTTCTTTTTCCGCTCAGGTTTTCCCGCATGTTCCGGTTTTCTGCAGGCTTTCCAGCAGCCCCCCGCAGCCTTCCGCAATTTCATCGAAGACAACGCCATACCGTCCCGTCCACCACGGATCCTCGATCCGGTGTTCCGGATGCTCCGTATATTCCGGCAGAAGGTGAATCTTCCCCTCCGGATCGCCGCCGAGGATCTGCATCATGTCGGACAGGTTCTCATCGTCCATTCCGATGATGAGATCCCACCGGTCATAATCCGCTCTTGTCAGCTGACGTGCCCGGTGTGTTCCAATCGGAGCACCACGCTTTCGGAACTCCGCTGCCATCGGCGGATAGATCGGATTGCCGATCTCTTCTCTTGTCGCCGCGGCGGAGTCAATTGCAAAGCGGTCCGCCCGATTCTCCCGATTCACCATGTCCTGCAGGATGTACTGCGCGCTGACGCTCCGGCAGATATTGCCGTGGCAGACGAATAAAATCTTAATCATTTTTTGTAGTTCTCCACAAGTCCCAAAAGTCTTGATTTTACAGAATTTTTTGGCATTTTCATGTTTCCTTTTCCTTCTTTAAGAAATCAATCAAGCCCATAATCCAAAAGCTCCTTTAGAGTAAATTTTCACCAATACTACAACAATACAATGACACGTTTTTCTACAGAAAAACTGCCAAAGAGTTGGCGAGCACCCTAAAAATCAGTTTTAATTTCTTTTCCCTTTCATTTTCACTTTCGTTATTATCTAAATTGTGCAAGCGCCGCTTGCACAATTTTATTTGATCCGTTTCTGGATATCCTCAACGGACGGCAGCTGTTTTTCCCGATCATCCGGCAAGTTGCTGGTAACTTTGTATTCGCTCACGCCAATTGGCTTGGAGATGTCCTTGAGAGAGCATTTCGCCACCACATTGTTCTTGCTCTTGCAAAGGAGCAGACCAATGGACGGATGATCCTACTCTTATCCGCTAAAACCTGCCGCTGATATAAGCCACTTCCGATCTGATGGACAAGAACATTATGTAACCACCCATTTTCTGTGGTCTTTTGAATGTACCATACACGTGGCTCCGAATCTTTAACCTTTTTTCAGAATTGCAATATGTGGCCCCACGGGATTTGTGCAGACAGTGTCTGCACAAATTCACGATTAGGATAAGTCTCAGTAAATTATGCCATGTACTTCTTAATCGTACTTGGTACCAATGTTTATAGGCTCCTTTGCTATCATATCTTTAAAACTTGTTTTGCTTTCGCATTAACAAATTGGATAATCGGGCCTGAAATGATAACTGTAATAAGCGTGCATACACCAAACTTCCCGCCAAGCAAAACACCTATTATCACAACCAGAATATCTAATGACATCCGAACAATTTTAACTTGCCAGTTGTTCTTTTCTGCCAAGGCAAAAGTAACTGCCTCATAAGACCCACGACCAAGCGAGGCCGACGCATATAGCCCTGTTCCGACAGCAAACAGAAGTACACCCAACAACATAATAAAGAAATTGATCCACCTATATATGCTGTATACATGACAATCCGCAAATAATTCCACGCAGGCGCTGTATACAATTTGATATAGCACTGTTCCAATATGGATTTGACTTCTATCGTAAATTATGGCAAACAAAATCATTCCCAATGCTACAATAAAAGATGCTGTGCCAATGCTTATGTGAAATGTTCCTGCTACACCCTGCCACAGCACCGCAAGCGTAGCTCCGCCAAATCCAGCATACAGTGCAAGTGTAATTCCATAAGCCGCAATGATAGAACCTATTACAAGAATCAACAATTTCTTTAGTATTTTTTGATTGTTATTTTTCATTGACTTTTAATTCAAGTACATCCGGACGGGCATAATGTCCGATTGCATCATGCTCCATTTTGCAGGCGGCAGTCAAATTCATATCCAGTTCTGCGTAAATGATAATTTCTTTATCCCAGACCGGTTTTGTTAAATAATGTCCATATGGATCAATTATACAGCTTCCGCCTCTGCACACAAATTCCGGAAGCTCGGATACGATATTATACGTTTGAAAGCGACATTGATATGTCACTTTCAAACGGCAGCATCGGTGCTGATGCACCGGCTGACGCATTCGGCAAAACCGCCTGCGCGGATTTTGCCTCAGCGGGTCATAAGTCAACTGACATCTGCTTCCTGCTAATATACACTTTATTCGTTTTCTTATAAAAAACTGCCCATCTGGCCTCCGCATAGCTGCTGTCCGCCTCCGGATGCAGGCATGTCATCCGAAGCCTTCCCTGCTCCAGAATGTCGCCTTC
>CALEFO010000039.1 GCA_937877165.1 uncultured Lachnospiraceae bacterium | reverse complement strand
AGGCTTTCGTGCCTTCGGATGAGTTGATTTTCCGATTTTTCCTGTGTTTCCTGATGCAGCGCCTCCAGAGGCTTCCAGAATTCTGCACCTTCCTTCAAAGAGGCGATCACCGCAAGAATCCAAAGATAAACGGCAGTCTGCCAGCCGGACGGCGCCCCGAAAACCATCTCCTGCCCCGGCACACTCTGTGCAATTTTACAGAGAGCCTCATAGAAAACAAGAATCCCCGTCGGAACCGCGCCCGCAATTTTCCCGAGGAAGGAGGAGACAAAGCCCAGCGCAAGCGTCAGAAATTCTCCCGCCATGACCGCACTCATAAGCGGAATGACAAGAAGGTTCAGAAGAATAGAAAGAACCGGAAAGGTGCCGTAATACACGAGATGCACCGGCAGAACCGCCAGTGAAACAGAAAGGCCCTTCATCAGCTTGGTTTCATAGGAGGGCATCAAAAGCGCAATTCCGAGAACCGCGCCAAAGGAAAAAAGAAATCCGGAATACCGAAGAAGAAATGGTTCCTGAATCAGAAGAAGGACACCAGCAATGCTGACCGCGGTCAGAAGATCATAGGTCCGGTGTATAAGCTTTGCCAGCATGCGGAGAAGAAACATCAGAACGGCCCGGCGGGACGAAGCGCTCATCCCAGTCATCTGTCCGTACAGAAGGATTACTGTCATGGCAGAAACCGCCGCTGCCGCGTTTCCCACCCGCAGCCTTCGAAGAAGCCGGAAAACACCCATTCCGATCATCAGAATGTGAAGACCAGAAATGGCCAGGATATGGACAATTCCAGCCCCCTGGTAAAGCTCCTTCAGCTCAGGGTCCAGTCCGCCCTTGTCTCCGAGGAGCATCGCCTTCATAATCTCCGCACTCTGCCCGGGAAGGCACTCCGTAAGAACCAATGACATCCGTCGCCGCACGCAGTGTAAAAGCTCTGCCACATCCAAGCGCAAGCTTCGGAAGGTAAGGCTCCTCTCCGGCATTTCTGCCGTAAGGAGCTCCGCTCCCGTCAGCTGTGCCTCACATCCGAGAATCCGGTAATAAAGCCTGCTGTCAAACTCCCCCGCATTGGTTGCCTGCGGAAAAATGCGGAATTTTCCCTCCACGGCAATCCTGCTGCCAATGGGAAGCCGCTTATCCAGTTCTTCGGCCCTTTCCGGGCTTCCGTCTCCCATCCGGCACAGAAGCCTTCGCGGAAGCCGCAGCGTTTTCTTATCCTCGGCATCCGCACCCGTTTCTCCCGATTTTTCCTTTCCCCCTGAATTCCAGGATGTCTCCGATATCAGAGAATCCCGCAGCTCTACCAGGAGCTTCACTTCTCCATTTTCATTTGTCCTATATTCCTTGGATACAACGATGCCCTCTGCCCACACGCTTTTCTTGTTCCAGTCCGGATAAGTTTCCGGCTCCCATGTCATAAACTGCAGAAGAATCCACACAGAAATGGTATAGACAAGGGCAGCCATGCAAAGCGGTCTTCGCATGCTTTCCCCTTTCAGAATGGCAAAGCCTCCCGCATTGCTCCGATACGGCGTCAAATGCGGAGGACTTCTTTTTACTTGCCTTCACTCTCCCGGACGATGGAACGGTTCTGCTCGAACGCAGAAGAAAGACTGGTTTCCATGAAGGTCTTGTTGGCTTTCCCCTCAATGGTGATCTGGACAGCGCTCACGGAAGAAAGCTCCGTCAGAGAATTGACCAGAGAATAGATTGCGACCTGGGTGGTGACATTGTAGGGCTCTGTGAGAAACGCCTGATCCAGGTTGACATAGCATACGCCGTCTCTTGTCGTGACAGAGAGAATCTTGGCCGCCGGATTCAGTGTCGGAAAAACCACATCCGAGTTGGGTCCCTTCAGAACCTGCTCCACCACCAGACGCTCCATAGAGATGTTACTGTTGTATACCACGTTCCGGTAGGTATCCACCAGCTGATCGCCGCTCTCACTTGCAAAATACAGATGCAGCCGCACCTTTTCGTAGTTCACGATTTCCTTGCCGGAATTGAAAATAAACTGATCCGAATTCATCGCGCCGACCTCGGACCCGTCTGCAGTTTTCAGCGGATGATCCCCGCACAGAAAGGACACCGTATCCACGCCGTCAATCTGGCACAACGTATTGACGATGGCTGCGCGCGTCAGAATCTCCCGGATACTGTCCAGCTGCTCATAGTCCGCCGACAGGCTGACCGTCAGAGCATGGTGATCAAGCATCGTACCGGTGACCGAGAAATTCTGGATCGGCGCGATCCTTTTGACATCCCCGGACGGCTCTGAGAGCTGCGCCAGCATATCGTCCGCCATCTCCTGAACGCCAAGGTCACTTGCATCCTTCCCATCTGCCGGTTCATAGGCCTGCGCGCTCAGAGAAGAAAGGTCCTCATTCAGGAAATAAAGCTGATATCTCCCCACTTCCCGGTTCTCCGAAGCACAGCCCGAGAGTCCGGCACATGCCACAAACAGCATGCACAGACAAAGAATACGGCAGATACGAAAATATGAAATTTTAAAGTTTCTGCTCTGCATGCTCCGCCTGCTCCGTCCCGGCTTTTTCGCTCCGAGCTTTTTTCCTCGTAGGAAACGTCTCCTTTGCATCCGGGTTTTCAATGAAGTTCAGGGGAATCGACACCGTAAAGGTCGTCCCCGCATTTTCTTCGGAATCGACGCGGATCGTCCCGCGGTGCAGAAGAACCGCGCTTCGCACAATCGAAAGTCCGAGTCCGGTTCCGCCGATTTCGCGGGATCTCGACTGATCCACCCGATAGAAGCGGTCGAAAATCTTCGCCTGTGCCTCCTTCGGGATCCCAATCCCGGTATCCTTCACCTCTATGGTAAAGCTCTTGCCATCCGAATCCAGACGAACCGTCACCTTTCCGTGATCGCGGTTATACTTGACAGCATTCTCAATCAGGTTGGTGAGAATCATCACCATCTTGACCTCATCCACCTCTGCGCGGATCTCGCGCTCACTGACGAGAAGGAGCTCCACATCCTTCTTCTGTGCGAGAGGCCGGACGCGCTTTAGGACATCCTCTGTCAGAGCATTGATGTCGATGGATGCAATGTTCATCGCAATCTGCTTCCGGTCCATCCTCGCGAGATTCAGAAGCTCTTCAATCATCTGATTCTCCCGGTCCAGCTCGCCGTCAATGTCCTGCAGAAACTCCCGGTACATCTCCTGCGGAACATCCTCTCCCATCTGAAGAAGCGAATCCGCGAGGACCTTCATGCTGGTCATCGGCGTCTTCAGCTCATGGGAGACATTCGAAACGAACTCCTGCCGCGATTCATCCAGAACGCGCATTCTCGCAATGACATCATTGAAGGCGCTGACAATGTTCTCCGTCTCCAGATAATCGGCAACCTGTACGCTGGACGAGGTATATCCCGCCTGCACGTCCCGAAAGGCCTTCGTCAGCTTCTCGAAGGGCCGGACGAGGAAGGCAGCTGCCAGCACTGCCACTGAAAAGGCAACCACCGCCATGAACAGCATCAGAAGATTCGCCCGCCGTCCCAGCACCTCCAGGGTGGCCGCGATGGAGTCCGTGGATACACTGGCAAGAAGAACGCCCGAGACCTCCTCCTCTGAGGTGCTGCTTCCTCCGGAATAGTCCTGATTCTCCAGCGATTTGGTCTCGCTGATCGGCATGATGACTTCCAGATACCGATCCTCCTTCACATACCGCGCCGAAATTGCACGGCTTCCGTTCTGAAGGCACCGCACCACATCCCCGGAGACCACAGTTTTGCCCGTGGACATCTCATAGGTATCCTTGACCACCTTAAGATTCCCGTCAATCACCAGCACACGGCCGTCGTAGAAGGATGAAAACTGCTCCAGCTCCGCGTCCACAATCGGCGAGGAATGATCCTGGAGATACTCATAGGTCAAAAGATGATTTGCCAGAACCCGAAGCTGCGTTTCCACCTCACTGGTCCGGATATTGACGACCCGCGTCTCATAGTTGGACAGAATCGTGCCGCGCATGGCAAAGCACGGAATCACCCCCAGAATGAACAGGATCAGAAAAATCCGAAGCCGCAGGCTTCGAAGAAATGGAAAGCGGTGATACAGGATATGAAATTTCTTATTTTTCCGGTCCCTGATAATAATAACCAACACCCCACTTGGTCTGCACATACCGCGGCTCGGACGGGTTCGGCTCAATCTTCTCTCGAAGGCGTCTTACGTGAACATCCACCGTCCGTTCATCGCCCGGATAATCTCTTCCCCAGATCAGCTGCAAGAGCTTTGCTCTCCCGTAGACCTTTCCGGAATTGGCAACCAGAAATTCCAGAAGCTCAAACTCCTTGCCGGTCAGGTTGATCTCCTTGCCGCAGACCTGCACCCGCCGGTTGTCCTTGTCAATCCGAAGGTCTCCGCTGACAAGAACGTTTCCGTTCGCACTGTTCTTCGAAGCAACCCGCGTCCTGCGAAGAATCGCCTTGATTCTTGCCTTTACCTCCAGAATATTGAATGGCTTTGTGATATAATCGTCCGCCCCGTATTCCAGTCCCAGAATCTTATCCATGTCCTCGCCCTTGGCAGTCAGCATGATGATCGGCACATCCGAAAACTCACGGATCTGGCGGCAGACGTCCATGCCATTCATCACCGGGAGCATCAGATCCAGAAGAATGATGTCATAGGTATTCTTCTTCGCCTTCTCCAGCGCCTCGCCGCCGTCATAGGCGGTGTCCACCTCATAGTCATCCTTCTCCAGGCTGAACCGGATTCCCTTCACAATCAGTTTCTCATCATCCACAACCAGCACTCTGGATGTCATTTTTATACCTCCCTGAGGTGAAATTCGCGATACCAGAGAGAATTTCGCGAAGGCGAATTCTCTCTGTGTGCAGAGTGCCGCTAAGCGGCACTCTAAGCAGGAGAAGAAGCCATCAGACATCTTCGAGTGCAGCGATTTCTCCGAATGCGGCAGCCGGTGCGAATAGCTTCGTCTTCTCACCAGTCACTGTGCCGTAATCCGGTCCTTCAGCTTCTCGTACGTAGCATCGCCGATGCCGGAGACCTTCTTCAAGTCCTCCGGCTTTGCAAAAAAGCCATGCTCCTGCCGATACGCAAGAATCGCCGCCGCCTTCGTCTCTCCGATTCCGCTAAGGGACAGCAGCTCATCGCGCGTTGCCGTATTCAGATTGATTCTCGCTGTCCCGGAAGGTCCGGTTTCTCCCGGCTCCCCTGCTGCAGAGCTTACGCCGGCACGCGGGACGCTGCCGGTCTCTTCGGATTCCGGTGCCTTTTCTTCCAGCGTCCGGATGTAAATCTGATCCTGATCAGAAAGCTTCAGCGCCTGGTTGACGCAGGTTTCGTCTCCCTCCAGCGTCAGACCGCCCGCCGCCGCAATCGCGTCACAGACCCGCGCGCCTTCCGGAAATGAATAGACCCCAGGCCGTTCCACTGCACCGCAGACATATACATACAAAAACTCCAGCGCGCCTTCCGCTTCCGAGTCAGCCGATTTTTCCGCATCCGTTGTTCTTTCCGCGTCCGTTGCTTTTTCTGCGGGAGCATCCGAAGAGAATGCTTCCTCTGCGGACGTCTTCGCCTCTTTCAGGGTCAGCGTCTCGTTCTGCCCGCAGGCAGCCGTCAGAAGATTAATTCCCGTCACGAGAAGCACAAGAACCAATGCTCTTTGTAGCTTCTTCTTCCTGCGAAGCTGCTGAATACGCACCTTCGCACCGTAAAGACATTGTTTTATCGTTTTCTTCAACATGACCTCCCAGTCCGCCGCAGCTGTCTGCGGCCTCTCCGGGCTCCCCGCCATGCAGAAGTATTGTAACACAGGCCGGTGCCTCTCACGGCACATTTTTCCTGCAATACAGGCATTTGGTCCGCCGTTTGCTTTTGGATTTCTTCTTCCGGGCGTTTTCCCTGGAAGAAAAACGTATCCGCCTGGCGCGCCATCACCAAAAAAAGGAACAGGCTTCTCAGAAACCTGTTCCTTCTCTTCTGCGGGAGATGGGACTTGAACCCACACGGCCTTGCAGTCACAAGAACCTTAATCTTGCTCGTCTACCAATTCCGACACTCCCGCATATTCTGTTGCGCTTCTCCTGCTCTGTATGAACCGGAGATCACTCTTCCGTTCCGGACATCCGCTGCATCAGCCATTCCGCTTCTGTTCCCTTCTGTCCGAAACCGAGTGCAGAAGATGGGACTTGAACCCACACGACATTGCTGCCACAGGCACCTGAAGCCTGCGCGTCTACCAATTCCGCCACTTCTGCAAGCAAGAAATATTGTATGCGTTTCTCCTTTTGAAGTCAACACATTTTCATATTTCCCGCGTTTTCATAAATTTTACATTGTTGTCCGACTATTCTGCCTCTACAGGATTTCCCGTGTTCCTGTCCGCTCCTGCTTCATCCGGCCCGGGACTGGCGCCATTCCGTCTGCTCCAGCCCCGGCGCCGCATTCGGCAAAAAGCATTCTGGCAGGAACAATCACATCACAAGCGGATACTTCGCCGTAAGCTCAGCAATGATCGCCCTTGCTTTCTCAATTCCGGACTCTCTCTCCTTGATGACAATGGAGATGGCCTCCGCAATCCGGTCCATATCCTCCGTATTCATGCCTCTTGTCGTAACGGCCGGTGTTCCCAGACGGATGCCGGAGGTGACAAACGGAGAGCGCTTCTCATTCGGGATCGTGTTCTTGTTGGCAGTGATGTGCGCATCATCCAGCCACTTCTCCACTTCCTTGCCGGTCAGGTCATCCCTGGTCAGATCAATCAGCATCAGGTGGTTGTCGGTTCCTCCGGAGACGATGTCCACGCCGCGCTTCATGAGGCCATCCGCCAGTGCCTTGGCATTGTCAATGATATTCTGGGCATACATCTTGAAGGAAGGATCCAGTGCCTCCTTGAAGCAGACCGCCTTGGCTGCAATCACGTGCTCCAGAGGGCCGCCCTGAATGCCGGGGAAAACAGCCTTGTTCAGCTTGAACCTGTCCGCTGCCTCCTGGCTTGCCAGAATAAGGCCTCCTCTGGGCCCGCGGAGTGTCTTGTGCGTCGTCGTTGTGACGATATCGCACCACGGGAACGGTGACGGATGAAGTCCTGCCGCCACGAGTCCTGCAATGTGAGCAATATCCGCCATCAGAACCGCACCGCAGGCGTCCGCCACCTCACGGAACTTCTTGAAATCAATCGTGCGCGCATAGGCAGAGGCTCCGGCAATGATCATCTTCGGCCTGCTCTCCATCGCGATTCTCATCAGCTCATCGTAATCAATGAAGCCATTCTCATCCACGCCGTACGCCACCACATGAAAATACGCACCGGAAATGTTCGCCGGTGAACCGTGCGTCAGGTGGCCGCCCTGTGACAGATTCATACCCATCAGCGTATCTCCCGGCTTCAATACCGCGTACTCCACGGCAAGATTTGCCTCTGCGCCGGAGTGGGGCTGCACATTCGCATAGGTGCAGCCGAACAGCTTCTTTGCGCGCTCAATGGCCAGCGTCTCCACCACGTCCACACACTGACAGCCGCCGTAGTAACGCTTTCCCGGATAGCCCTCTGCGTACTTGTTGGTGAGAGGACTTCCCATGGCCGCCATCACGGCCTTGCTGACCCAGTTCTCCGAAGCAATCAGCTCGATGTGGTCATTCTGTCTTGCCATCTCCTGTTCAATGGCTGCTGCAATTTCCGGATCTTCTTTTCTGACTTCTTCCAGTGAATACATCGTTTTCCTTTCCTGCCACAGTTCTCTGCGGCATATGGGATATTAACTTTCATCTCCTTTGAGTTCCGACCGGATATCCACGTACGTCGGGTTGGCAATGGTTTCCACCTTGACGTTATCCTGTCCTGTCATCTGAATCAGAAGCTCCTGACACAGCTGCCGGAGCTGTTCATTCGCATCCTGCCCGTCCCAGACCTGCGCGAAGGTGTTCTCGAGCAGCATCCAGAAGTTGGAGGCTGAACGCAGCTTCGTGATCGGAGCAGAGTCCGTATACGCATCGTAGAATCCGTTCATGTGCTCGTCGCTGAAGGTGTATCCCGCAACCGCCGGTGCCTTGCCCGTCTGCTCGAAGAAGTTCTCCATCCCGGAGAAAAGCAGATACTGGCAGAACGCATTGGCCGCGTCCTGCTGGTCCGAGTAGCCGTTGACTACCAGACAATTCGTGATGGAAAGGGTCTTCGACTTCAGGTCCCCCGTCAGATCCGGAATTCTCGTCACGCCGTAATTCAATGTTGTTCCGTTGTCCTTGCAGTACTTTGCAATCTTCTGCACAGAGTCCGAGGTGGCCAGGGTAAAGACGATCTTCCCCGCCGCAAAATCCTGAATCACGCTGTCATAATCATCAGAAGACGTGTCGATGGAAAAAAACTGGTTCAGCTGCTGATACACCTGCAGACAGGAAATCAGCTGCTGGTTGTAGACATGAAGCTGGCTGGTGTCATCTCCGGTCTTTCCGCCGATGTCCATGTAGTTGCCGAGGAAGCAGTAATTGTAGAAAATATCGCTGACATCCCATTTGAGGACCGCGGACACATTCTCCGGCGCGTCGTAGTCGTTTGCCAGTGTGATGACGTCTACCATCGTCTTCGGAACAGTCTCTTCAAGCGTCTTCCCCACAGCATCCGCCATCGACTGCAAATCATCCTCATTGTAAAGAAAGGCCGCCGCCTCAAAGCTCATCGGATAGGCGATCACCTTGTCCTGATACGTCACAGCATCCACAGCAGGCTGGCAGAAATACTGATTGTCCTTAAAGTGATTCTCGTCCTGTACCTTCGTGGCAAGCCCGGTCAGCCACAGCCGTTCCAGAAGATCATTTCCCGCAATAAAAACGTCCGGGTAGTCCTCGCCCTGAACGGACGCGTCATAAATCTTCTGCATATAATCCGTATCATCAATGAGCGTTGGCTCCACGCGGCAGCTGTCCTGTGAATCCGTATACGCCACGCAGACGCTGTTCAGATAATCCGTCATCGAATCGTCGGTATACCAGAGATTGATGGTCCGCTTGCGGGAAAACAAAAGCTCCGAGCTGCTGCCCACATTGCTTCCGCCGCGCACCGCCACATAGACAAGGCCCAAAAGAAGCGCCAGCACGGCCAGTACAGATAGTAACCTGGTTTTTATGTTCAAATTATTCACCTGTGCCGCATTTTTCTATTCCAATTCTCCAATGACGGGATCCAGAATTCCGATCATCTCGTCAATGTTTTCCTTCGTAATAACAAGCGGAGGAACAAAGCGCAGAATATCACTTCCCGCGTTGATCAGGATGAGCCCGTTCTCCATCGCCTTCGTGATCACCGGGCCGACCGGCCGGTCGAAAACAAGGCCCTGCATCAGACCGCTTCCGCGGCGCTCCCTGATGCAGTCATACTTCTCTGCGAGCTCGTCCAGCTTCTTCTCCAGATAGGGAGAGACCTCCTGCACATGCTCTATTATATTTTGTTTCCGGTAGAGTTCAAGAACCTTGCAGACAGCGGCCGCGGCAAACGGATTGCCGCCGTAGGTCGTCCCGTGATCTCCGGCAGCAAGGCTCGACTGAGCGACCTCCTCCGTCATCAGGAACGCTCCGACGGGAACGCCGCAGCCTAGGGCCTTCGCCGTCGTCATGATATCCGGCTTCACGCCGAACTTCTGCCATGCGTACATACTGCCCGTCCGGCCCATGCCGCACTGCACCTCGTCCAGAATCATCAGGATGCCGTTCTCGTCGCAGATTTTCCGGACGCTCTCCAGAAACTCTCTGGTCGCAGGAACAAGTCCGCCCTCTCCCTGCACGGTTTCCAGAATGATACCCGCAGTGTTCGGTCCCACAAGCGCCTTCACCGACTCCGGATTGTTGTACCTGGCAAAGCGCACGCGGCAGGGCATTTCACCAAACGCCTCGCGGTAATGTGCATTTCCCGTCACCGAAAGTGCTCCGTAGGTTCTTCCGTGGAACGAATGCTCCATGGCAATAATTTCCTGCTCATCGCCGCCCTTTTTCAGGTATGCGTGCTTCATGGCCGCCTTCAAGGCTCCCTCCACGGCCTCCGCGCCGCTGTTCGTGAAAAAGACGCGGTCCATTCCTGACACTTCCTTCAGGGCCTTTGCTGCCCGGATGGCCGGTTCATTGTAAAAATAATTCGAAGTGTGAAGGAGCTTGTCGATCTGAGCCTTCAGTGCGTCGTTGTACTCTTTGTTATTGTAGCCAAGCGCAAAAACCGCGATTCCCGCGACAAAATCCAGATATTTTTTCCCATTCACATCGTACAGATACACGCCGTCGCCGTGATCCAGCACGATCTGATAGCGGTTGTAGGTGTGCAGAAGGTCCCGCTCCGCCTCTTCAATCAGCGCCGTCATTTTATTCTCCGCCATTTTCATCTTCTATCCTCTCCGATCCTTTCTTCTGCAGACATTCAGAACTGTTTCCGCACTTCTTTGCGTTTCTCTTCTGCTGCCCGGGAAGCCTCGTGAAAGCAGCTTTTCATCCTCAGCGGATGTCCTCCAGCTGATCCGTATCGTCGTAAAACATCGTTCCGTTTCCCTTGTTGGTAAAGATTTCCAGAAGGATACTGTGCGGGACCCGTCCGTCCAGGATATGGACTCTCTTGACACCGCCGCGCACCGCGTCGGTGCAGTTCGAAAGCTTCGGGAGCATTCCTCCGCCAATCAGGCCGTCGGAAATCAGCTTTTCTGCGTCCGTCACGCTGATACGGGAAATAAAGGAGGATTTGTCCTCAAAATCCCGGTACAATCCCTCCACATCCGTCAGATAAACCAGCTTATCCGCGCCGACCGCCTTGGCAATCGCGCAGGCCGCCTCGTCCGCGTTGATGTTGTAGGTCTTAAACTGATCGTCCAGGCCGATTGGTGCCACGATCGGCAGGTAGTCGTTGTTCATCATGTCGAAAAGGATCTGCGGATCCACCTTCGTGATCTCTCCGACATAGCCGATGTCCTGTCCGCCGGACAGGCGTTTTTTCACCTTGAGCATCCCGGAATCCTTGCCGGAAATACCGACCGCCTTGACGCCGAGCTCTTCCACCATGGTGACCAGATTCTTGGACACACGGCCCAGCACCATCTCCGCAATCTCCATGGTCTCCGCATCCGTCACGCGAAGGCCGTTGATGAATTTCGCCTCTTTCCCGGTCTTCTTCACCCAGGAGGAAATTGCCTTGCCGCCTCCGTGCACGATGATTGGCTTGAAGCCAACCAGCTTCAGAAGCGTCACATCCTGAATGACGTGGCGCTGGAGCTCTTCGTCGCTCATCGCCGACCCGCCATATTTCACCACAATGATCTTGCGGTTAAACTTCTGTATATAAGGAAGCGCCTCAATCAGCACCTCCGCTTTTCTCTGTGCTTCGTCCAGTCCCTGATCCATTCTTATACCTCGCTGAGGCAAAATCCGCGCAGGCGGTTTTGCCGAATGCGGCAGCCGGTGCATCAGCACCGATGCTGCCATTTGAAAATATTCTGCCCGCCTTTTGCATTCCCATGGGCATCCCAGGCAGCGCTTCCCTATCGGAAATCCGGCCAGGGTCCTTCGCCGCCACAAGACACTCAGGAACGATAATCCGCGTTGATCTTCACATAGTCATAGGTGAGGTCACATCCCCACGCTGTGGCCGATTCTTCGCCCATGTGCATATCGGAGAGAATCACCACCTTCGGATTTCCAAGAAGCTCTGCTGCCTCCTCTTCCGAGTAGTCCGCCGCGCTTCCCTTCGTGAAAATCAGCATTTTCTTGCCGCCTGCCTCAAAATACAAATCCACATTCTCCGGGTCAAAATTTACGCCGGAATAGCCCAGCGCACAGAGGACCCTTCCCCAGTTGGCATCTCTTCCGAAAATCGCCGCCTTCGTCAGGTTAGACTGGATGACCGCCTTGGCAAGTATCCGCGCATTGTCCCTGGTGTCTGCATGGAGGACCTGCGACTCGATGAGCTTCGTTGCGCCCTCGCCGTCTCCTGCCATCTCCATGGCAAGTGTTCTGCAGATGAAGAAAAGTGCCTCCTGAAACGCCTTGTAATCTTCATTCTCCTCCCGGATCTCTTCATTTCCAGCAAGTCCATTGGCAAGAACAAGGAGCGTGTCGTTCGTGGACATGTCCCCATCCACCGAAATCATGTTGAAGGTCTCATTCACAACCTCGGAAACCGCCTTCTGCAGGAGTGACTTCTCAATGGAAGCATCTGTGGTAAGAAACGCCAGCATCGTGCACATGCCCGGATGAATCATTCCGGAGCCCTTCGACATTCCGCCAAGCGTCACCTTTTTCCCGCCGAGCGTCACGGTAACTGCGGCCTGCTTGTTGTGGGTGTCTGTCGTCATGATTGCCCGGGAAGCAGCCTCGCCCGCCTCCAGCGTTCCTGCCTTTGCGGCAGCAAGCTGTGCGATGCCTTTTTTTACCCGTTCCATCGGAATCTGCATTCCGATGACACCGGTCGATCCGATCAGAACCGACTTTTCCGGAATCCCGAGAACCCTTCCCGCTTCCCGGGCCGTTTCTTCGCAGATGTTCATTCCCTCCTTCCCGGTGCACGCATTGGCAATTCCGGAGTTGACCACAACCGCCTGAACCTTCTCCCCGCTCTCCCGGACAATGGCGCGGTCCCAGAGAACCGGTGCCGCCTTAACGACGTTCGATGTAAATGTTCCCGCCGCCGTGCAGGGCACCTTGCTGTACACAAGGGCCATGTCCGTCCGTCCTTCGTATTTGATTCCCGCTGCCGCGGCAGCCGCCTCAAAGCCTTCTGCCGCGGTCACACCGCCTTTTATGCTCTCCATCATTTCTGTTCCTTTCCTGGTATAAGCAGACCATTCCAGCAGGCAATTTTCATCTGCTCAGCCCGTTTTATTCCCCGCCGATAAAATTCGTGATGTTCTTCTCGTTCAGGATGAAGTCGTAATAGTAAAAATCCTCCCGCTTCTTCCAGCCGATGCTCTTCCAGAACGCATTTCCGATCTGATTGCTCGTAAAGGCCACCAGCGACACCTTGTTGATACCCATATCCCGCAGCGCCTTCATGCAATAGCCGGCCATCTGCCGGCCGATGCCGAGTCTGCGGTGATCCTTCGAGACACAGACATGATACAGGGTGCCCTGCCGTCCATCGCTTCCACAGAGAATGGATCCGACGATCGCGCCATCCGAAACCGCAACCACAGAGGTTTCCGGATTGCGCCGGATAAAGCGGTCCACGTCCTCCCGTCCGTCATCCAGCGCCCGGATTCCAAAGCCCTGAATCGTCATCCACAGTGCATGCACCTCATCATAATCTTCCATCCGCATCGGACGGATGAGTATCTGTCCTTCCATCTTTATACCTCGCTGAGGCAAAATCCGCAAAGGCTCTTAAAGCCTTCAAAATTCCGCTGCCGCCATGCGTTTTTTATGAGGGAGCCTCGTGTTTTATGGCATCATTGCCGGAAGGCCAATCGCCGTGTCCTCCGGAAGGCCGAACATCAGATTCATGTTCTGCACTGCCTGGCTGGCAGAGCCCTTACCCATATTGTCGATCGCGCCCATCATAATGACGCGCCCGGTTCTCTCATCCACCTTGAGGCCGATGTCTACATAATTGCTGCCTTCCACAAACCTCGTTTCCGGATAATGTCCCGGAGGCAGAAGCCGGATGAATTTCTCTCTGCCGTAGCGCTTCTCATACACTGCCCGAAGCTCCTCTTCGCTGGGAAGAGAGCCATCCGGTCTGCGAATGAGGGAAGCGTATTCCGTTGCAAGGATTCCGCGGTTCATCGGAACCAGGTGCGGGGTGAAATTGATCGTCACCGGATGGCCGCAGGCATAGGAAAGCTGCTCCTCAATCTCCGGTGTGTGCCGGTGATTCGCGACCCCGTAGGGCTTGGCGCTCTCATTGACCTCGCAGTAAAGGTTCGCGACCTTCGCGCCCCGTCCTGCTCCGGACACGCCGGACAGTGCATCCACAATCAGCGTATCGGTGTCGATCAGTCCGGCCTCCACCAAAGGATAAGCCGTCAGAATTGAGCAGGTTGTATAGCAGCCGGGATTCGCAAGGATTCTCGCGGACGGAATCTTCTCCCTGTTGATTTCCACGAGGCCGTACACTGCCTCCGGCAGAAACTCCGGGGACGCGTGAGGAATCTTGTACCACTTCTCATAAACACCGACATCCTTCAGGCGGAAATCCGCAGACATGTCGATGATCTTCACCTTCTCCAGAAGCTCCTCGCTGACAAGACCCGCGCAGGCTCCCTGAGGCGTTGCCGTGAAAATCACATCCACCTCATCCGCGAGCTTCAGAATTTCCTTCTTCATCAGCTCTGTGTCATCATTTATTAAGGAAAGATCTGCCACGTGGAACAAATTCCCATAAATGGAAGACACCTGCTGGTCCGCATAGCTCCTCGAACCGATCCACTTCACTTCCACCTGCGGATGAACTGCAAGAATCCGCAGAATCTCCGCTCCCGCGTAGCCCGTTGCTCCAATGATGCCCGCACGAATTTTATTCATTGACGTTCCTCTCTGATTATTAAAAATGTTCATCATCACATCCCGCATTTGCTTTGCAAATTCCCGATGTGGCTGATCAGGGGTCTTCTCCCTGACCGCAGTGCGATCTTCCCTGCAGGCTGTCCCGCAGGCGGTCCGCACTGCGATGAAAAGCATGCTGTGCCGAATATATTCATAGTACACCGCATTCGAAAGCGTGTGAACTTTTCTTAATGTACTCTTCCGCCTTCCATTATGCAAGGCGTATTTTTATACTTATGCATGAATCTTTCGTTTTTATGCATATTCATGCATATTTTATCCGCAGGTTCGCATATTTGTGTACTTTTTCATGCTTGCAATCCCTGCATGCACGTTGTATATTCATAAGCGCAGTGCAGGGCGATGCTTCTTTTCATAAAGCTGCCGCATTGCGGTCGGACAGCGCAGAAGGAGATGGCAAGCCTGCCTTTTCGCAGCATTCCGGTATGAATAATTATTTATTTTCTAAAAAGTGAGGACGAAGCAATGGAAAGAGAGAAAGTTGTTCTGGCATATTCCGGCGGACTGGATACTACCTGTATCATTCCCTGGCTGAAGGAGAATTACAATTATGATGTTATCTGCTGCTGCATCAATGTAGGTCAGGAGCAGGAGCTCGACGGTCTGGAAGAGCGCGCGAAGTACTGCGGCGCAGACAAGCTCTACATTCTGGATGTGATTGATGAGTTCTGCGACGAGTATGTGGCTCCCTGCATTCAGGCGCATGCTGTTTATGAGAACAAGTATCTGATCGGTACCTCCATGGCACGCCCTCTGATCGCGAAGAAGCTCGTTGAGGTTGCCCGCAAGGAGGGTGCCGTAGCCATCTGCCACGGTGCTACCGGAAAGGGAAATGATCAGATCCGCTTTGAGCTCGGCATCAAGGCTCTTGCTCCGGATCTGAAGATCATTGCTGCATGGCGTGATCCCAACTGGAAGCTGGATTCCCGTGAATCGGAGATCGAGTACGCACACAAGCACGGCATTGATCTTCCCTTCTCCGTCGATGAGAGCTACAGCCGTGACCGGAACCTCTGGCACATCAGCCACGAGGGTCTGGAGCTCGAGGATCCTTCCAATGAGCCCAACTATGACCATGTTCTGGTTCTGTCCCAGACTCCTCAGAAGGCACCTGACAAGACAACCTACCTCACCATTGATTTTGAGAAGGGCATTCCGGTTGCCGTTGACGGCCAGAAGATGAAGCTCTCCGATATCATCCGCAAGCTCAACAAGATCGGCGGTGAGAACGGCATCGGCATCATTGATATCGTCGAGAACCGTGTCGTCGGCATGAAGAGCCGCGGTGTCTATGAGACTCCCGGAGGAACCATCCTCTATGAGGCACATCAGCAGCTCGAGGAGCTGATCCTCGACCGCGAGACCTACGCCCTCAAGGAAGAGATCGGCAGCAAGTTCGCAAGCCTTGTTTACGAGGGCAAGTGGTTCTCTCCTCTTCGCGAGGCAGAGCAGGCCTTCATTGAGAGCACGCAGCGCTATGTGACCGGCACGGTAAAGCTCGGCCTCTACAAGGGCAACATCATCCGCGCCGGCGAGACCTCTCCTTACACGATGTACAACGAGAGCATCGCTTCCTTCAAGACCGGCGATATGTATGACCACACCGATGCCAACGGCTTCATCAACCTCTTCGGCCTTTCCACTAAGGTTCGCGCGATGAAGATGCAGGAGGTCGCCAAGAAGGAAGGCGTCAAGAACTGGCAGGATCTGCTGTAAAATTTCTGCTTTCCCAATTGAAAGCCCCCCGGCATAGCCGGGGGGCTTTTTTAGTATTTTTTAGTATATGATTTTCCCTAAAATCAGGTTGCTGCCGCTGTTCAGAATAACGGGGCTCCATTGCAGGTGCGCTGAGAGGTGCTCCCGCTGATTCCCCGGCCGAATTTTAAATCCCGCTTCCTACTTCACAAGGATCTCACTCACATCTGCCATCGCATCCCCTACCGTAAATGCCACGGCTTCTCCATTATGGAGCAGCTGATAGGTTTCTCCGTATGCCCTCTTTTTAAGCAGATCCGAAAGGAGGAACACAGAAGTTTTTCCCTTTGTGGCAAAGATCATTCTGTTTACGCCCTGATTCATGAGGGCTTCGACTCCCTTCATTTCTCCTGTCAGCGTGGCAAAATCGGAATCGGTTGCAATTGCCAGTACACCATCCTTCTGCGCGGTATGGAAAATGATTTTCTTCCCGTCCTTGTCTACTACGCGGTAAAGAGGTCCTGGTGCGGGAGCCTTATATCCGGTACTTTTCTCACTTTCCTCTGCAGGCTCTGATTTGACTGCGGCAGCCATTCCGCTCTCCTGCGTGACGCTCGCCTGGCTTGTCCCCACTGCAGACGGCTCTTCTGTTCTCCCCGATGCTTCGGTTTCACCGGGAGATTCCGGCTCCGGTATGACCATCGTTCCGATCGGAAGCTCCATTGTACTTTCGCCCATTCTGATCATGCAGGTGACCGTATAGCTTCCGGGAGCAGCAGGTACGGTTTCGCTGCCATTGTAGAGAATCTTTTCTACGCTGCCCACGCCGGATGCTGCTGCGGTAAGGATTCCGTTTTCCATCCTGATGTCTAATTCTGTCAGGTTCTTCGGGTTTCCCTCACTGTCAAGGTACAGATTGATGTACTGCTTCAGTGCCTCCGTGTCACTGCCGCTCAGGCTGTTGATCGTCACGTCCGGTCCGAGAATATAGTATCCATCACTGCCATCATGACTGGAATCCTGTCCGTCACCAATATAGCCGATGCGATCCGGAAGGACATTTCCTTCATCATCCACTACGCCGGTGTCCACAACGGCATTGCCGACAATGAAAATCTTTCCTGTCATGTCCCCGGCATCCTCTGAACCGATGGCTGCGCCGCAATCTCCGGCGTAGGCAGTGACCTTTGCATGGTCCCGAATGATGATAATACCGTTCATCTCCTCATCATCTGAGGTACCGATTCCGCACCCCTCATCCGAGCCTGCAGCGATTACATCAGCATTTCCTCCTATGGTAACCGTTCCGGTAAACCTTCCTTCATTTCCGGTGCCGATACCGGAGCCGTCATAACCATTGTGATCTCCGCCGGCTTTGGCGGTAACATTTGCATTTCCATCAATGGTGATACTTCCTGTGAAATCGCCGTCATCTCCGGTGCCGATGCCCGCACTGTTCTCGGCGCCGGTTGCCGAAACATGAGCATTGCCGCCAATGATAATGTTGCCGCTGAGGTCGCCGCCATCACCGGTACCGATGCCCGCTCCCCGATCATTGCCGGACACTTCAACACGTGCATTTTCGTCAATGACAATGGTTCCGGACATTGCCCCGTTTTCGCCGGATCCAATGCCTGCGCCGTCTCCGCCGCCATCCTGCTCCGTTTTGTCATCTGTTGTCACAGTCGCATCGCCTGTAATGTGAATCCTGCCGGACATATCCTCATTCTCATGACTTCCGATCTTGGCATTGTGGTTATAGTCCTCAACAGGATCCTCCCGAACCTCAGCCTCCAGAGAACCATTTCCGTTTATGGTCACATCACCTTCCGAAACATGCAGTCCGGAGCCGGATTCAGAGAATACCTTGTTCTCTCCCTCCAGTGTAATGTTGGCACTGGAGCTTCCCTTCACATCAATTGCATCTTGACTGCTGCTGATATTGATGTCCTTGATGGTCACATTTGCAGTCACATTGTCGGACGTGGAAATCGTGATTGTGTTGCTTGTCTCCGCAGAACTATCCCGCTGCGAGATAACAGGGTCCTCATCCGGTACGGCTGAGCCGCTGCCTTGCGTTACCGTCTGTCCGGCATCATCTGCGTTTACGGTAACGTCGCCATCTTCCAGATACCAGTCGGCGGCATAGGCCGTCATCGGTAGACTGGTGCTCATAACCAGCGCAATGATACCTGCTGTCAGCTGCTTCATCTTCATTCGTTGTCTCCTTTCCTGTCAGTTTCTTTTCCTTCTGTTTCCTGCATCAGCTCCTGCAGAGAGAACTCATAGTGCATCGCAAGCGCCTGGAACAGTTTCTGCATAACCTGCTCGGAGATCGCACGGATATCAAGTTCCTCCACGAACCGGATGACCTGATTCATTTCTTCCTTTGGAACGTTATAAGCCCGAAGACTCATCAGGAAAAACAAACGGAGCTTTTTTTCCAGTGTGAACTCTTCATCACAGGGATGGGACATATAGCCCCGCATAACGCCCGCCGACCCGATTTCCAGCTCGTAAAAGTCCCGCTCTGTCAGCTCCGGCTGGTACGATCCGAAAATCCGGTACAGCTCCTTCGCCGTTTCATGCTGAATGTACTCGCAGGCATCCTTTTGCGTGTAGGCTTCAATATAGATTTCACGCAGGTTCTCATTCAGCTCTGTAAGCGTCATCTGAATTGCAGTTTCCACTGCATAGACATAAACCGGCGGAAGCTTGGCACTTGCCGCGCTTCTTGCCATCGCAAACTGATTCTCGAACATGAACCGCACAAGCTCTGTCAGTACGCCGTCCTTCGCGCGGAAAATATTCTGGAAGCTGCTGCTGGAAACACCGGCCTGTTCGATGATTTCCGCCATCGTTGTCTTCCGGTATCCCTGCTCCAAAAAGAGCTTCACACATACCTGCAGGATCCGTTTCTTTGTGGGTTCACTTAAACTCGTCGCCATTGGACTGCACCGCCTGTCCTTTTGAATTCTATGTAAGTGCCCTTTGCTCGGGGCTCTGGTTTATATACCAAACATAGCAGGGCCGTGGGACCTTCGTCAAGAAGTTTTTGGTTTGCGTACCACGCAGCTTTTCATAAACATCGTTTTTCATAAACATCAAATCATCCACCCTGGCGTAGAACCCCGCCGCTGATGAAAAATCAGCGGCGGGGTTCTACGCCAGAAGAATGCACTATCCTTCAGTCTTTATCCGTCATTTTATCTGTATCTGACAGACGATTACTTCTTTTCATTTTTGTGATTTTGCCAGACGGCTCCGGTAATAGATATCCACTGCCTGCTCCAGTGTCAGAGTCTTCACTTTAGCAAGACGCAAAATCAGCCTCTATGCAGTTACCTCCCGATCCTTCAAGTAATCCTCGATATCCCGAACCACATAATTTGTACTCTGTGTATGCAGGATGTCGTAATTCGAAACAAGGTACTGATCAAGGCATCTGCTCTTTTTCAGTGCCTGATAAACCCGAGAAGGTGAGACGCTCCAGCCAGTCCTTCTGCGTCATACCGGCAGGGCGATTCTGACGGCTTCACGAAGGAAAAATTTTCATGGCCTGCTTATAGCATCGGACAAAATAAATGATTTCCGCCAACGCCGTCAGCGACCAGGAGCACGGATACAGCAGGTACAGTGCAGGGATGGTATGAATACGAGCGAAAATCGTATAAACCCAGATCACGCGAAAAACGCATGACCCGAGTACCACAAGGATGGTCGGCACCACCGTTTTGTCCAGACCGCGGGATGCTGCAATCGTACAGTCCATGAAGGCAGAAATACAATAGGCAAATGCCATGACCCTGACACGCTTCATTCCGGCATCAATAACCGCCACCTCCGTTGTAAAGAGGGAAAGAAACTGTCTCCCGAACACAAGAAGCATAGAACCGAGAAGCAGACCCAGGCCAAAGGAATACGCAAGACTGATGAAGTAGCTCTTCTTCACACGATCCATCTTCCCCGCTCCATAGTTCTGACTCATAAAGCTCGCACAGGCCATATAGATCGCCGCCATGGCATCATAGATCATGGCGTCAGCATTGGCAGCCGCGGAATTGCCCTTGACCATCAGAGAGTCAAAGGAGTTGACACCCGCCTGAATGAACAGATTGGCAATCGCGAAGATGGCATTCTGCATTCCTGCAGGGACTCCCAGCAAAAGAATACGTTTTGTGACCTCGGGATCCAGACGGACCTCCTTCCAATGAAGCGCATAGCAGTCCTGTACCTTGATCAGCGCATGGAGAATCAAGCCTGCTGACACGCACTGCGAAATGGCGCTTGCCAGGGCAACGCCCATAACGCTAAGTCCGCAGACAATCACAAAAAACAGATTGAGTACGATATTCAACGCACCTGCTATCGAGAGATACACCAAGGGCTTTCTCGTCTCACCGATCGCGCTGAACACCGCATTGCCAAAGTTGTACAGGGCAAGTGCCGGCATGCCAAAGAAATACACCCGCAGGTAAAGGATGGCTCCCGGCAGAAGATCCTGCTTTGTATTCAGAAGCCGAAGAAGCGCCGGAGACCCCAAAAGACCTGCAAACAGCAGAATGATCCCTGCAATCAGACTGACGATCAAGGCGGAGGAAATCGTCTTCTGAACACTTTCCGGATGTCTCGCACCGTAAAACCGTGCCACCAGCACATTGATGCCATTGCCCAGTCCGATCAGAAAGCCGGTAAACAGCGTAACAAAAATACTGGTGGATCCTACCGATCCCAGCGCCGTAGATCCTGCAAACCGCCCGACAATGGCAACATCCGACATGTTGAACAGAACCTGAAGCAGATTGGACAAGGCAAGCGGCAGACTTACCACCAGAATCTGCCTTGCCAGCGGGCCCTCCGTCAGGTTAATCTTCTTTTCCATACAATGCTTCTCCTCTTTCTACCCCGCATTCGGCGCTCTTACGCCATTCCCGCACCATCCGGTTAAGACACAACGTTTCTCATTATAACAGCTTCTTGCATCAGGTGCTGACTGCTTTTCTATGTCTCTGCCCTCTCCGGCAGATACTGCTGTCTTCTCCGGCAAAAAGGAAACCGAACCCGCCCTTATAAGAGGCCCGGTCCGGTTTCCTTTTGTATGAAAGCACCATGGCGCAGGCACAAGCCGTCCTTGCCCATTGATGTCCTTGCTGGTCACATTTGCAGTCACGTTATCGGATGTGGAAATCGTGATTGTGTTGCTTTCCTTACTGTTTTCTGCATCAGCTCCTGCAGAGAGAACTCATAATGCATCGCAAGCGCCTGGAACAGTTTCTGCATAACCTGCTCGGAGATCGCACGGATATCAAGTTCCTCCACGAACCGGATGACCTGATTCATTTCTTCCTTTGGAACGTTATAAGCCCGAAGACTCATCAGGAAAAACAAACGGAGCTTTTTTTCCAGTGTGAACTCTTCATCACAGGGATGGGACATATAGCCCCGCATAACGCCCGCCGACCCGATTTCCAGCTCGTAAAAGTCCCGCTCTGTCAGCTCCGGCTGGTACGATCCGAAAATCCGGTACAGCTCCTTCGCCGTTTCATGCTGAATGTACTCGCAGGCATCCTTTTGCGTGTAGGCTTCAATATAGATTTCACGCAGGTTCTCATTCAGCTCTGTAAGCGTCATCTGAATTGCAGTTTCCACTGCATAGACATAAACCGGCGGAAGCTTGGCACTTGCCGCGCTTCTTGCCATCGCAAACTGATTCTCGAACATGAACCGCACAAGCTCTGTCAGTACGCCGTCCTTCGCGCGGAAAATATTCTGGAAGCTGCTGCTGGAAACACCGGCCTGTTCGATGATTTCCGCCATCGTTGTCTTCCGGTATCCCTGCTCCAAAAAGAGCTTTACGCACACCTGCAGAATCCGTTTCTTCGTGGGTTCACTTAAACTTGTCGCCATTGGACTGCACCGCCTGTCCCTTTGAATTCCATGTAAATGCCCTTTCGCTTCGAGTCTTCCAACGTATCCGGATCCCCGGCCATGATTTCACCCACCGCAATCAAAGCCCGGAAGATACCTGCGCAGTAAGCAAGCCACCGCTCCACATATCGTTTGGAATCCTGATCCATGCACTGTTCACAGCATTACTGCTTTTTCACAATCCAATGACCATAGCGCTTACCTCCTACGCGCTCTATCCTGCCTTCTTGCGTAAGCTTTTTCATTTTCCTCTGCAATGTTCTGGCATTCATATTCAACTCATCTGCCATAACTTTTTGAGAAATTCCAGGGTTCTGAATCAACAACGCTTCGATCTTTTTTCCCAAAACGACATCTTCACGTTCCAATACGTCATGGTTGTGTCGTTTTGTCACATTGGATTTCTCTTTTTCCCCAACTACATCAGTTTCCTTCAATGTATCAAGTAAAATTTCCAGCATCAATTCTACAAAGACAGCACTGTCACCTTCATGATCCGACTTTCCAAGGGCATTGTAATACTCCTGCTGACGATTCCGTATCAGATCCTCCACTGGCAGCCAGTAGAAGATCTCATTCCATACACCAAGAAGCAGACTGTGCCACATTCTGCCCATGCGGCCATTGCCGTCCGCAAAGGGATGTATGAATTCAAACTCATAATGAAAAACAGCACTTTTGATCAGAGGGTGCAGTTCTGATTTCTGATACCATTCAAAGAGATTCGCCATTTCCTGCGGCACAAGTCTGGCCGGAGGAGCAACATGAATCACCACATTTCCATCAAAGACACCAACATTTCCCTGACGGAAAGAACCGTTTTCTCGAATCAGGCCAGTCATCATAAGTTTATGAGCCTTCAGCAGATCCTTCACCGAATAAGGATTTAAGGTCAGCATAAGCTCATATGCATCGTAAGCATTCTTCACTTCCTGAATCTCGTTGGGATTACCCAATATTCTCTTGCCATCCAGAATAGCTGTCACCTGGTCCAACGACAGGGAATTATGCTCTATTGCCAAAGAAGAATGGATGGTACGTATTCTGTTTTCTTTTCTCAAATGCGGGTTTAAGTTTCCATGAGACAGTACCGTAATCCGGCCAACCTGCTCACTGATGGCTGCAACCAGATTAATAATACGGTCTGTCATATGGAAAGGTGGTTGGTAAGCATCCATAGCCCCCCTCTGCTTTTCATTTCTTCAGATGCATGCTGTCCAGCGTTTTCCTGCCCACCGCAATTTTGCTCATCTTGCCAAATAATGATTCCATCAAGTCCCGTATTTTCAATGACATAGAGATTGTTCGGTATAGCTTCGCCCAATTTTCTTTCACGCTTAGTTACAAGAACAACATTCATCTGAGTTTATAATTATGTAATTTCACATTTTCATCATAATATTATACAATGTTGCCAGACAGTTTGCGATGAATTTTGTGAAATTGTCTGCAGAAAGCCATGAATCTCATTAATGTAAAAGATAGCCGTGATCATCCGAGGCTGATCATGGGAGATGACTCCGACACAGATTTTATACCTCACCGCATAATAATGAGGGACCAGAAAACGGAGAATCAGGCACCAGTCAGATGAATCTGACACGACTGCATTGTTTCCAGCGCTGCCTTATGCTGTTCCGGTGTAACCCCCGCACAGCACGCAGGATCTACGGAAATCTTCACTTCCGGCATATACGCCTTCAGTAACAATGCATTGCTGGCCACACAGATGTCCGTACAGAGCCCGATCAGTTCGACTTCGAGCTCTTCTTGCGCATTCAGATTCCGGAAATACTCTGCCATCTTCACAGAACCAAATGTCTCCTTATCGAAAACATGATCATCCCAAATCCGTTCTGCAATCTCTGTTCGAATCTGCCAGCCTGTGCTTCCCTTGATGCAGTGCTCCACAGGAAGATTTCTTCCCTCCTGTGTCTGAGGATAATTCTCCCGATGGGTGTCGCGTGTAGCAAAGATATCTTCCGGGGCATACGAACAAATCTTCTTCAGAACCGCCGGAACGATGGACATGGCTTCCTTCGTTCCCAGCGAGCCATCGATAAAATCATTCTGCATATCAATAACAATCAGTATTTTTCTCATTATCATTTATCTCCTTCCGCATTCTGACCACTATACTCTGCTTTTCTGAAATCAGGCTCTCTCAATTCCGCGGTGCTTCCTCCGCTGTTTCGCCGTCCACCAGAAAGCGTTCCAGCTCCGACAAAAGCAGGCCCTATATATGAAGAAATCTGCTTTTTGTATTCGTGCGTTAGACCATAATTTATACGCCCAAAAATACATATCATTTCACTAATGAACAGGCTGTAAAGCCTTTAAAATCGGGAAAGTTAGAAAGATATTTCGGCAAATCGGGATTTGTGCGGATAGAGGAATTTAATAATGTGTACCTATAAAAATGCAGCATTTCCATTGCGTGATTTAATAAAAAAACTGGCAGCCATCGTAATCGGCTCTATCGTTGCAGTTATCATTTCGGGCCCGATCATCCAATTTGTCAATGTAAAAGCAAAACAAGTTTTTGGAATATGGCGACAAAGAAACCGACAACTTCCGATTTATCGGTATTCTTATTCCTTCATATGCAGTTGTTACTCCGCCAGTGCATATTCATAAAATATGAATTCTGTCGTGCCTGTACTTTCATAGTACTCCTGAGCTGTTCCGCAATTAACAAAGCCGTATTTTTCATACAATTTCTGTGCTGGCACATTCGTTTTGATCGCATCCAGTCGCACTGCTCTTTTCTTTTTATCTTCGGCCAGCTTGACAATTTTATCAAGTACTGCTGTTGCCACGCCATGTCCCTGATATTCAGGTGAAATCATCAGCAGATGCACTACTGTTACGTCCTGATCTTCAGCAGTAATTGCCCAGTGAATCTTCCTGTAGTCGTTCGACTGCGCATTGGTCACCGCTACTGCGCCAATCACATCTCCATCCTGCAGAATCAAATACATCTCGCCGTTTGCAATATAAGCATTCCAGTCATCATCATTCGGATAGATATTCTTTTTCCACTGCAGGATCTGAGCATATTTCGGCGAACTTTCCAAAAGGCTCCAATACAGTGTCCTGATCTGATCAAGATCGTTTTGGGATGCTTCTTTTAATCTTAGATTTTTCATTTTCCTATCATCATGGATATGCTTACATATCTCTTTAAGCACTGCGCAACAATGCTATTTTATCATGCGTTTCTGTATTTCTGAATCGTCGAATTATAGAAAAAAAGGCGATAAAATTCAACCGGTGCAGAAGGATACCACGTCATGTACCTGGCCTCCTAACTTCCTAAGGGGATGTGATGCAAGAAATTCCGGTGAAATAAAACCCACATGGGGCATCTCGTCTGTAGTGGTTGAAATCGGCGTTATGATGAAGTAGATTTATAGTGCGAATTGTCTATTCAATGCCGCGCTTTGTTGGCATTTTTGTATTTTTTAAGAGGTTGGAAATGAGGGAAAATTGTATGTTATGAAAAATGACTACAAAGGAATGGAAGGCTATCATGCGCCGGATGCGTTTTACTCATCAGACTGCATCAGTCCAACTTCAACGGTGCTGACCAGGCAAAATGTCGATGCAAATGGAAACATGCCCGGATCTGTACAAAGAGGTGATCTCTTTGTTGACGATGATGGTTCCATCTATATTATGGATTTTCCGGATATCGTCCAAAGTGCTCCAAAGAAAGATGAAAGTTGGTCAAATTGGGTGAAGGTAAAGACAAATTGATTTTTGTCTCGTCCACTGTGATTCCATCAACCTTCCCTCGTGCGCTTTCCGGACATTGCGGACGATAGCCTTTCGTAAGCTCCGCATCCAGTCCGGAGCCCAGCTGCCCAAGAGAGTAAAAAGGGAGAGCAGCTGTGTGCCGGATTGCTCTTGTCATTGGCATCATGCGTCTCCTTCCCTCTCGTAGAATCCTGTATTCGTTAAAAAGTATGGAAATACTCTGCTTTTTGGAACTCATTTATCTTTTCGTGACATCAGTACCACCGTCTCCACGTTCGCGGTTTTCGGGAATTGGTTGACGCTGACGCCGCGAACCGGGACATAGCCCTGTTCCCGCATCAGAGGAAGATCTCGCGCGAGGCTGGTCGGCTTACAGGAAATGTACAGGATGTTCTGCACGCCGTAGGCGAGAATTTTCGGAAGAGCCTTCGGATGCACGCCATCTCTGGGGGGATCGAGGATGATAAAATCCGGCCTC
>CALEFO010000038.1 GCA_937877165.1 uncultured Lachnospiraceae bacterium | reverse complement strand
TTCGAAGAAACCGCCTGCGCGGATTTCTTCTCGTGCTTTTCTCCTGCTTGGAGCAGGCAAGTGACTGATCAATAAAATAGAAGCAGAGGAAGGTAAGGGCATGGAACTGGATCCCCAGCTGGAAAATCTGCTGGTCCGCGCTACACAAATGGGGGCTTCGGACCTGCATCTGACCGTCGGCATTCCGCCGGCGGTGCGCGTGAATAGTGAACTGATCATTCTGGAGAATGAGCCAAAGCTTCTTCCGGCGGATACCGAGCGCCTGTTAAAGGGCATTATGGACGAGGATCATTTCACGACATTCCGGAAGAACGGAGAAGTGGATTTTGCTTTCGGAATGGCGAGAACCGGCAGGTTTCGTGTCAACGTCTATCGTCAGCGCGGCACGATGTCCGCAGCAATCCGTATTATGAGCGGGGTGATTCCGCGGCCGGAGGACCTGCTTATTCCGCAGTCTGTCATTGACCTGACACAGAAGCAGTCCGGTCTTGTCCTGGTCACGGGGCCGACCGGCTCCGGCAAATCGACGACCCTGGCCTCTCTGATCCAGAGAATCAATGAGACGAGACACTGCCATGTCCTGACGCTGGAGGATCCGATTGAGTATCTGTACCGCCACGACAAATCGCTGGTGGATCAGAGGGAGATCGGTCTCGATTCCGGAAGCTTTGCGGGAGCACTTCGGGCAGCCCTTCGAGAGGACCCGGATGTCATTCTTGTAGGAGAGATGAGGGATCTTGAGACCATCAGCACAGCGCTCACCGCTGCGGAGACAGGGCACCTTGTTTTCTCAACGCTTCATACGCTTGGCGCAGCCTCCACAGTCAACCGCATTGTGGATGTTTTCCCGGAGGCGCAGAAGGACCAGATCCGGACGCAGCTTGCGATGGTTCTGGAGTCGGTGATATCCCAGAGACTCCTTCCGAGGGCAGATCAGAACGGTCGGATTGCATGCTTTGAGGTGATGCACTGCAACACGGCGATCCGGAGCCTCATCCGCGATAACAAGACGTTCCAGATTCAGGGAATCATTCAGACAGGAAGCCGGTTTGGCATGGTTACGATGGAGGATTCCCTGGCGGAGGCCTTCCGGCGGGGGGATATCACGGAGCAGACCGCGCTGGAGTACGCACAGGATGCCAATGCAGTGAGAATGCGGCTCGGCATCGGACAGGCACGATAGTTTTTTTGTATCGCAATACTTCTTTCTTTAACTTATAATATCTATATTGCATTTTTAAAATGTGGGCGCTATAATCGGTTTCAATTTACGGATCCATAGTGAAAAAATATAGAAGTGCCAATGAAAAAGGTATTATGATACGGCATTGATCTGATACCTGCGGTGAGAGAGAATTTGTCCGGCGTCAGTGCAGGGATGCCGCAGGAATATTTTTTCAGGATTCGGGAGGATAAGGCAATGCATAAAAAGGCGTTTCAGCTTCTGGTAGACAATACGTCCGGTGTGCTGTCCAGAATATCCGGACTGTTTTCCAGAAGAGGCTACAACATCGAATCCATTACCGCCGGTGTGACGGCAGATCCCAAGTATACGCGGATTACCATCGTGGCATCGGGAGATGATGATATTCTGGATCAGATTGAGAAGCAGGTCCGCAAGCTGGTGGATGTGCGGGAGATCAATGAGCTTCCGCCGGAGGAATCGGTTTATCGCGAGCTGGCACTCATTAAGGTCCGGGTGGACGATATCAAGCGCGAGAGCATCATTGCCATCACCAATATTTTCCGCGGCAGTATCGTTGATGTGGCACCGGACTCCCTGATCATAGAGATCACCGGAAATCAGGGAAAAATCGATGCGTTCCTGCGTCTTCTTTCCGGCTATGAAATTCTCGAGCTGGCAAGAACCGGAATTGCTGGTCTTTCCCGCGGAACCGACAAGGTGGTCTATCTGGATGAAAACGGAAACGTTGTTCATCCGCAATAATTTTTGTATCCCATTCGAAACAGAGAACGGTTCTGCTCATGGCAGAGGCGGCTCTGATCCGATGAAGATAAAATATACATAATGTATTCTATATAGGAGGATATCAAAATGGCAGAAGCAAGAATTTTTTACCAGGAAGATTGTAACCAGTCTCTTCTCGAGGGTAAGAAGATCTGCATTATCGGTTATGGCTCTCAGGGCCATGCACATGCACTGAATCTGAAGGATTCCGGATGTGATGTTGTTGTTGGTCTGTATGAGGGCTCCAAGTCTAAGGCAAAGGCAGAGGCACAGGGCCTTACGGTTCTTCCCACGGCTGAGGCAGTCAAGCAGTCTGACATCATCATGATCCTGATCAATGATGAGCTTCAGGCGGATATGTACAAGAAGGATGTTGCTCCCAACCTGAAGGCCGGCGATATGCTGATGTTCGCACATGGCTTCAACATCAACTACAAGCTGATTGTTCCTCCGAAGGATGTCGATGTCACCATGATCGCTCCCAAGGCTCCTGGTCATACCGTTCGTTCTGAGTATGAGGCTGGCAAGGGAACTCCGATGCTGGTAGCAGTTGAGCAGGATGCAACCGGACACGCTCTGGATATGGCTCTGGCTTACGGCGCTGCAATCGGCGGAGCTCGTGCAGGTATCCTGGAGACTACCTTCAAGACGGAGACCGAGACCGATCTGTTCGGTGAGCAGGCAGTCCTTTGCGGCGGCGTCTGCGCTCTGATGCAGGCAGGCTTCGAGACTCTGTGCGAGGCTGGCTATGATCCGAGAAACGCATACTTCGAGTGCATCCATGAGATGAAGCTGATCGTCGATCTGATCTATCAGTCCGGCTTCGCAGGAATGCGTTACTCCATCTCCAACACGGCTGAGTACGGTGATTATGTTACCGGCCCGAAGATCGTTACCCCTGAGGTTAAGAAGGCAATGAAGCAGGTTCTGTCTGACATTCAGGATGGTACCTTTGCATCTGAGTTCATTCAGGATATGAAGAACGGCCAGATCCACTTCCAGGCAATGAGAAAGAAAGCGGCTGCTCATCCGTCTGAGACCGTCGGCAAGGAAATCCGCAAGCTGTACAGCTGGAACAACGAGTCCGACATGCTGATCAACAACTGATCATATAAGTCGGCACCCCAGCTGACTGGACGTAATGCCAGCTGTGAGCTTGCTCACAGCCAGGAATGCGTACAGGAAGCTGGGGCGGACAAGGTGCGAAGCACCTCCGGCCGCCTG
>CALEFO010000037.1 GCA_937877165.1 uncultured Lachnospiraceae bacterium | reverse complement strand
CGCACCTCAAAATTCGAATTGCTTCGCAATTCTCATTTGAGGCGGGCGATAGACACTTCGTGTCTTGCCTCTACCGCACCTCAAAATTCGAATTGCTTCGCAATTCTCATTTGAGGCGGGCGATAGACACTTCGTGTCTTGCCCGCCTCATGAAACAATCGCCTGCCCGTTCGATAAGCAAGCTTATCGCCGGGCATTCGATTGTTTCATGAGGTGCTGCCCTTTACAACATGAAAATAATTAAGATTCCCAGAACGAATCCGTAAATAGCAGTTGCCTCTGCCAGTGCAGAGCCCAGAAGAAGGTTTCTCATGATCTTGGAATCTGCTTCGGGCTGTCTTGCGATTGCGTCTACGGCATGTGCCGTTGCAATTCCGATACCAATACCTGCTCCAATGCACGCCAGTGCTGCAATTCCTGCTCCGATTGCTGTCATTTTCTTATCCTCCTGTTTCTATTTGCTTATTGCTCACATTCCGTTCTCCGCCGTAGCGGGCCGGATTGACTGTGACTTCAGTTTTCTGCGGCTGCCTTGGCCGCTTTTTTCTTCTTTTTTTCTTTTTTCGGTGTCGGCATCAAAGGCTCCGCAGCCTCCGCGATGAACAGGGACGTCAGGAAAACAAAGACGTATGCCTGAATGAAACCATCGAAGATGTCAAAATACATGCTGAATACCAAAGGCAGTGCCACCGGAACAATCATCTCGATCAGCTCCATGATGACGAAGGAGCCCAGCACGTTGCCGAACAGTCGCATGCACAAAGACAGCGGACGAATGAAAATTTCCAGAATATTGATCGGCGTGACAATGGCGATCGGCTGTGTGAAGCTCTTCAGCCATCCCTTGCCGCCTTTTTTCTTAATGCCTGCTGCCTCGATCAGGACAATGCTCATAAGCGCCAGTGCAATCGTGACATTCATGTCCTTGGTCGGCGGCTTCATTCCGAACAGTCCGATGATATTGGAAAGACCGATGAACAGAAGAACGGTCGAAATATATTCGCTGTACTCCTTCGCATCCGGCCCCAGCATATCCTGCGTGAAGCCGTCCAGCCACTTCACTGCAGTCTCCGCAATGATCTGGCGTTTTCCCGGATTCCAGACCTTCATCCCGCTGGTCAGAAACAATGCCAGAAGCACCAGGACTGCCATCACAACCCAGCTGATGACAACCGACTCTGCAATCTGAATGCCGCCGAAAATCGGAATGGTAAAAGCGGTATCCACATTGAGTCTTGCAACCAGCTCTGCAGCCATATCTTTCATTTGCTTGCAACACTCCTTTCCTCATAAAAATTCATGCCTTCCATTATATGAAATTCCAGAAATATGTAAACAGTATTGTTGGTATATTGCATATGTCTTTCTGACATGTCAAAATAGGAATGCTTCTTTGCTGCCCACAGAGCAAGATGGGAATTTTCCCCTAAAAAGCTCGAAAAATCAGCAAAAACAACCGTTTTTCGATGCTTCGTCTGTTTCACATACTGACAAGAAAAAAGACCGAATGCACGAGGCATCGATCAAGACCTGACTGAAAAAAGCTTGGAAATGGCTGATGAAGGAGAAGATCTATGAATGTCAATCTTGAGTACTACCGCATTTTCTATCACGTGGCAAAATACGAGAATTTCACCAAGGCAGCCCGGATTCTCGGCAGTAACCAGCCCAATGTAACCCGTGCCATGAACCGCCTTGAAGACGAAATCGGATGTGTCCTCTTCATCCGGACCAATCGGGGCATTCGGCTGACTCCGGAAGGGGAGCATCTCTACGCCTACGTCAAGGGTGCAATCGCACAGATTCAGCAGGCAGAGGATGAGCTGACCGCAGTCAATGCCATGACGTATGGGACCGTTTCGATCGGTGCCAGTGAAACCGCTCTGAACAGTTACCTTCTGGACATTCTCAAGGGGTTCCATCTGGAATATCCGCGCATCCGCCTTCGTATTTCCAACAGCACCACTCCGGCAGCCATTGCATCTGTGAAAAACGGTGAGGTGGATTTTGCCGTCGTGACGACTCCTCTTGAGGCAGACACTCCATTGAAAACCATCCCGCTTCTTTCCTTCCGGGAGGTCCTCGTCGGTGGGCAGACCTTCACCTCCCTTGCCGGAAAAGTGCTGTCGCTCTCTGAGCTCACACGCTATTCCCTGATCGGTCTCGGCCGCGGTACCGTCACCTATGACTTCTATCAGGATCTCTTCTTCCAGTACGGAGCAGAAATCGAGCCGGACATTCAGGTAGCCACCACAGATCAGCTGCTTGCGCTGGTGCACAGCGAGCTCGGCCTTGCATTCATCCCGGAGCCTCTTGCCAGGGACGCGCTGGAGCGCGGAAAAATCGTTCAGATTCCGATCCGTGAAGCAATTCCGTCACGCAGCGTCTGCCTTGTTTATGATCCGCAGCGTCCCACAGGAACTGCCGCAAGACGCCTGCGGGAGAAGCTTCAGCCGGCGTGCTCAGCAAGAATCTGATCCAGGGAGGAAATAGAGCTGGTATGAGAACGCACCACCCTGGTATTTCCTGCCGTTTCGTTCAGCGCATACTGCACCATCTTGTGTGAAACCGTGTGGGTAAAAAGAATCATCAGATCCGGCGAACCAATCCGATCCTTCATTCCGCCCTTAAATTTGCAGAATACCTTGGCATCACATCCATG
>CALEFO010000036.1 GCA_937877165.1 uncultured Lachnospiraceae bacterium | reverse complement strand
ACTGCGCCCCTTGTGGACTTTCACCACAGACTGACGGCATGCCCGTCATACACAACAAGCTCCCCGGTTTCATCCGCCGGGGAGCTTTTGATGACTGCAGTTTCTGTCACTGTTTTTATTTGATCAGGCCCATGAGAGTAGGAATACCCATGGAGAGTGCCGGTACATAGGTTACCAGGAGGAGCATCGCAAACAGCACAATGAAGTACGGAATCAGCTTCGGGGTCACCTTCTCAATGGAAACATTGCCAATGCCGCAGCCGACGAACAGTACCGATCCGACTGGCGGAGTGATATTACCAAGGCACATATTGAAGATCAGCATGACACCGAACTGAATTTCGCTCATTCCGAGGCTCTGCGCAATCGGCAGGAAGATCGGAGTGAAGATCAGGATGGCCGGTGTGATATCCATGAACATGCCGACTACCATCAGGATGATGTTCATCAGCAGGAAGATCACATACTTGTTGCTGGAGATGCTCATCAGCGCATTGCTGATTGCCGCCGGGATTCCCGCATATGCCATGACAAAGCTCATCGCAGAGGATGCGGAGATCAAGAACAGAATGATGCCGGAGGTCTTGGCGGAATCCAGCAGGATCTTCATAAAGCCCTTCAGGGTCAGACTCTTATAAATGATCGACAGAATCAGGCAGTACAGAACAGCGACGCCCGCGCCTTCCGTTGCCGTGAAGATGCCGGAGACGATACCGCCGATGACGATAACAATCAGAAGGAGTGAAGGAACTGCGTCCCAGATAATCTTGCCGACGCTCTTGCTCTTATCGCGTCCGGTGGCCTTCATCCCAGCTCTTTTGGCCATGATGAATGCAACCGCCATGCAGGCAACGCCCATCAGAATTCCGGGAACGTATCCTGCCATGAACAGCGTAGAAATGGAAACACCGCCTGCAACCGTGGAGTACACGATGAATGCCGATGTCGGCGGAATCAGAAGTCCTGTCGGTGCAGAAGCGATATTCGCCGCCGCGCTGAATGCAGGATCATAGCCCTGGTCCTTCTCGGACGGGCTGATACAGCCGCCCATCGCGGATGCCGCTGCAACAGAGGATCCGGAAAGTGCGCCGAAGAGCATGTTGCCGAGGATGTTGGCCTGCGCAAGGTTTCCAGGAATTCTTCCTACAAAAAGCTGTGCAAACGCAATCAGTCTTTTGGCAATGCCGCCGTTATTCATGATATTGCCCGCCAGAATAAACAGCGGGATGGCGAGAAGCGAGAAGCTCTCTACGCCAGAATTCATCTTCTGCATCGTGATGAAGGTGATCTGATCCCAGGAAAGAGAGGACATCACCGTCACAATGGAAGAGATGATGATGCTGGCCGAGATCGGAACTCCCAGGAACAGCAGAACGCCGAAAACAATAAACAGCAGCGCTGTTGTAACTCCTATGCTCATTGATTGCCTCCTTTTGCCTCATCCTTTGCTTCGCCGGCTTCCACCTTTTCTCCGGTAATGTCTTCGAAAAGATTGATCAGCTGTGCAAGGATAATGAAAATACCGGACACCGGTGCGCAGGAATAAACCAGGCTTCTCGGAATTCCCAGAAGCGCCGAATACTCCATCTTCGCGGAAATTGCCAGCTTAAAGCCGCCGATGGTGATGACCATGACTGCCAGTACCAGAATCAGGGCATCAATGACAATCATCAGAATCTTGTGCGGCGTGCCGGTCAGCTTGTCGCGAACGATGGTCAACGACATATGCTCTCTCGTGGAGAACGCGTAGGCCGCACCGATGAAACCGGTCCAGATCAGGGAGTCCTTTACCAGCTCCTCCGTGAAGGCCGCCGGATTATTCAGGATGTAGCGGGTAAAAACCTGCCACAGGACCAGAAAGGTCATAAAGGAAAGAAGAATTGCACAGGCCACGGAAAGAATCCGGTCCATCCAGAGCTTGATTTCACCAAGTACTTTTTTTACCTGTTCTTTGTTCATTACTTGTCCTCCTTCGCCTGCACCGCTTCAATGATGCTCAGAAGGTTGTCAACACCGGGATATTCTGTCCGGTATTTCTGAACCATGTCTGCCGTCGCATCACGGAAGGCCTGCTTGTCAATATCTTCCACAAAGGTTACGCCCATCTCATCCTTTGCTTCCTGAATGGCCGTCTGAATTGCCTCGTCCCACATTGCCTTGTGTGCATCCGTGGAATCATAGGCTGCCTGCAGAATAATCTCCTGATCCTCCGGAGAAATCCGGTTCCAGACCTTGGAGCTCATGACAAGGGTATCCGGAATCATGGCGTGCTGGTCCTCGGAATAAACCTTGCAGACCTCGCCGTGCTTGCCCGTCGTCAGAGCCGTCTCATTGTTCTCGGTTCCGTCAATGATACCGGTCTGCAGTGCGGTATATACATCGCCGTAGGACATGGCAACCGGCGTTCCACCAAGTGCGGATACCATGTCAGTCTGCGTCTTCATATCCTGCACGCGGATCTTCAGTCCCTTCAGATCGGAGGGCTCGCGAATTGCCTTGTCCTTCGTGTAGAAGGAACGGGCACCGGACGTGTAATAGGTCAGCACTACGAACCCGTCATCTTCGGTGGAGAGGAAGAAGTCTCTCATCTCCTCGGAATCCATGACATCATAGAAATCCTGCTCGTCATCGAACAGATACGGAAGTCCGAATGCATTGTAGGCCTCGTTGTAGGTTGCAAGGCCCGGTGCAGACACCTTGGTCATGGCGATTACGCCCGCCTGAAGCTGCTCCAGATTTTCCGTCTCAGAGCCAAGCTGTCCGTTCGGGAAGATGTTAATGATAATTCTTCCATCGGTTTTCTCCTTGACCTCCTCGGCGAACTGGGTCATTGCAATGTGTACCGTATGGGTTTCCGACAGGCCGTGTGCCAGCGTCAGAACCATCGGGTTCTCCGCAGTCGCCTCGTCACTGGTCACCGCACTGTTCTGTGTGGAGCCGCAGCCGGTCAGCGCAGATACGGCAAGAATTCCCGCCGCAGCAAAAGCCGCAAGTTTCTTTAACATGCTTTTTCTCCTTTGTAATATTGTATTTTCAAATGATCACATTCCGATCAGATCAAACTGTTCAAACGAAATCAGGACCTTGTGATCCTTCTTCGGATTTGCGTAATGAATCTGCACGGACTTCAGTCTCTGGCTGTAATACCAGCCCTCCGGTGCCTCTTCATACTTTCTGCGGTGGAGGAAGTGCGGAAGTTCTCTTCCGTCCACCTGCACGTAGAACGGCGCCTTCTCGCGGTGGATGACATCCAGAGAGATGGTCTCCACTGCCGTCTCATACTCCCCCTCGTTCGTGAAGGAAATTTCGGTTCTCGTTCCTGCCTTGACCGCAATGGAGGTGGTCAGGTACTTTCCGTTCCGATAATCGTTGCTGACGCCATCATCCTCATACAGCGTAAACGCAGAATCCACATCCGGAGCCATCAGAATTTCCAGATCCTTCGTCTTCTCCGTCATCAGGTTCATCAGGCGGTTGCCAGACATCGGAACGATCGCGCCGGATTTCACGAATATCGGAATAGAAGCGATGTCTACCGGGATTTCAATCTCCTGTCCTGCCTCATACGGAGTTCTTGTCCAGAAATCATAGAAGCGGACCTTCTCATCTTCGGCCTTCGGAAGATAAACCTTTCTCGTGCTGGCACCCTTCTCAACAACATTTGCAACCAGAATGTCATCACCCCACATGAAGTTGATGCCTTCGTTCCAGGTCCTTGCATCCTTCTGGAATGCCATGAACACAGGCTCCATAAGCGGCAGTCCTGTCACATGGGCCCGGTACATCAGCGAATACAGATACGGGCTCATCCGATAGCGCAGGTCAATTGCCGCCTTGATGTACTGCTTCTTGTCTCCGTACATCCAGGGCTCAGTCACCGTATTGTCGATGTTGGTGGAATGGATGGAGAAGCGCGGCATAAAGATCCCGTTCTGCACCCATCTCACGAACAGCTCCGGCTCTGGAGAAACACCATAGAAGCCGCCGACATCGCAGCCCGTATTCGCCATTCCGGAAAGTCCGGAGCCGAGGATCGTCGCGATGTTGTACTTCAGGGCCTCCCAGCAGGTGAGATTGTCACCGGCCCAGACCTGTGCGTAGCGCTGGATTCCTGCGTGTCCGGAGCGGCAGACTGAGAACGGACGGACGTCCGGATTGTACTCCATGATCGCCTCGTTGGAGAGCTGGCACATGAGATTGCTCATCACCGGCTTCATCGTGCCGATCGTGCTGCCCTTTCCCTCGTAATAAACGCGGCAGTCCTTGTCCACCATG
>CALEFO010000035.1 GCA_937877165.1 uncultured Lachnospiraceae bacterium | reverse complement strand
ATAATTACCTCTTTTTATCACTGCTTCTCATCTGCCGCCTGTCATGTGGACGGGCAGTCCGCAGACAAATTTCCTGCACAGTTCCTGATGAAAAATCAGCGGCCTGCTGCAGCCTTCCGGCCTTTCTGAGCGGATAGCAAAGGCTCCTGGAGTCCTGCCTCCTTCATGCTGTAGTAGCAGCGGTCTCCCACAATGATGTGGTCAAGAAGCGGAACCTCGAGAAGAGCCCCCACCTCCGAAAGCCGTCTTGTCAGCCGGATATCCTCCGAAGACGGTGAAGGATCTCCGCTCGGATGATTGTGCATCACGAGGACCGCGGATGCACCTGCCTGCAGCGCGCGGATAAAAACATCCCGCGGCGAACAAAGAGACGCGTTCACGGTACCGATGGTCAAAGTTTCCTCGCGAATGACGGCATGCCTTGCATCCAGAAGAAGGAGCATGACCCTTTCCTGCGACTCATGCCGGAGCGACTCCATATAGCAGGCCGCAACCTGTGACGGATCCTCACAGACAAGCCGCGCTCCCCGCGCCGCCTCCGCAGCAAGCCGCTTCGACAGCTCCAGAAGGCACTGAATCTGAATGGCCTTCACCTTCCCGATGCCGGGAATCTTCATCAGCTCCTCGAGACTGAGCTGGTGAAGAACGGCGAGCGAATCCCCGTCCCCGTCATGAAGGGAGAGAATTTCTCTTGCAAGAGAAAGAACAGGCTCCCCTCTGATTCCGGAGCGCAGAAGCACTGCCAGAAGCTCCGCATTCGATAAAGATTCCCTCCCGTGGGAAAGAAATCTCTCATAGGGCATTTCCGGACTGCTGCATTTGTTTTCTTTTTTCATCTGACCTCTTTCCGGGCCTCTCCGGGATCAGAAGTCAGAGTTTATTGTAGCGACTTGTCTTCTGTTAATCAAGATTTACCAGGCCGCGGTCCAGCATGTTCTGAAGGGTCTTCAGGATGCCGAGCTTGGCGTGCGGCCAGGTCAGTCCGCCCTGGAAAAACACGGTGTAGGGCGGGCGGAGCGGTCCGTCTGCAGAAAGCTCAATGGACGAGCCGGAGACAAACGCTCCCGCCGCCATGATGACGTCGGAGTCATATCCCGGCATGGGTGCAGGCTCGCAGGAAACAAAGCTGTCGACCGGGGACGCCGCCTGAATGCCCTGACAGAAGGCAATGACACCTTCCGGCTTTCCGAAGGTGATTGCCTGAATGATGTCGTGGCGATCCTCGCTTCCGTTCGGAAGAACGTCAAAGCCGAGCTTCTCATAGAGATTGGCTGCAAGAATCGCACCCTTTAATGCACTGGCAGTTACGATCGGCCCCATGAAAAAGCCCTGGAAGAACTGAGGAAGAAGATCGAGCGAGGCTCCGACCTCCTTGCCAAGGCCTGGGCTGGTTAGACGGACCGCCGCATTTTCAACGCACTCTTTTCTGCCCGCGATATAGCCGCCGATGGGAGCAAGGCCGCCGCCCGGGTTCTTGATGAGCGAGCCGACACACATATCTGCGCCAACATCGGTGGGCTCCTTCTCCTCCGTAAATTCGCCGTAGCAGTTGTCCACCATGCAGAGGATGTCCGGGCGGAGGCGCTTCATGAACGAAATGGCTTCTCCGATGGCATCCACGGAAAGGGTGCGTCTTGCCTGATAGCCCTTGGAGCGCTGGATGGTGACAAGGTGAATCGTGTGCTCCGTATCCTCCGTCAGAACCCTGCGAAGGCCGTCGAAGTCAAAGCTGCCATCGGCCAGAAGATCCACCTGTTTGTAATGAATGCCGTATTCCGCAAGGGAACCGCGGGAGGGACGGATGCCGATGACCTCTTCCAGTGTATCATATGGCTTCCCGGCGGCGCTAAGAAGCGTCTGCCCAGGGCGAAGGTTCGACATCAGCGCAAGAGCAAGCGCATGGGTTCCGCAGGTGATCTGCGGCCGGACCAGTGCATCCTCCGTGTGAAAATACAGCGAGTAGACCTTTTCCAGTCCATCCCGGCCAATGTCGTCATAGCCGTAACCGGTGGTTCCCTTAAGGCTTGCCTCGCCGATGTGGGCTTCCTGCATCGCAGCAATGATCCGGAGCTGATTGAGCTCCGCCATCTGATCAATGGCATCAAAGCGTCCCCGGAGGCTCTCCAGAACAGGCGCGGCAAAAGCCAGCACCCGGTCAGAGATCCCGAGACTTTCATATACATCATGTTCTTTTTTCTGAAATTCACTCGTAATCTTCAGCATACTGTTTGTTCTCTTTTCTTTTTTTGCTGTTTTCACGTTTTTCTGCAGCATGCAGGCAGCAGGCAAAGCACCGGACGTTCTGAAGCCTTATGCTTCCTTCCATCTTTCCCGTACGGTTTTCTCCATCGCATCCAGCATGGCATCTGCAGAATCGAACTCGTCCCGATTCACCCATACAACGTTCTTTTCCCTGCGAAACCAGGTGAGCTGGCGCTTGGCAAAATGCCTCGTCTGGAGCTTAATCTGAGAAACGGCATCTTCCAGTGTTCCCTCTCCGTCCAGGTATTGGAGAAGCTGCTTGTAGCCAAGGCCCTGCATGGAGACGTCATGCGAAGTAAATCCCTCTTTACGCAGGCGCTTCACCTCATCGAGAAGTCCTTCCTCCATCATCCTGTCTACCCGAAGGTCAATGCGCCGGTAGAGCCTATCCCGGTCCATCGTCAAAACGAAATACACCGCGTCGTAAGCGGCCGGCCGGCTTTTCTGCTCTTTGTTGTGATCGGAAATTTTCTCTCCGGTTTCCCGGGAAAATTCCAGTGCGCGGATGACGCGTTTTATGTTGTTCGGATGAATGGCAGCTGCGGATTCCGGATCCCTTTCCTGAAGGAGGCGGTACAGGCTCTCCGGCCCTTCCCTTCCTGCCTTTTCTTCCAGCATGGTGCGGAATCCAAAGTCCTTCCTGGTTTCGGTAAAATCAATGTCGTAGAGAAGCGCCTGAATGTAGAAGCCGGTTCCGCCGACCAGAATGGGGAGCCTTCCACTCTTCCGGATTCTCTCTTCCGCTTCTTTTGCTTCTTTCTGAAAGCGGACCACGTTCCAGTCCTCGTGCGGGTCCGCCACATCAATCAGCTCGTGCGGAATGCCCTGCATTTCCTCTTTTGTAATTTTGGCGGAGCCGATATCCATTCCGCGGTAGACCTGCATGGAGTCCGCGGAGATGATGCTCCCGTTCATGCGCCCTGCGAGCCGAACACCCGCCTCGCTCTTTCCGCTCGCCGTCGGTCCGGCGATGATGATCATTTTATTTTTCATAATCAAACGATCCGTTTAAATTTGCGCTCGATTTCCTGCTTCGAGAGAACGATCATGGTCGGCCTTCCGTGCGGGCAGTGATAGGGATTGTCAAGCGACAAAAGCTCGTCAATCAGTGCCTTTGCTTCTTCCAGAGACTGGTGCATGTTTCCCTTGACCGCGGCCTTGCAGGACATGGAGGCAATCTTGTACAAAATGGCAGCTGGAGTTCCGCTCATCCGTGAATCCAGAATTTCGTCCAGAATCTCCCGGAGAAGAGCATCCGGCTCATTGGCGTAGAGCTCCATCGGAACGGCGCGGATCGCGTAGGAATTCTCGCCGAAGGATTCGATTTCATAGCCCATCCGGGTGAAGGAATCCATGTATTGAAGAAGGGCTGCCTCTTCTTTGCCGGACAGAGTCAGAATGATCGGCGGTGCCAGCATCTGCGAAGCCGCAGCCTGTGCCTGCTCCTCCACAAGCCGCCGCATCAGACGCTCGAAGTTTACCTTTTCGTGTGCGGCGTGCTGATCAATCATCAGCATTTTATCCTGGAACGCCACAATCCAGTAGGTGTCGAAAATCTGGCCGACGATCTGATAGCTGGCCGCATGATCTGCGCTCAGAATGTGGTACTCGCGGTTTCCGTAAAGGTCCTCCGCAAAGTCGTCCTTCACACTCTTTCGGAACATGGCCTCGAGATCCCCGGAAAAAACGGAGGCCTCCTGGTGCTTTTGAAGCTCCTTTACCTCCTTCGGGTCGGGGAGCGACGCCTCTTCGATAAAGCTTTCCTGCTCATAGCGGCCTCTTGGCTCTTCCACTGCCGCAGTCTTATCCGTGAAGGAAAAGCCATCTTCCCGGTAAGTGATCTTTTCCCCTCCGGAAGAAGCGGTCTTCTTTTGAGATTCCTGTTTGGGCGGTGCTGCATGGGCAGCAGGCATCTCCTGCAGAGGGGTACCTGGCTTCTCCTGCCGCAGTGGATCAGCGGGCTTCTTTGAAAGACTCCGGATGGTCTCAAAAGGCTCCACATGCGCCTGAGC
>CALEFO010000034.1 GCA_937877165.1 uncultured Lachnospiraceae bacterium | reverse complement strand
TCTACGTGCGCTATGACAATCTCTGCTATTACAAAGCAGGCCGTATGCAGGAGGAAGCGGTCTCCTACGATACGGCCCTGATTGCAAGAATTCAAGGAACGGAGGGGTATGATCCCTCTCTTCCCATTTGCTTCGTGCATGATCTGGACAAGGACACCTCGTTCCTCTCCTCGGATCCGGAGCTTTCCGCCGTCACGCTGACGCCGTACGGCGGGAACGAAATCATCAACGACTACTCCTGGGTGAGTTTTCTTCGCATTCACTGCGGCTTCGCCCCGTCCGTCATTGAGGATTCCGGCCAGTATGACGGCTATCTTGAAAAGGAGCAGGTTCCGCGCTATCCCTCCTCCGGCTCCATCCGGATCGTGGACGGCGTCATTGTCGTAAATTTTTAATGCTTCAGCATGTGGCCGGGGCATGAGGAGAAATCCATGCATGCAGTTGAAGTGATTCACTTCAAACAGGGAAAGACACCAGAGGGTGCCTTCGAGTGTCAGCGCCTCTGGATAGCAGCATCAGGGATTTCCGTAGGGAAATTCGAGCTGCGCTGGATCATCACGAACATACTCTTTTTCTCTTCCCCAGAAGAGCAATGAGCACGACACCCGCCAGCGATACCAGCATCCCTGCTCTTCCTCCCGGCGTGTGATAAACGAGCCGGATTTCATGGCTTCCCGCCGAAAGCGGCATGCCCAGATACATCAGATTTGCCTTCTGAAGTTCTACCTTCTTTCCATTGTCATAGGCCGCCCATCCCTCACTGTAGGGAATGGAGAACACAAGATACCGGTCCTGCTCCGCGTTCACCGTTCCGGTGATCTCGCGGCTTGCCAGAGAGACCGGATTCTGGTGAAGATCTGTCTCCGTCATCGTGCACACGAACCGCTCCACCGCGTTCTTCATCATTTCTTCCACCGGCTGGCAAACCACGGAAAGCTCCGACACGGAATAGACCCCGGGATTTTGGAAGGTAATCTCCAGAGTATCCACTCCCTCTGTCTGGTATCCCATGTTCAGGGCAAAATTCTTCCATCCGCTGTAATACTGACTAAGAGGAGTCTTGTAATTCAGTGTCTTGTCTGTGAGGGAGACGCCGTCTCTTTGGGCCGTCACAACGATCGGATACAGCTCCTGCAGCTCATTGTCCTGCCCGCTGCTCTCACTGGCTTCATCCGTTTTGGCTGCTTCCTTCCCCAAAGCCCCAGCCTCTTCCGCATCCATGGAAAGCGGCTCCACATTGAGATCCTTCAGAACCAGATAGGTTTCCGCGTCTTTCCCCGCTTCAAAATGAAGCACCGCCTTGGCTCCAGGCGCGGTCACGATGAATGCGGCTTGTGTATTCTTCGCCCCGTCAGGATCACAGTTTGCTGCTTCTTCCGTGACTGCAGCGCCTTCCTGACCATTTGCTTTCCCCGCGGTCAAAGAGCTTTCCTGATCTGCGGTTTTCCCGCTCTCTCCTCCGAAATACCGCACGCCTTCTTCCGTTTCTACTGTAAAATTCCGTTTCTCTTCATAAAATTCGCAGGAAACCGTCTCATAGCTCCCGGCGAGCTTCTTCTCGTCCTCCTCTTCCAAAACGACGCCCTGAAGCAGCGCCTCCTGGCGCTTTGTCAGATCCATGGCATCAAATTCGCTCCGCGAAACCATGCCGGTATACGTATAGCCAAGAGGGAGTGCGAAGGCGTTTTGATACAGGTGATACGTCGGTACAACCGGCTCCCAGCTGTCATCTCCGTATACCGCCCCGGATTCCTCCGAAATGGAAGAAGCTGCATTTTCTCCGATAAGACCCAGTCCGTAATCTCCGGACATCGTCCCACAGTCCGCAAATCCGTAGGGAACAAACTGCTTCTCATAGTCGTTGTCATAAGCAATGGTGTAATACTTTACCCCCGCGAGCGCTTCCAGCGCCGCCCGGTCGTCAACACCTGTGTAGCTGAAATTCTGCTCCTCACAGACTCCAAGTGCCTGGAAGAACTCCGCCACCGCACCGTTTGCAAGACTCCAGCAGAATTGCGTCGAGGAAATTCCCGCCTGGGCCCCGGCGTTGTACGTAAGGTCTCTTCCCGTGTAGCGATAAAAGCCTGTCCCGTTTTCTGCCGCATACCTTCCCGCGGCAGCCGCCTCATTCCGGTAGGCGGCCTCCTCATATTCCTCCGCAGTCTGCTCATCCGTGAACTCCGACGGAAAGCCGTTCCGGCCGCCATCGCCGTTTGCCCTTGCCGGAATGCGCGCATACCCATAAGCAATGTTCCCTGCAATCGTAAGAACCACCAGCATGAGTGTCAGGATCCCAGCCCTGCAAAGGTTCTCCTTTCTGCCTCGCCGAGGCCGCCGCACCGATGCTGCAGCCGGAAAGCGGCTTATCGATATCACTTTCCGACTTTTTCTCCGGATCCATTCGGCTCTCCCGCAGGAGATTTCCCCCCACACCACGGTAAGGACAAAAGCAAACAAAAATTCCGCGGCAAAGGTCCAGCGGTTGATAACATAGGCCCCTCCGTTCATCAGGAATCCCGCCGCCGGCAGGCACAGCATCAGGAGCACGATGAGCACTGCGGCCTTCAAAAGCCGGTGCCCCCGCATGAAAAATAAAACAATCACCGCGCCGATGCAAACTGCCGACAGGCAAAGCTCCGTATCATACAACGGGTGGTTAAGAAACGTCACCGCGTTCTTCCAGAGCTCCGCATAATACTCGCTCTCATAAAAAAGCGGCAGGCCGTATGTCGTTGCACTGCGTGGGTCGCTTTGGAACTGCACAAGAATCGGAACGAGAACCGCTCCCGCCGCCATGGTTCCGCAGACAGCGTATCCGACAAGCTGCAGGAGCATCCCGAAAAACCTTTTCCGAAACGAGTCCTCCTGCCGGTCGGAAGTGCATTTTCTCCCTTTTCCCGAAAGTGTCTGCTGCGCTGCCTTCTTTTTTTCTCCCTCCACCGGAATCGCAGCATTCCCCGCTTCCCGGGTCGCTGTTGCCGGCTTCGTTCCCCGGGCCCAGGCCGCCGTCCGGACCACCGCATACCCGGCAGTCAGAAGTGCCAGCATATAGAAGAAATAGAAATTGGAAAGCCCAGCAAGACACACGGAAATGAGAAACACAAAGGGTCTGCGCTCCCGAAGAACCCGCTCGACTCCAAGCAGAAGAAGCGGCAGATAAATCATCGGCGTTACAAAGAACGGATGGAGCATCCCAAGGTACAGAACGGTCCCGCAAAAGGCATAGCAAAGTGCCCCCGCGAGAATCCCCATCCCGGTACGGAATTCCATTTCCGGAGTATCCTTCATCCCTGCGCAAATTTGCGTTTGAGCCTCCGCATTCTGCGGATTCTCTCCGTTTTCTTTCCTCTCCGGACAAAGCTCCGCCAAAGAATGCCTTCCGGCAAGCATATATTTTGCATAAAAGGAAAAGGCAAGCCCCGCGAGATAGGGCCGCAGCAGAATCAGGTATTCGAAATAATACTTGGTGTACTTTTCCGGAACCAGAATGGTCAGAAACGTCAGCGGCTCCCCGATGCAATAGTAATGAAGCGTTGTCAAAATGTCCGCGCCGTATCCCAGTCCGAACGACCAGGACTGCACAGACAGTGAATGATGATAAAAAAGATCCCGGACAATTCCCCGGAGCCACTTTCCGTAATACGCAAGCGCCCGAAGGTGCTGACGCCACGCATCCGCATGATACACAAGGGACCGGTTCTGTACCTTGAAAAACAGAACAAGAATCCCGGCGAGCAGCAGATACAAAAGCGTATAGGCAAGAAACCAACGGCCGGTTATCCTGCCCGCTTCGTTTTGATCTCTCTCATCCGTCTTTTTGTTGTTTTCCATTTTCTTCACCGGTTCACACCTCCGAAAAGCCATTTCGATTTTAGCATGGACGTTTCCGGAAAAACAGAAACAAAAAACATTCTCCCCTTCTTCCCGTAATAGGCCGGGAAATGACCTTCCTTCCCACAAAGAGAGCCGATCAGCAGCGGATGCACTTGAAATCCCGATACTGTCATTTATTTCAGATTTAATTTGCCATATCCATTTCTTTATTTGATAGCTTCCGCGCTTTAGGGAATATCATAAAGGCAGTTACGCCTTGATTCGTTTGTTGCCTGTGATGCTGCTAATATAATCGTCAATATCCTGCACGATGCAACGATCCCCCATTGTGTGCAAGGATTCAAAATATTTTGTGATATACCCATAGATGCCATACTCTTCAAAGGTCTTGGCCACACCCGCACCGGAAAGCCCTTTGAAATGACGGTACCGTTCCATGCAATAAATCAAAAAATTGGATTCTTTGCTCATCGTTATACCTCACTGAGGCAAAATCCGCGAGGCGGTTTTGCCGAATGTGGCAGCCGGTGCGTCAGTACCGATGCTGCTGTTTGAAAGTGACATATCGATGTCACTTTCAAACTTCACGCCTCCTCTGGGTAGTCATAGGAGCCTGTCAGAAGTTCATCTTGATACATGGTATACAGCGTCATCGGGCTGTAGTGCCACAATTTTGATTTCTCATCCGAAAGCTCCTGATAGAGCTTGGACTGATAAAAGCAGGAAATCGCCTTTTCATCATCCACATTGCTGTTTTTTGTAATCTGTTCGATGATGGGCGGCACAATGATTGCAAGCATTGCACTGAACTGATCTTCGTTCATACAAGCTCCCTCCCTTCAAAATGCAAGTATTGCAGGGACTTCTCAGTTGCAAACACCAGCTGGTTGAACAATTTCCGAATCTTGAGTGCCGCCAGTGTCTGTTCCTTATCCAACACCCCGGTCATATACAGGGTAATGGTGCGGTACACATCATCATTTGCCACAGCACCATAAATCAGGTCATGCTGCTTTCCCTGATAGGTTCCCTGACGGTTCTCGGCTACAAAATCCAGCCATGCTTCATCTGGGCTGTCAAAGCGCAGCAAACTGCACTCCTTGAAAGCCACTGCTTCCTCTACGGAATAAATATTCAGCATAGCAGCTCCTGTTTTGCGGCGGTCAGTGACCTTTTGAGCAAAATTCACTGCCTGATCACGGTTGGTGGTGGTATAAAATCATTGCAAGTGCCTCCTTGGTCCACTCCCTCGAACAGTGTTATAAGTATTTTGGCAGAATGCTTTGTGCTTTTTCTTCTTCCAGAGGCTTTATGCAACATCAGTAAAGTCTGTTGTTGCATAAAGGCGCACCACCTTTCTTAATACCTCTATTTTACAGGAACGGTGTGCTGTTTTCATTGGAAATATTGATTGGCTCAAACAGCAGAAGAGGCCTGATCGACAGTTGCATCGATCAGACCAATTCTTTTTTGAAACCTTGGGCTCATAAGGAAATGCTGCTTTCCCGGGCCCTTTCAGCATTTTTAAGTTGTCGATTATCGCTTGCTGAATTGCGGTGCGGCGAGTGGCTTTGAGGCCGCAAAATTCAATAGGACAAGCGCGGCGGAATCAGCCAAAGCCAATCAGTCCGCGAACTTCACGGCGGTATTCAGTGCGATCTCCATCATATCCGTGAAGTTGTCCTGTCTCTCCTGTGCGGAAAGCGCCACCGGCTTGAACAGATGATCGGAAATCGACAGAATGGACAGAGCCTTCTTATGATTTGCGCAGGCCGTCCAGTACAGTCCTGCCGTCTCCATCTCCACGCAGAGGTGACCGAAATCACGAAGCTTCTCGTTGATACCGGACTGCGGATAATAGAAGAAATCCGAGGTATAGACCTTGCCGACCTTGTAGTTGCAGCCCTGCACCTTGGCATTCTCTACAGCCTCCGCCAGCATGTCATAATCGGCGCAGGCAGCCAGCTGTCCCGGAATTCCATAGGCATTGCCATAATTGGAATTGGAGGATGCTGCCTCCGCAATGACGACATCCTTCGCGTCAACATCCATGTCCAAACCGCCAGCGGAGCCGATGCGGATGATTGCCTCCACGCCGAACTGGCTGTAGAGCTCCTGCGTATACAGTCCGATGGACGGAACACCCATGCCGTGTCCCATGACGGAAATTTTCTTTCCCTTATAGGTGCCGGTAAAGCCCAGCATATTGCGGGTATCATTGAAGCAGACGACATCCGTCATATATTTCTCCGCAACGGTCTTCGCGCGGAGCGGATCGCCCGGCATCAGAACAACCTTCGCGAGCTCATCCTTGACCACAATGCTTGCAGAAATACTTTCCTTCGGTTCCATAAAATCCTTCCTCCTATGGTGCAGTTATCGGTTAAACAGTTTCTTCAGGTTCTCTTTAAACGGCGGATATACGATGCCGCGCTCCGTCACGATACCGGTCAGAAGCTCGTGATCCGTCACATCAAAGGACGGATTGTAGCTCTTTACTTCCTTTAAAGCCATCGGCTCCGCGTACCACATTTCCTTGACCTCCGCCGGATCGCGCTGCTCAATGTGAATATCCGCACCGGTCGGCGTGTCAAAGTCAATCGTAGAGGACGGTCCCAGCGTATAGAACGGAATTCCGTAGTGCTTTGCCAGAATGGCGACGCCCGAGGTTCCGATCTTGTTGGCAAAATCGCCGTTTGCGGCAATGCGGTCGCAGCCGACGAAAACCGCGTTCACCCACCCCTGCTTCATCACGATCGAGGCCATATTGTCGCAGATCAGGGTGACATCGATTCCGGCCTTCTGCAGCTCATAGGACGTCAGTCTTGCGCCCTGCAGAAGCGGCCTTGTCTCATCGGAGAAAACATGCAGCTTCATGCCCTTTTCCGCCCCATAATAAATCGGAGCGGTTGCCGTACCGTAACCGAGGCAGGCAAGATAACCTGCATTGCAGTGAGTCAGGATTCCATCGCCATCCTTGATGAGTGTCACGCCGTATTCCGCGATTTTCCGCGTCATTTCGGTGTTCTCTTCCTCGATCTTCTTCGCCTCTTCTCCAAGAAGCCTTACGATCTCCGGAACCGGCCTTGTGCTGTTGTCCTCCACAAGCTTCACCTGGCGCTTTAAGGCCCAGGACAGATTCACTGCCGTGGGACGGGAGCTGTTGAGGTAATCCGCCTGTTTCCGGAATTTCTCCAGAAACTCCGGATAAGGAAGCTCTTCATAGCGCTGTGCCAGCACATACATCGCATATCCGGCAAAAATGCCGATGGCCGGTGCCCCTCTGACCTGCAGAAGCTTGATGGCCTTCCACGCTACCTCTTCCTCATGAATCCGCAGATACTCCTCGTGGTTGGGAAGCTTCGTCTGATCCAGAATGATGACGTCCTTCTCATCGTCCGACAGCTTGATCACGTCGAGACGCTTTTCGTTCTCACTGCTCATTTTCCGTACAATCCTTTCTATACACTATTATATTTCAGCACCATCCCTGATTTCCTTCGGAAATCAGGATGTCTCCGGTCAGGAGCCCTCCGGGCCCTGTCCGCATGCAGCTTCTGTCCGTGAACACGGCTGCACGCAGCCGGTTCACGGCCGGAAGCTGCATGTGCTGAAATATATACACATTGTACGGCTCAGCCGAGTACAGCGTCAATGATCTCCTTCGGTTCCATTGCCACGAATCCGTCCGGATCCTTGAGCACGCCGTGCTCCAGATCCCAATGCATCAGGTTTCCGGTGCGGTAGTCCAGCGCACACTCTCTTGTCGCGTAGATGCTGTGACATTTCGGGAAATACTTCGCCATTGCGTACTCTGCGACTTCATAGGACTGCGTCGTCTTCTCCTCTTTTCCGGGAAGCATGCTGCCGGAAATCTGCACGCCGGTGTTCGGGCTGCTGTGTGTGAGAACAACGCTTCCGTCACCGCACTGGCCGATGGCGATCCACACATGTCCGTTCATGCTGACGATGTCGCCGGGCCGGTACTCCGTGATCTTCTCATTCGGCACATAGGTTCCGAACCCGCGCTCCGCGAACGTTTTCGCCATGGAAGTGGAGCTCATGACATAGCCCGGGATCCCAGATTTCGTTTCCAGCGTGTTGTACAGCGTCCATCCAACGAAGCCGGAACAGTCCAGCCCGTGTCCGAACTCGTAGCGGTGCTTGTCATAGTCGTACGTTCCCGCATTTTCATCGAAGAACGTCTTCCACTCCGGGTTCAGCCCGATTCTCATCCCGTCTTCCCCGGCTCCCGTATCCTCCGGATTCCAGCCTCCGCCCCAGACATACAGGGTCTGCCCGCAGGGGCGGAACGCATTTTCGAATAAATTTCTTAATGTTGGCATCTCATTATCCTCTCTGCTCTGTCCGGTATGGCCGCGATCGTCTTCCCTTGGCCGGAACGCCGCGCAGCGTCCATACTGTAAAAGCCTTCTCTGCAGACTCCAGCCTGGTTCTTCCCGGTACCCGGACTTCACTGCTGACTCGCGTGCTGACTTATTGACCTTTCCGGATCTGTTCCGCAAAATAGGCAAACAGCGGCGCGCCGTCCGCAACGCCCTCCTCTGCCGTCTCCCAGCAGTTCTTCTCCGGATGCCACTGCGATGCATAAATCGGGAGAGTCTTATGCGCAAGGAACTCAATCACTCCGTCGTCACTTCTCTGCAGAACCACAAGGTCCTCTCCCACCTTTCCGATTGCCTGATGATGATAGCTGTTCGTCACCACGTGCTCGCCGTAGAGATCCGCAAGAAAACTCCGGGGCTCAATATCCGTTTCATGATACTCCCCGGTCCCGAGCCCGGAGTGATAGGTATGATGCTCCCTGATTCCGTCCGGAAGGTCCTGAATCAGATCACCTCCAAAGCAGACATTGATGATCTGGGCTCCCTTGCAGATTCCGAGAATCGGCTTTCCTGCCTTTGCGAATTCACGGCACAGGGTCAGTTGCGTCACATCCAGGTCATGATCCACCTCCCTTGTTCCGTTCATCTCCTGATGAAAGAACACCGGATCAATGTCGTCTCCTCCCGGGAGAATCAGTGCGTCGTATCCACTGATGTCCGCCGGAACCTCTCGGGTATTGATGCATTCCGCATCAAAATGCGACATTGCCTTCACATAGTTTGGGGTATCCAGATTAGCGATCAGAATTCTCATCGTTCTTTCTCCTTTCCTGTAAAACAGTGCTGCAGGCAGAATCCATCAAAAGATCCCACCTGCAGCTCTTCCTTGGGCCAACAGCCAAACTTATGGTTTACTTTTCCAGCTCTTTCCGGTAGCCTTCCAGCTCCTTCTGATTGCCCAGAATGAAGTGGCCCGGCAGGATCTCGGTCCAGACCGGCTTGTCCACCGAATAATCATGCATCGACGCATCGTACACGATCAGCTTCTTATGCTTCTCCAGCTCCGGATCCGGCTGCGGAATTGCAGACAGAAGTGCCTTGGTGTACGGATGCAACGGATGGCGGAACAGCTCCTCCGACTCCGACAGCTCCACGATTTTACCCTTATGAATCACGGCAATGCGGTCACAGATGAACCGTACCACCGACAGATCGTGCGCGATGAAAAGATAGGTCAGCCCTCTTTCCTTCTGAAGTCTGGACATCAGATTCAGAACCTGTGCGCGGATGGAGACATCCAGCGCCGAGATCGGCTCATCCGCCACGATGAACTTCGGATCCATGACGAGGGCCCTGGCGATCCCGATTCGCTGTCTCTGGCCGCCCGAGAACTCGTGCGGGAAGCGGCTTGCAAACTCCGGAAGAAGTCCGACGTCGCGAAGCGCCTGATCGACCTTTTCCTGCCGCTCCTCCTCGCTCAGATGATGGCCGGGGGAATACAGGCCCTCCGCCACAATGTATCCGACCTTCGCGCGCTCATTCAAAGAGCTCATCGGATCCTGGAAAATCATCTGGATGTCCTTCGTGACCTGATGATCCTCCTCCTTCGAGAGCTTTCCGGAGATCCGCTTTCCGTCAAAGCGGATCTCTCCCTCCGCCACCGGATTGATGCGGATGATAGAGCGGCCGATGGTTGTCTTGCCAGATCCCGACTCACCGACCAGTCCGAAGGTCTCTCCCTCATAAATATCAAAGCTGACATCGTCCACCGCGGTAAAGGGGTGGCGTCTGGATCCGAACTGAACCTTGATGTGATCCACTTCTACCAGTTTCTTCCTCTCACTGCTCATTCGCGGACACTCCTTTCTGATCCGAAGCAGAGGATACTCCCTCCGGATTCTCCTTTTCTTCCGTGCCCGCCACCGGAACTCCTCTTTCCGGTGCCTCAATTCCAAGAGCCCTGCCCTTCTCCTGCAGAACACGGATATGTTCCGGCGGATCAATCTGCGGAGCTCTCGGATCCAGAAGCCAGGTTCTTGCCATATGCGTCGGCGTCACCTGGAACATCGGAGGGCGCTTGACGAAATCAATCTTCAGAGGGTGCGGATTGCGCGCCGCAAAGGCATCCCCGTGCACCTCCTTGAACAGGTTCGGAGGCGTTCCGACAATCGTGTACAGATCCTGTCCCTTCACGCCAAGCTGCGGAAGACTCGACAGAAGTGCCCAGGTATATGGGTGTCTCGGATCATAGAAGACTTCATTGCAGCTCCCGATCTCGACAAAATCGCCGGCATACATCACCGCAATGCGGTCCGCCACATTCGCCACCACACCAAGATCATGGGTAATGTAAATGGTGGTCAGATCATACTTCGCCTTCATGTCCTTCAGAATGCCGAGTATCTGCGCCTGAATCGTCACATCCAGTGCCGTCGTCGGCTCATCACAGATCAGAATTTCTGGCTTGCAGGCAACCGCAATGGCAATGACAACTCTCTGGCGCATGCCGCCCGAGAACTCATGCGGATACTGCTTGTAGCGGCGCTCCGGCTCGCTGATTCCGACATCGGTCAGAAGCTCATAAACAGCCTTCTTCGCTTCTTCTCCATGCAGATTCTGATGAAGCTCCACCGCCTCCTGAATCTGATAGCCGATGGTCTTCAGAGGATTCAGAGAGGTCATCGGATCCTGCATGACCATCGCGATTTTCTTGCCGCGAATCTGCCTCCAGTCCTCATTTGTGTGGAGTCTCGTCAGATCCCAGCCATCGTATTGAATGCTGCCGCCGGTGATTCGTCCGTTGGCAGCATTCAGCCCCATCAGTGTGGAGACAAACACCGACTTTCCGGAGCCGGACTCTCCGACGATTGCAAGGCTCTCTCCCTTGTAGACATCCAACGAGATTCCGCGCAGGGCATGCAGCACCTGTCCGCGGAGGGTGAATTCGAAATCAAGATCCTTGACCGAAAGAAGGACTTCTCTGTTCTGCGAAATGCTTTCTTCACTCATCTTCGTCCCTCCTCCTTTAATTCATATGATTCTTCGGATCCGCTGCGTCAGCGAATGCATTTCCGACAATGTACAGCGAAATCGTGATCACCGCCAGAATTGCGGTCGGGAACAGCAGCTGATAGCGCAGCTCCGGCTGACTCATCAGAAGGCGTCCTGCCTGCACCAGATTGCCCAGAGACGGGATGTCGGTCGGAAGGCCGATACCGATGTAGGTGACGAATACCTCATTTCCGATCGCGGCAGGAATGGCCAGCGAAATGCGCAGGGCAATCACCGATACCAGATAAGGAAGAAGGTTTTTCGTGACAATTCTTCCGGTCGTGGTGCCGAGGCAGCGGGAGGCCAGATTGTAATCCCGGTCACGAATGATGACAACCATATTCCGGATAAATCTTGCCATAGAAAGCCAGCCGGTCAGACACAGTGCAAATATAATGGTTCCTACGCCAGGATTCATGATATAGGAAATCAGAATCAGCACCAGCGTCTGCGGCACATTGTCGAAAATGTTATACAGCTCCGTAAAGAACGTATCCAGCTTGCGGACATATCCCCACAGAAGACCGATCAGGGTACCAAAGCACGCCTCAAAGGCCGCAACAGCAAAGCCAATGCCAAGAGAGGTTCTGGTTCCTGCCCAGGTTCTTGCCCAAAGATCCTGGCCAATTGAGTTGGTTCCGAACCAGAATTCTGAATTCGGCTGCTGATTGATGATCTGAATACCGGTTTCCGGATCGTTATAGATGGTTTTCGCGCTCTTCTGATTCGGCAGAAGAGGCTGAATAAACGTAAAGGCCAGAACCGCAATGATGACGATCAGGAAAAATACAGCCACCTTGTTCTTGAAGAACGCGCGAAGCGTCGCCTTCCAGTAGGAATAATTGGAGTAGCCGCCACGCTCTGCGTCCACTGCGTCGGTCTGTGCCTCCTCGAACAGCTCCTCCTCCGGAAGATCCTTGAAGGTTTCATACGGACTCAGGCGCCTGTCAAGATCACGGGTAATGGCATTCTCCAGCTGTTTTTCTTTCTCTCCGCGAAAGGTCATGCTCTTGATCCCTCCTTCTTTGTAAAGCTGATTCTGGGATCTACCAATGCCATCAGCACATCGCCCAGAAGAAGTCCGACAACCGAAATGGCAGCATAAATGACAACCAGTGCCTGCACCATCGTATTGTCCTGAATCTTGATTACCTGTACCAGGAGTCCGCCCATTCCCGGAATGGAATACAGGGACTCGACATACAGGGAGCCCATGAGAGTGAACAGAATGGAGTTCGGGATATACTGCACAAGCGGCACAAATGCGTTGCGGAAAATATGAACCCGGCTGATCTTGCCCTCCGGAACGCCCTTGGCCCTTGCCAGACGAATATAATCCTTATTCGCCTCATCAACCATGTAGCGGCGAAGCCACATCGCATAATACACAATATTGCCAATGGAGAGAGAGAAAACCGGAAGAATCCAGGTTACCCAGTTGTTCTCATCAAACAGCATCGAGATTCCCAGGAGCTCACTGCCGTAGAGCTGAATCAGAAGATGATAAACCGCAGACGGCACCGCCTGAACGATGACAATCAGAACCGTTCCGAATTTATCCCAAAGCTTCCATTTGCTCCGCGTGGATTTCGCCATGGCAATACCAAGCGGCAGGCCGAGCGCCAGAGATATGATTTCTGCAATCAGACCCATTTCGATAGAAATCGGAGCCTTCTTCGCGATGATTTTGGCGATCGGATAGCCATTGCGGTATTTGTTGGAAGTACCGAGGTCTCCCTTGAGGATCTGCCCGAAATACTTTACGACCTGAACGGGTGCAGGATCCTTGAGTCCGAGCTTCTGCAGTGTGACATTGATCTGCGTCTGGGACATCTTCTCATAGTTGTTGAAGTATCCCTCGATCGGCATTTTGCGCA
>CALEFO010000033.1 GCA_937877165.1 uncultured Lachnospiraceae bacterium | reverse complement strand
GCAGCAGGGCCTGATGAGCTTTGAAACAGGAAAAAGAGCGCTGGATTTTCTCGTGGAAAATTCGGGCTTTCGCCGTAATCTCGAGGTGGACTTCTTCGGCGGTGAGCCGCTCATGAATTTCGAAGTCTGTAAACAGCTGGTTGCCTATGCGCGCAGCATCGAAAAGGAGAAGAACAAGAACTTCCGCTTTACGCTGACCACAAACGGCGTGAATGTGGATGACGAGGTCATCGAGTGGGCGAATAAGGAGTGCTACAACGTCGTTCTGTCCCTCGATGGACGCAAGGAAGTCAACGACCGTTTCCGCGTGGATAAGCTCGGAAGGGGAACACCATCGTTCCGAAGTTCCAGGAATTCGTGAGGAAAAGAGGCGACCGCAATTATTACATGCGCGGAACCTTTACACACTTCAACCCGGACTTCACAAAGGACCTGTTCCATATGGCGGATGATCTCGGCTTTACGGAGCTCTCGATGGAGCCAGTGGTCTGTGATCCGTCCAGCCCGAGTGCGCTGACGGAGGAGGATCTGCCGATTCTGTACGAGCAGTACGAGATTCTGGCGAAGGATATGATCCGCCGCAAGAAGGAAGGGAAGCCGATCACCTTCTATCATTATATGATCAACCTCGAGCACGGCCCGTGCATCTATAAGCGGATTTCAGGCTGTGGCTCCGGCACCGAGTATATGGCGGTGACGGCATGGGGCGACCTGTACCCCTGCCACCAGTTCGTCGGTGATCCGGCCTACAAGCTGGGCAACATCTGGGATGGCGTGACGAATACGGAGCTTCGCGATGAGTTCAAGCTTTGCAATGTCTATGCAAGACATGACTGTGACAATTGTTGGGCACGTCTGTACTGCTCCGGCGGCTGTGCGGCCAACGCGTACCATGCGACCGGTGACATTCACGGGACGTATGAATACGGCTGCAGGATTTTCCGGAAGAGAATTGAATGCGCCATTATGATCAAGGTCGCAGAGGCTGCGATGCGCGCCGAGAAGGAACAGCAGAACGCAGAAGAAAACGGCCCGGAACAGGCCTGAAACAGGAAAGACAACACCGGACGGACAAGGGAAAGTCTGCCCGGTGTTTGTATATCCGGAAGGCTTGGTGAACAGGTCATCCGCGAAAGTGGATGGGAAAATCATGGGGAGGAGCAGATACTGTGGAACAGGAGCAAGGGAAGGAAGCGTGGAGGGAACGGATCCCTGAGCTGATCCGGCTGGCCAGGAAGGCACAGGAAAATGCCTATGCGCCGTATTCTCATTACCGCGTGGGAGCGGCTCTTTTGTGCGAGGATGGGACAATCGTAAAGGGCTGCAACATCGAGAATGCAAGCTACGGAGCAACGAATTGTGCGGAGAGAACGGCACTGTTCGCGGCTGTGGCAGAAGGAAAGAAAAGCTTTGTCTGTCTTGCACTGGTGGCGGGACCGGAAAACGGAAGCACCGGAATTCAGGCTGCGGAAGATTCCCTGACAGAAAGGACACAGGGAAAAGCTGGTGGGCAGGAGCCTGCAGAGAGTGCGGCAAGGTATCCCAGCCCCTGCGGGATCTGCAGACAGGCATTTCGGGAATTTGTGAATCCATCCCGCTTTTCAATTATTATGGCAAGAACGGAAACGGACTATCGGATCCGCACGCTGGAAGCGCTTCTTCCGGAGAGCTTCGGGCCGGAGGACCTTGTCTGAGCGTCAAACTCCCTGTTGTGGTAGAATGTATTTTATTCAGCACATGTGGATTTTAAGAGTGAATTGACCGCTTGCGGGCATATTTACGATTGAAATACCGGTATGGAAGAAGTCATAGATTCAGCAGAAAGGAAACCGGCGGAATGCAGAAGGAACGAATCTATGTTTGTCACACCTTCTATCACGTATATGTGACCTGCCTGAAGGAACTGAATCTTCCGAAGGAGCAGCAGGGAAAGGCAGCACTCGTGCTCTCCAGGATGTCCAATAATTTCGGGAATCTGAAGGAGAGAGCGGAAAAGAGCGGCCTGTTTGAGGCTGTGTACTGGTTCGATGAGAAGCCGTTTTCCTTTTTTGACGAGCTGACGGAGCTGAAGAAGGACACGGGTTCTCTTCCGGGAAATCTTTGGAACCGCATACGGTTCTGCAGAAGGCTCGGTGACCTGGAGGAGCCCTATGTTCCGGTGAATTTTCGGGAATATCGTGACATCTATGTATTCTGTGATTCAGACCCCATCGGGTATTACCTGAGTCGGAAGAAAATCCGCTATCACGCGGTGGAGGACGGTCTCGACTGCATCCGTTATTACGATACGGCCCGCTATGACAACCGGGGACACTTCCGCCTGAAGGCGGCGATGGCGGCGCTCGGCCTGATCTTTATTCAGAACGGATATGGCAAATACTGTATCGATATGGAGGTCAACAGCATCGAAGCGTTGGATCATCCGATTTCCAAAATGCGGGAGGTTTCCCGCGAGGGGCTTGTGGAGAAGCTCAGTGCGGAAGGGAGAAGAACGCTCATTCGTCTTTTCATTGAGAACCGGGACGATTTGGAAAAGACGCTGCAGAAGGCCAGGGAAGAAGAAAGACCGGTGTCGCTGATTCTGACAGAACCTTTGTGCAGAGACCTTGCGATGCGAGAGAAGCTTTTCCGCGACATGATCCGGGAATATGCGGGGGATGGTGTGATTCTGATCAAGCCGCATCCGCGCGACGTTCTGGATTATCGGAAGCTTTTTCCGGAGTACATTGTGCTGGACGGTGCCTTTCCGATGGAAATCCTGAATTTTGTCTGTGCGGATCTTGGAATGGAGTTCGAAAGAGTGGTGACGGTGTACACGGTTCCGTCGTCGATTCACTGCGCGAGGGAAAAGCTCTACCTTGGGGATGAGTTCATGGACCGGTATGAGGAGCCTTCGCTCCACCGTGATGCCGGAAGCCACAGCGGGCAGAAGATTGATACTGAACGGAAAGATATCGGAGATCGAAGGAGCGCGGGAGAGCGCAGGGAAGGATAATTGTCTGTCATATGCTGAAATCATTCAAGAAAATTAACCAGCTGCTGGATCATAAGCAGAAGGTCACCATGGTGCTTCTGGTCTTCGTCATGCTGATCGGCGCAGTTCTGGAAGCTCTTGGCATTACACTGGTCATTCCGATCATGCAGGCCATCATTGATCCGCAGTCCATTCTGGACAACAAATATCATATGGGTGACCTGTACCGAATCTGCGGGGCGCAGAGCATGCGGCAGTTTGCGGTGATGATGATGATCGCCATTGTGATTGTCTTTGCCCTGAAGAATATTTATCTGTTCCTGGAGCAGAAGGTGCTGCTCCGGTTCATCTATAAGAACCAGTTCGAGACGAGTAACCGCATGATGATTAATTTCATGAAGCGGCCCTATGAGTACTATTTGAATGCCAACACAGCGATCATTCAGCGCAACATCACCTCGGACATCAATAATGTATATGCATTGATCCTGAATATCCTGCAGATGACCTCGGAGGTCATCGTCTTCCTCATTCTGGTCGCGGTTCTCGTAGCGGTGGATCCTGTCATGACGGTGACGATTGCGGTTCTTCTGGTTCTGGTTCTTCTGATCATCAAGAAGTTCCTGAAGCCGGTCATGATCAAGGCGGGAAAGGAAAATCAGGATTACTATTCCGGCCTTTATCAGTGGATTGCGGAATCCGTGGACGCGGTCAAGGAGATCAAGATCGCAAACCGCGAGAACTATTTCATCAATGAGTATTCCAAGTGCGGCAACGGCTATGTCAATGCCGTGCAGAAGTACAGTCTCTACAGCTCGACACCGCGGCTTCTCATCGAGTGGATTTTCATGACAGGCATCATCCTGTACATGCTGGTGCAGGTGCTGGGCGGATCCGGTGATCTGACTGCACTCGTCCCGCAGCTGACGGCATTCGCGCTCGCGGCGGCAAGACTTCTTCCGTCGGCGAACCGCATGAATACGTATATGACGAATATTTCCTATTTTCAGCCGTTCCTCGACAATGTCAGCGAAAATCTTCAGGAGGAGATTCACGACAAGAATATTTCCTACCGCGTGGAGGATTACGATCCCGGCGATGTGGCAGAAAAGCTCCCGGTGCTCTCGGAAATTCAATTGAAGGATATCGTGTACCATTATCCGGATTCGGATATGAAAATTTTTGACCACGCGAGTGTAACCTTTCCGGTGGGCAAGTCCATTGGTATCGTTGGCTCATCCGGAGGCGGCAAGACGACCCTGATCAATATCATGCTGGGACTTCTGAAGCCGGAGAAAGGCAAAATTCTGGCGGATGGCGTGGATGTTCAGACGAACTACCGCGGATGGCTGCGCAACATCGGCTACATTCCGCAGTCAATATACATGCTGGATACGACGATCCGGAAAAATGTGGCCTTTGGTGTTCCGGAGAAGGATATTGACGATGAGAAGGTCTGGAGAGCGCTGAAGGAGGCGCAGCTGGACGAGCATGTGCGCTCGCTTCCGGAAGGACTTGATACGAGGATCGGTCAGAACGGCATCCGGTTCTCCGGCGGCCAGAAGCAGAGAATCGGAATTGCGCGGGCTCTTTTCGAGGATCCGGAGGTTTTGGTTCTGGATGAGGCGACATCGGCACTGGACAATGAGACAGAGGCGGCGATCATGGAGAGCGTCAATCGGCTGCACGGCCGCAAGACGCTGATCATCATTGCGCATCGCCTGGAGACGATTAAGAAGTGCGACATGGTGTACCGCGTGGAGGGACAGAACGTCGTTCGTGAGCGGTGATCCGGAGAGTGGCAGATGAAGACAAAAACGGTCAGACAGGCGAATATGGAGCTTTTGCGGATTGTGTCGATGTTGGGAATCACCATTCTGCACATCCTGTACTGGAGTGATGCCATTTTGCTGGAGGGAAACACCGTCACTGGACTTCGCATCGCGGGATCCGTTCTGGAGAGCCTGTGCGTTCCGGTTGTTGCTACCTACGTGATGATCAGCGGGTATTATGACACCTCGGAAGAATTTCGGGCATCCCGGCTTTTTCATATTCTTGCAAAGGTCTGGTTCTACTCCATGGGCATTCATCTGGTTCTGCGGACGGTTGGAGCGGTTCCGCCCAAGGAGAGCATCTGGGAGCTTGCCCGCTATGTCCTTCCTGTCATGATGGGGCACTACTGGTTTGTCACGGCCTTCGTGATGATGGAAGTTCTGGCACCGCTCCTTGTGGCAGCAGTGAAAAGAGTGGACCGCAGGACACTGCGCGGCGTCATCGGAGGGCTTCTTATCTATGAATGTGTTCTGAAGACGATTCTTCCGTTTCAGCTGACGCAGGACGGACAAGGGTATGATTTTGGCTTTTTCCTGCTCCTGTTCCTGATTGCAGCATATCTTCGGCAGTATGGTGCTCCGAAGAGGTTTTCTTCCATGAAGGGAGCGGTACTTCTTTATTTTGGAAGCTGCGCGGTTTCGGCCATCGTGCAGATCAGTGCTTCTTTTCTTCACGCGAAGACGGGGAGCTTTTCTTATCTGATGGATGCCCCGTTTCATTACAATTATCTGTTCGCAGTGACGGCATCCTGCGGACTGTTCCTGACGTTCCGGGGAATCCGGATTCCGGAGAAAAGAGGAGCCCGGCTGATCCGGAGTCTTTCCCCGCTTACCTTCGGTGTGTACCTGATTCAGTGTCATGCGGATCTTCTTCCAGGCTGGCCGCAGGTCCTGGCTGAACGAGCAGGAGTTTCCGTACAGACAACACCGGCGCCGCTGTTCTTCCTGTGGGTGCTCGGCTGTGCACTGCTCGTGTACATTGTATGCAGCGCGGTGGATGGGCTTCGGCATCTTCTGTTTGATGGAGTGGAAAGGCTATGCAGGAAAAAACAGTAGCATCGGTGCTGGCGCACCGGCGGCCGCATTCGGCAAAACCGCCTGTGCGGATTTTGCCTCAGCGAGGTATAAGAATGAGCAAGGCTGCGTGCAGGGAAAACGAAAGCGGAGTGACCGGTTCCGAATCAGGAAGCGCAGATTCTGGGCTGCGGCGGATCCTGAAGGGGGCAGCAGGATATCAGGACTTACTGGAGCGTTACCTGTTTCCAGTTCTTCTGGCGGTATGGCCGCTTTGGGGAACCTTCAGCGGCATTGATGTCACGGATGCGGGATACAGCCTTGGCAACTATCTGACCCTGAAGGACGGCATGTGGTTTTTTGCAACCTTTCTTGCCAATAAGGTGGGAGCGTTTCTGACGCTTCTGCCGGGCGGGGCGGGACTTTTGGCAATGAATGTCAAGACGGCGCTTTTTGTTTCGGCCGCGGCGCTTGCCTCCTATTATACGCTGCAGAGAATGATCCCTGGCTGGATGGTATTCCTGGGGGAGATGCTCGCAGAGTCTCTTTTCTGGTGTCCGACGGTCATTCTTTACAACGTACTTTCCTATGTGCTGCTGACCTTTGCCTGCCTTTGCCTGTTCCGGGCAGTGAATGGAGTTCCGAGACGACGCGGCTGGTACGCGGCAGCGGGGGCACTTCTTGGCATCAATGTATTCGTCCGCTTTTCCAACGCGCTGCAGGTGGTTTTGATCCTTGCAGTCTGGATGGAGGAGTACTGGTCTGAGAGAAAGGCCGGAGAGGTCCGAAGGGACACCGGAGCCTGCCTTCTTGGATATGCGGCCGGAGCGGGGGCGGTTCTTTCCTGGATTTCATTGGAATACGGATTCAGAACCTGGCTGTCCGCTATTATGGAGCTGTTCGGAATCGGCGGAGATTATACCTTTACAGATATGCTGACTACGACGCTGGATGCATACGGCTCGGCCCTTCGCTGGATGCTGATTATGGCGGCCTGCGTGATCGCCGGGATGTTCTTCTTCGCAATGCCGGTTCTTCGAGGAAACCGTGGGATAAAAAGACTTCTGTATTTGGCAGGGATTCTGGTCCTTTTCCGGTTCTACTGGGGGCACGGAGTGTTTACGACGAACTACCGCGACTACTGGTGCATGTTTACTCTTGCCATGATGTTCGTGATTCTGGGAATTGTTCTCGATGCGGTCGGAATTGCCGGCGGGTTCGGGGCGACGACGGATGAACGGTTTCTTGCGGCGATGTCGCTCCTTCTGATTCTGCTGCTTCCGTTCGGTTCGAACAATTATACCTTCCCGATTCTGCTGGACCTGTTCCTCATTGCGCCGTTTGCGCTGTGGATGTTCCGGAGAATCTGGCAGGAGTTCCGGAGAAGGGAAGTGCATTTCCCGTGGCGCTGCATGACCATGGCACTGATTCTGGCGCTGATGGTGCAGGGAACACTTTTTCACGGCTTTTATTCCTTCCGCGATGGGACGGACGGCAGGGCACGGACCGCGCAGGCGGATCTTCCGCGGACGAAGGGAATGCGGACGACGCCGGAGAATGCGGCGGATCTGGTGGGGGCATATACGTTCCTTCGGGAAAACGGGCTCACGGATCGGAAGCTGATTTCCTATGGGGATGCGCCGGGGCTCGGATATCTGTTTGAGATGGAGCCGGGACTTTCGACCTCATGGCCGGATCTTGCAAGCTTTCCGGAGGAGACGTTCCGGAAGGAAATGACAGAGCTTGGCGGGATTGCTCTTGCGGGGCATCTCGAAAAGCTTCCGGTTGTGATCCTGCACACGGATGCGGATCATGCCTACACGGATGAAGAACTCGCCGCGTTAAGGGGCGGCAGACAAGAAGAACGCAAGGCCGTGATCCTTTGGAATTATCTGGAAGAGTGCGGGTACAAAACCGCCTATCAGAGCGAACACTATATCATTAAAGTGGCACCCGAATGTGACTGATGTTGCGTTCTCCTGCCTGGAGCAGGGCATTCTGCTCTCATATTCGGAGAATCCGCCCTTGCGGAATTCTCCTCATTTGCCGCAATCATCTGTGGCAGAAAGGAACAGCATGGAAATTCGAATCCCTTTTAATATTCCGCCGTATGTTGACTCTGAGATGGAATATCTGCGGCAGGCCTGCGAGGTTAATCACAAGATTTGCGGAGATGGACCGTTTACGAAGAAATGCAAGGCCTGGGTGGAGGAGAGAACCGGAACAGCCGAGTGTCTGATGACAACAAGCGGAACCTCTGCGCTCGAGATGGCGGCGCATCTGTCCCATATTCAGCCGGGGGACGAGGTAATTCTGCCAAGCTATACGTTCTGCTCGA
>CALEFO010000032.1 GCA_937877165.1 uncultured Lachnospiraceae bacterium | reverse complement strand
ATCTTCTTGGAGAACGCAAAGTACAGAACAACGATCGGCAGCATGGTGATCAGCATGCCCGACATGATCTTCGGATAGTCCGATGCGAACTGTCCCTTAAAGTTGGTCATCGCAAGCGGAACGGTCTGCAGCTTCTGATTTCTGGAGCAGAGCACCAGTGCAAAGGAGAACTCATTCCAGCAGCTGAAGGACTGAATGATCGCCACAGTCGTCAGGATCGGCTTCGTAACCGGAAGAATAATCTTGACCAGCGTATTCATGAACGAGCTTCCGTCGATAGCCGCCGCTTCCTCCAGCTCCACCGGCACTGATTTGATGAAGCTTTCAATCAGGAACACCGCAATCGGTATGCCGAACGCCACATACGGGATGATCAGCGTGTACCACTGGTTTGCAAATCCGAACTTGTTGAATACAACGTAAATCGGAACCAGGAGAGAGTGAACCGGAATCAGAAGTCCCATCAGGAAGATCGCGTACAGCGGGCGGTTCATCTTGAAGTCAATTCTCGCAAGGATGTATCCGATGACAAAACCAAAGACCAGAATCAGCGCAACGGAGAGGACCGTTGTGCGAACACTGTTCATCATGGAGCTTCCCAAATGGTAATCCTTGTTCGTGAGCACCTTGATATAGTTGTCAAAAGTCGGATTGTGTGGAAGACCGATGATATCTGCATTGAATTCTCTCTTCTTCTTCAGAGAAGAATAGAACATCCATACCAGCGGGAAAATGCAGGACAGGGAAAAAATCCACAAAACTGCATTGATGAAAACAGCCAGCACACCGGTTCCGAATCTCTGAGCAGGAGTTCTTGCACTCTTGACTTTCGTCATTTCAAATTCTTTCTGCTTCGCCATTATTCTACCCCCTTATCCTTTGTCAAAAAGTTCACAAGGGCGCGGCTTCCCTGAATAACAACAAGGCTGATGATGAAAATTCCGACCGAAATTGCGGAGCCATAGCCCATGTTGGATTGCTCAAAGGATACCTTGTATCCGTACAGTGCCATAACCATTGAAGATGTTCCGGGGCCGCCGGCAGTCATTGTGTAAATATGATCGAACACCTTCATGTTGCCCGAAATGCAGAGCGTCAGGCAGACCATAATCATATTTTTAATAAGAGGAAGTACGATATAAACCGCACGCTGAAATGCATTGGCACCATCCAGCTCCGCTACTTCGAAAATTTCCTTGTCGACTGCGGCAATTGCTGCGAACAGGATTACCATGTAGTAACCAATGTACTGCCATACCAGTGGTACGCTTACACATCCCAGAACAAGGCTCGGTTCGTTCAGCCATACCTTCATGGCATCTGCGTGTCCTGTCACCTCCAGGAACCAGTTCAGAATTCCTCTTTTATAATCGAAAATCATTGTCCAGATCAGACCGATGTAAACGGCCGAAATGGTGCTCGGGAAGAAACCGAATGTTCTGTGAATTCCCTTGCATTTTGCAAGTCTGGACTGAACCATCAGCACCAGAATGAATGCGATGCCGACCTGTCCGATAATACAAACGAGCACGATCAGAAGGTTGTGCCATACAGACTGCCAGAATGTTGCGTCATTGATCAGTCTGCTGTAATTGGCAAGTCCGCTAAATGTCTTGTTCGGACCGCCCTTCCATTCAAAGAAACTGTAAAACAGTGCAGTAACCAGTGGAACAAATACAGAAAACACGTACCATACGACCGGAATAAACAGCAGAGCGACGACGGTACTCATTTTGGGTTTGATAGCCTTCAGCATGGACGAAACCCCCTAACTCTTTGTTTTAAAAAAGGGCCCCGAGGGGTAAACCGCGAGGCCCATTGAATACGCTTTTCAGAAAAGCGAATCTCTTTGTGCTCCTGATTCAGGAATTACTTCTTGAGGTAGTTCTCCTCATATGCTGCCTGAATGTCTGCAGCCAGATCCTTTGCCGTGCCGGTGCCGTTCATGAGCTCCTGAAGGCCGGTGTTGCATACGGACCATACAGCGGGATCTACATAAGAGTCATAAATTTCGCAAGGAGTCGTATCAACATAGGAGTAGTTGTAGAATGCCTGCGTAACTTCATCGAAGCCCGACAGATCTACATCTGCAACCTTGGTAAGTCCACCAAGTGCATAGTTCTCAGCTACATAAGAAGCGAACTCCGGTCCGGTTACATATTCGCAGAAGTCAATGCATGCTGCAAGCTTGTCCGGATCATCCGCAACCTTGGAGTTGATTGCCATTGCATAGCCAAGTCCGATGTTCTGGGAATTTGCATCCTCCGTAGCATCAGCCGGCTGAGGAAGTACTGCGAAGCCGAGGTTGTTGTAAGCCTCCTCATCGTCTGCCTGCAGAGTAGCTGCGATGTAGGATTCATCCCAGTTGCCGCCGATGAATGCCGGATAGTCGCCAGCAATAAAGTACTCACGAGCGTCCTCATTGGTTACGCTGTTGAAATCAGAGTTGAAGATTCCGCTCTGGAAGATATCCTGCATGAACTGCAGAGCAGATACGAAGGAATCATCCGTGAAGGAAGCCTCGCCATCGCCATCGATGATGTGCTGGAACCACTCCTTGCCGGTGTAACGATCACCAAGCGTGCTCAGGAAATCCGAGTTCGCCTGCCACTGGCCGCCGTTGCCGAATGCGATGGTTCCGTCATAGCCGTTTGCCTTGAAGTACTCGTCTGCCTTCTTGACATCGTCCCAGTTGTCCGGGAAGGAATCAAAGCCGGCATCCTTCCATGCAGCCTTGTCATAGATAACAACGGTGCAGGTACCGCCGGTCAGAACCGGGAGGCCATACAGCTTATCACCATCCTTGAAAGGAGTGAAGTAATCCTGATTGTAATCTGCATAATAAGGAGAATCCTTGATGATATCAGTCATATCCAGGATCAGTCCCTGTGCTGCCCAGGACTTGGTGTTCATGCCCTGAAGGAGGAATACATCCGGAAGGTCGCCTGCTGCTGCCATCGTAGCGATCTGTGTCTTGTACTCATCATTTGCCAGAACGTTCTGGTTCAGAGTGATGTCAGGATGAGCCTCTTCCCAGTTTGCAATCATGGTGCGGAATCCATCGGAGCCGCCGTTTCCTTCAGACTCCTCGGAAGTACTGTAATGCATCAGGTTGATCTCGCCTGTGTATGCAAGCTCTGCGCTGTCAGCCGCCTCGGTATCCTCTTCCGCAGCTGCCTCGGTAGAAGCTTCCTCTGCTGCCTCAGTGTCTGCAGCTGCCGCCTCAGTAGAAGCATCTGCTGCCGGAGCCTCAGTCGAGCTGGAAGAGCCGCATCCTGCGAGAATGCCTGCTACCATGGTCGAAGCAAGTAATACGCTTAATACCTTTTTCTTCATTTGTTCCCTCCTGTACTTTGTACTTATTGCTGAGATCTTTCATCTCATTTAAGTATCTTTTAGTAGTATGGTATGTCTTTTTGCATAAAAGTTCAATGCCTTTTCTATTTTTTATTGACGTACACTCCATTTTTAGGAATTTAGTGCAAATTTATTCATTGCTTCTTGTGCATATTTTTAGTTTTTGTTCTTGATTGCTTAATCGTTTACGCTTTTCATAGGCTTAATTTTAGTTAAATAAAGGTCTTCTTTCATGATTTCACACGACGGGCCGCCTCCTTTGCGCCGTTTTTCTATCCAATTTTCATCAAAAAAAGATGGGATTCCAAAGAATCCCATCTAAAAACGTTTTCAATGTTTTTCTGCCACAGGTGGCATCTTACTTGTCTATCGGAGCAATGTCGTACACGCTGCGGACCAGGAAGCCTCCTTCCGGCTTCTTTCCGACGATCTGAATCGTCCTCTCCCCCTTCTCCATATCGAAGAAGTTGTCCGAAAGGCGAAGATTTCCGTCCTCCGACTCAATGCACACGCCCTTCGCGTATCCTTCCGAGCTCACCGTCACCGTGTTTTCGTCCACCTTCAACGAAAGCTTCGGATCCATGAAATGATAATGCTTTGGTGCAACGAACAATGCTGCTCCCGAGGAAACCGTCTCTCCGTTCTGTACGAACTCATAGTACAGGTGCATGTCTCTTTCGTCCGCAAGTCCGTTGTAAATCTCCTTGTCCAGCCAGGTTCCGCTGTAGGGAGCCACCTCGATCTCCTTCTCGTTCTCCCGGATAACTGAAGAATCCGGCCGACGCAGCTGCCAGCGGACCGTTCCCTTCACCGTCTTGTTCGTCTCATTGGCCACATGGAGCGCTGCCGAGTACTCCACCGGAATCGGAAGCGAGTTCACAAATGGCTTCTGATCCAGTCTTCCGTGCTCCTCGCAGGTAATGGAAACCGGCGCGAAAAACCGCTTCTCTCCGTAATGAAGTGCCTTCCATCTTCCGTAGTAGTCAATGGATGACCACGATGCTACCGGCCAGATGTCGTTCAGCTGCCATACCACCGTTCCCATGCAGGTCCCGCGGATTCTCCGGAAGTATTCCACTCCGTAGCGGATTGCATCCAGCTGCAGCATCTGCGAGCAGTACAGGAGTTCATCGAAGTTCGCCGGATACCGGTAGGTCGCCGACAGATAGTTCATGATCTTGCCGTTCGCCGCCGTGTTCCTCTGGTGCATTTCCATCACCTCCGAGAACACGTTGCGGTCCTCCGGCTCCGTGAAGGAACGGACCGTCGCCATGCATGGGAAGGACTGGAAGCCGAACTCCGACAGGAAACGGAAGTGGTGCTTCCGGTAGTCCGAGAACTGATCACCGCCGTGCCATACGCCCCAATAGTGTGCATCACCGATGTTCTCCTCGTAGGCGTCCTCGTAGTTTCCGCCCGATGACGGGGACGACGGCCAGTAGAAGGCATCCGGTGCCTCTTCCTTCATCACCTTCGGGAGAATATATTCATACAGCTTAATATAATCGTAGAACTGTTTGTTCGAGGCCTTGTGAACAGGCTGGATGCCGCCCATTCCCGGGATCTGTTCGTTGAACTTCCCGCTCTCATGGTCCTCCAGGATCTCCGTCTCCATCTCGTTGTTGCCGCACCACACGCCCATGCACGCATGATGACGGAGACGTCTTACTACTTCCACGAATTCCGCCTTCAGGTTCTCCTCGAACGCATCGCTCAGCTCATAGCTCGCGCAGGCAAACATAAAATCCTGCCACACCAAAAGGCCGTACTCATCACAGAGATCATAGAAGAAGTCATCCAGGTAGTAGCCACCTCCCCAGATCCGGATACAGTTGTAGTGAGCCTCCGCCGCGTCTCTTAGAAGAATCTTTGTCCTGTTCCGGTTCACCCGCTGCAGAATGTTGTCCTCCGGGATGTAGTCTCCGCCCATCGCGAAGATAGGAAGGCCATTCACCACGAAGTCAAAGTGCCTGCCTTCCTTCCGGTCCTCCCGGACCTGCGGGCCGATGTGCGGATCCCTCTCCTCCTCCGGGAAGGGCGACGTATCCACCGTCACCGTTCTAAGACCGATTCTTTTCTCTGTCTTGTCCAGCTCCTCCCCGGTCACATCGTCCACAAGACGTACCGTCACGGTGTACAGATCCTGCGTCCCGTATCCGTTCGGCCACCAAAGCTTCGGATTCTCCACCGCAAGCTTCCCGCCAAGACTACCCTCTTTGGCAAAGCTCATTTCCTTTCCGTCCGGATCCGTCAGCAGGATCTCGGTATGCACGCCAGCTGCAGCTGCGGGATCCGTCTTCGCCGTCACGGTAAGCTCCACGCTCTTTACCTTGTTCCCGCAGATCCCGGTCTCTTCGATCTCATGCTCCTGCATCACGCGGATATCATCAGAGAGTCTTGCCTTCTTCACGCCGAGGAGCCGCACCGGCCGGTAAAATCCTGCATCAGGAAGGCGCGGACCCCAGTCCCAGCCGAACATGCAGTGAGCCTTCCGCAGCTGAGGGTAGCCCGGCATCGCGTCCGTGCTCTCCATATTCTTTATTTTCTCGTGAGAAGCTGCAATAAACCTCGTCGGAGAATAAAACTTTACCGCAAGCTCATTCTCCCCTTCCTTCAGGATATTCTTCACCTCGAATTCAAAACTCCGGTGCATGTTCTCCGTGTGGCCGAGGAATGTCCCATTCAGGAAGATGTCCGCAATGGTGTCGATTCCATCGAACCGAAGGATCACGCGGTCCGACGAGAGGACCTCTTTCTCCGGTGCAAAGTGCTCCGTGAACACGAAGTCATTCTCCATGAGCTTCAGCGCATCCAGCTCGTTATCCCGCCAGTACGGGTCCGGCATCAGCTTATTCTCCAACAGGCAGGAATACACGCTGCCCGGAATAGTCGCCGGAATCGGCTCCGGTCCGATATGATAGACATTGTCTTCCGGAATCGTGAGTGTCCATCCGGATGATAAAATCTGCTGTTTCATCTCATCCCTCCCAAACATATAAATACAGTGATTGAATGTACCTTCCCCAAAGCCCCCGCTGTGGGTCATTTCTCTTTTCATCCTATCGCGAATGGAAGGGTCTGTCGATCAGATTTTGCAATTATTTTGCAAAAATTAGCATGTTTTTATATTCCAATTTAATTAACTTAATTTGAATGAGCCGGACACCCTCTCTACTGCTGCTTCGACGGCTCTGGATCCATATTGAAAAAAAGAATTCCTGCAATTCCCAGCGTGATCACATCCGCAGCCGGCTGTGCAATAATAATCCCCTTATATCCCAGTACGGCTTGAAGGACGAACAGGCACAGAACGAGCACCACTCCCTGCCTGCTGATTGCCAGAATCAACGCAGGAAGGGCCTTGCCTTCTGCCTGAAACAATGTCGTCATGACTAAAATCACCCCCACCGCCGGTGCAGAAATCGTCAAGCAGCGGAGCATAACAGCTCCCGATCCCACAACCTGCGGATCCTTCATAAAGATCTCGAGAATCGGCATGGTAAACAGAAATACAATTCCGATAAATACAAGTGACAGCACCATCTGCACCTGAACATCAAACTTCAGGAAGCCGCGAAGTCTCTTCTCATTTCTTGCTCCAAAGCAGTAGCCCAATGCCGGTTGCGCTCCAAATGCAAAGCCAACCAGAATCAGCATGCAAACCATATTGACCTTCATAGCAATTCCAAGAGCCGCAATCTTGTCTGTGCCATAGTCAACAAGACACCGATTAGTAAGCAGTACTGCCAGGGACTGCATCAGATTGGTCACAGACGCAGGTATCCCGATGGCCAGAATGTTTCCCAGCATCGAGGCAGGGATTCTGCAATCCCGAAGCCGGATGGAAAGCACCTTTGATTTTCGTCTCATGACCGCCAGAAACAGAATATCCGAAATCAGATTGCTGAGCACCGTCGCCAGCGCCGCTCCTGCTGCTCCCATTCCAAGCCCGAAAATAAAGATCGGATCCAGCACCATATTGAGTACCGCTCCTGCCACCGTACATACCATAGCAGTCTCCGACAATCCCTCCGTTCTCAGAAGATTCCCTGGAACGACATTCAGAATGATCGCCGGCGCCCCGAGTGCCAGCCAAAAATAATAGGAGGAAGCATACGGCAGAGTTTCTGCGGAGGCTCCCAGAAGGCTCAGGATCGGTCCTCGAAAAAGAAGCATCACCGCTGCCGTCACCGCTCCAAAGCCCAGCGCCCCAAACAGACTGAATGCGCTGACATGAGAGACCTCCTCTCTTCTTCCCTGTCCCAACAGTCTGGAAATCAGATTGCTTCCTCCCAGTCCGAAAATGTCACTGAAGGCAACCATCAGGGTAAAAATTGGTGCGCACAGAGAAACTCCTGCCACCAGTGCAGTATTCCCTGTTCTTGCGATAAACCATGTATCAGCCAGATTGTAAATCAGGCTGACTACCATGCCGATGACAACCGGCAGTGCAATCTTAAAGTACGCCTTTGGAATCGGCATCCGCTCAAAAATTTCATTTTCCATTGCTGTAACAATCTCCTCCCTATATTTGACAGCCTAAAACGCCACATTTATCAAAGCAGCTACCCCATTTTGTGACCCAATCCGTCTCGTTTATCGGTGGTTTCGGGTGGTTTTCCATGAACCGTGATAACACCTATCAATGTTCGGAAAACGTTGAAAATACAATGAAAAACGGCTCTCACTGAATCTCAGTGAAAGCCGATAAAATATAGCTGGGCTAGTTGGATTCGAACCAACGAAATGACGGAGTCAGAGTCCGTTGCCTTACCGCTTGGCTATAGCCCAATATCCTGTAACCATCCGTTCTCGATTTCTTTCCGATCGCTACGAGTAGTTATCCTACCAGATCACACGGATGATTGCAAGGACTTTTTTATAATTTCCGGATATTTTTGCTCCTGGGTTTGCATGCTCTGCGGTCACACCGTCTTTTGCAATTCTCAAATGTTCTTCTTCCAGGTCGACGGAAGAAAGAAGATCAGCATCGGGAACAGCTCAAGCCGCCCCGCCAGCATGTCGAACATAAGAACATACTTAGACAGAAGCGAGAGGCCATTGAAGTTCATGGCTGGACCCACGGCATCGAGGCCCGGGCCGATGTTGTTGAAGGTTGCCGCCACCGCGGTAAAGTCCGTTGTGAAATTCTGAACAGGATCCAGCGCCAAAATCAGCACAGATGCCGCAAAGACAAACGTGTATGCTGCCAGATAGACCAGAACGCCACGGAAAATTGACTTGTCGATTGCCTTGCCGTCCATTTTCATTGTGTTCACAGCCCGCGGATGCATGTAGTGCCGGATCTCCACTCTTACCGCCTTGAACAGGATCAGAATGCGGGAAACCTTGATGCCGCCGCCGGTAGAGCCCGCGCAGGCCCCGCAGAACATCAGCGCCACCAGGATCATCTTGCTGAACATCGGCCACAGGTCGAAATCCACGGTGCTGTAGCCTGTTGTCGTAATGACCGACGCAACCTGAAACGCCGAATGATGAAAGGCTTCCTGCCAGGAGTGAAACATTCCCCGCACATTCAGGCAGATCAGCAGAATCGACGCAGCAACAATGATGAGATACCAGCGCACCTCCTCCATCCGCAGAATCTGCTTCCGATCCTTTCCGAGAAGAAAATAATACGCATTGAAATTCACGCCAAAGGCCAGCATGAAGATCGTAATGATGTTCTGCTGCAGGCCGGTATACGCGCCGCAGCTGCTGTTCAGCACGCCAAAGCCGCCCGTACCCGCCGTACCGAAGGTGATACACAGTGCATCAAACCCGGCCATTCCGGTCAGAAGGAGCAGTACCAGTTGAATTCCGGTCAGGCTGATGTAAATCAGATACAGGATTTTCGCACTCTCTTTGACATGTGGTACCAGCTTGCCGACAGAAGGTCCCGGGCTCTCCGCCTTCATCAGCTGCATGTTGTAGCCGCTCGCCATCGGAATAATCGCAAGCATGAAGACGATCACGCCCATTCCGCCGACCCAATGTGAGAAGCTGCGCCACATCAGGCTCGCATGCGAGAGTGCCTCGACATTCTCCAGAATGCTCGCTCCCGTCGTTGTAAATCCGGAAATAATTTCAAAAAGGGCATTGGAAAAGGACGGAATATCACCGCACAGAACGAATGGAAGCGCCCCAAACAGTGACATCACAATCCAGGCCAGCGCCACGCTGACCATGCCTTCCCGCGCATATAGTACAAACTTCGCAGGCTTCCGGAGCGCCAGCAGGATGCCGATTGCCTCGCAGATCAGTGCAACCAGGAAATACGAGGAGGCCTCCCATTCCCGGTACAGAACACCCGTCAGCGCCGGCACGAGAAGCAGGGCACCTTCGATTTTCAGAATCTGTCCCTGAATATAACGAACAATCGAATAATGCATCGGTTCAGTTCTCCTCCAGGATATCCGTAATGTCTCCGAATCCTCTCGCCGTCGTGAAAATAACCACGCTGTCCCCGACCTCAATTGTCGAGGTTCCGTTCGGCATGATGATGCTTCCGCGGCGTATGATACTCGCTACCAGCACATTTTTCTTCGTTTTCAGTTTCGCAAGCGGAATGCCGACCACAGGAGATTTCTCCCGAATGACGAATTCCAGCGCCTCGACCTTGTCCTCAATGACGTTGTACATCGTCTCGACATTGCTGCCGATGGAGTTCTGCATCGCACGCACATAGCTGACGATGGTTTCCGAGGTAATATCCTTCGGATGAATCTGACTGTCCAGCTCCAGCTTGTCCAGAATGTAGTTCATGTTGATGCGGTTTGTCTTTGTGACAATCTTCGCCCTCGGATTCACCTGCTTGGCAAACAGGGACATGAAAATATTCTGCTCATCAATTCCCGTCAAAGATACGAAGGATTCACAGGTTTCAATGCCCTCCTCCCGCAGAACATCCTGATCCGATCCATCACCGTGAATAATGAGCGCCGCCGGAAGAGCATCCGAAAGCTCCTGACAGCGCCGCTTGTCATTGTCCACGATTTTGACGCGGATCCCGGAGCCAAGCAGCATTTTCGCCAGGTAAAATGCAATTTTTCCTCCTCCGACGATCATGGCGTTGCTGACCCGGTGAATGTCTACCCCGAGCTTTAAGAAGAATTTCTTGGCATCGCGCGGAGCCGAAACCAGGCTGATGGTATCGCCCGCCTTCAGCACAAAGGAGCCGTCCGGAATAATCGCATTCTCCCCTCGCTCCACCGCGCCGACGAGGATTTTAGCCTCCAGTTTCTCCGGCAGGTCCATTAACCTTGTATTGTCCAGAATGGAACCGGAGGGAATCACAAACTGCAGAAGCTCTGCCCGACCGCCCGCAAAGGTTTCGATTTTAATTGCAGAAGGAAAGCGCAAAAGGCGTGCCACTTCCTCCGCAGCCGCGTATTCCGGGTTTACCGTCATGGACAGCCCCAGCTCTTCCTTAATGTAGCCGATTTCCTCGCTGTACACCGGATTGCGCACGCGCGCGATCGTGCTGCAGTTACCCACCTTCTTGGCGAACAGGCAGCACAGAAGATTCTGCTCATCCGAATCCGTGACCGCAATCAGAAGATCCGCATCCTCCACGCCGGCCTCACGGAGAACAGAGTAGCTTGCTCCGTTTCCAACCACTCCGAGCACATCGAACTGATCCGACATGTCCTCGACAACGCCGGGATCCACATCAATGACGGCAATATCATGTGATTCATTCGAGAGACATTTGACAATGGTCTCTCCGACTTTTCCGCATCCAACCACGATAATACGCATTGTCTGCTGTTCCACTCCTCTTATATTTTCATAGATAACTGTTCATCACCTGACGATTGTTAATGCAAATCATCAGACATTTTCGAGTGTACACGAGGAGAATTTCGCGAAGGCGAATTCTCCGATGCGGGAGCAAACACACGCAGTGTGTTCGCTCCTGACAGGAGAAGATGTCATCAGACATCTTCGAGTGTACTAAATTTCAAACATCAGATCTTCATAGGTCGGGAACGGCCATGCATCCTTATTGACGATGCTCTCCAGGCGATCGCAGGGCATGCGCAGCGCCGCCATAGCGGGCTTCACCTCATCCTTATAGAAGAATGCCCGCTCCTTCCCGTCCGGAAGCGCAGAGGCACTGGCCTCCACTTCGCGGAGATGATCCAGCGCCCGCTGTGCCTGATCAATTTCATCCGCAATCGTCTGAAGCTTCTCCGCCTCTGCGTTGAAGACGGCTCCCGCCTTCTGCACGGCGATGATGGTATCCGCGAGATCCCTCTCGTACTTCATGCAGGCGGGAATGATTTGCCGCGATGCCATGTCGATCATCGTCAGTGCCTCGATGTTGATTGTCTTGGCATAGGTCTCGTAGGTGATCTCCTGTCTGGACTCCAGCTCTGTCCGCGTGAAAATCCGGAACCTCTCGAACAGCTCCACGGATTTTCTGGTGGTCAGAACCTCTGCCGCCTCGATCGTGCTCGGGATATTCGGAAGGCCGCGCTTTTTCGCTTCCTCCACCCAGCTCTGAGAATATCCGTCTCCGTCAAAAATAATTCTCTGATGCTCGCTCAGGTTCTTCTTGATCAGATCATGAACCGCCAGTTCAAAGTTGTCCGCCTTCTCCAGAAGGTCCGCTGCCTCACAGAACGCCTCCGCGACAATCGCATTCAAAATGGTGGTGGACCCCGCTATGGAATCCGCCGAACCGACCATGCGGAATTCAAACTTGTTGCCGGTGAAGGCAAACGGCGACGTGCGGTTGCGGTCTGTCGCATCCTTTGCGATATCCGGCAGCGTCGAAACACCGGTGCGAAGATATCCACCCTCGATGTGATTCTCCGCGGTTCCCGTCTCTACCAGCTGGCGGACTACATCCTCAAGCTGCTGTCCGAGGAAAATCGACACGATGGCCGGCGGTGCCTCATTGGCCCCCAGCCGCAGGTCATTTCCGACATCCGACGCACTCTGCCGCAAAAGGTCCGCATGAGTATCCACCGCCTTCAGAATGCAGGACAGCACCAGAAGGAAACGGACATTGCGCTCCGGGGAATCGCCCGGATCAATCAGATTCACACCGGTGTCCGTTGTCAGAGACCAGTTATTATGCTTGCCGGATCCATTGACGCCGTCAAACGGCTTCTCGTGCAGAAGGCAGCGAAGTCCGTGATGGTCCGCCACACGCTTCATAGCCTCCATGATCAGCTGATTGTGGTCCGCCGCGAGATTTGCCGTCTCATAAATCGGTGCCAGCTCATGCTGCGCCGGAGCCACCTCATTGTGCTGGGTCTTGGCAGGAACGCCGAGCTTCCACAGCTCTTCGTTCAGATCCTTCATGTATTCTCCGACGCGCTCGCGGATAACACCGAAATAGTGATCCTCCATCTCCTGTCCCTTCGGAGCCGGTGCGCCGAACAGGGTTCTTCCTGTGAAGATCAGGTCCGGGCGCTGCAGGAACTTCTTCTTGTCCACAAGAAAATATTCCTGCTCAGCTCCGGTAGAGGCCGTCACCTTTGTCGCCGTGGTATCGCCGAACAGCCTGACAATCCGCAGCGCCTGCCGGTTAATCGCTTCCATGGAGCGAAGAAGCGGTGTTTTTTTATCCAGCGCTTCTCCCGTATAGGAGCAGAATACCGTCGGGATGCAGAGCGTCACGCCGGTTCCGGATTCCTTCAGGAAGGCGGGGCTGGTCACGTCCCACGCGGTATAGCCTCTTGCCTCGAAGGTCGAGCGAAGGCCTCCCGAGGGGAAGGACGAAGCATCCGGCTCTCCCTTGATCAGGTCCTTGCCGGAAAACGCCGTCACCATGCGTCCCTCATCGTCTGGCGTTGAAATGAAGGAATCATGCTTCTCCGCCGTGATGCCGGTCAGCGGCTGGAACCAATGCGTATAGTGTGTTGCGCCATTTTCCATGGCCCAGTCCTTCATGGCCTTGGCCACAACATCCGCGTCCGAGCGGGAGAGCTCTCCCCCGTTGTCGATGACATTCTTCACATTTTTAAAGACGCTTTTGGGAAGGCATTCCCGCATCCTGCTGATGGTGAAGACATTCTTGCCGTACAGCTGCTCCAGTCTGGTTCTTTCTGCTTCCATTCGACATACTCTCCTCTTCTGACGATTCTGGTAACTTGTTTATTCCCTTGTTCCGTTCATCCGCAGGATATCTCCTCTTTCCGCCGGGGCGGAGAGTTCCGCGTAGAGAATCTGCTGCGGGTGCGGCGCACTTGTGACCCGTTCTCCCGCTTCGGTGATAAAGCCGAGCACCGTTGCAGGAATGTCCCGTCCGTCCGGTTTCATGATTTCGATGGAATCACCGACGCTGAACTTGTTGCGCTGCATAAAGCGGACGCGTCCGTCCTTCACATCCTCCACGATTCCGAGCCAGATGGACTCACTCACATATGTGTTACTATCATACACCATCGAATCTTCATCCGGTCTCCCATAATAGAAACCGGTCGTAAACCGTCGGTACGTACATTTCCGGATTTCGTCCCGGTACCAGCCCATTCTCGAGAGATATTTCTCCTCGCTCTCATAGAAATCGTCGATGGCCTGCCGGTATGTCCTTGCAACCGTCGCCACATACAGGGCCGTCTTCATGCGTCCTTCGATCTTCAAGGAGCTGATTCCCGCGCGGCAAAGATCCGGAATGTGCTCAATCATGCACAGGTCCCTGGAATTGAAAATAAAGGTTCCCCGCTCGTTCTCCTCAATGGGCAGATATTCACCGGGCCTGGATTCTTCCATCACCGCATACTTCCATCGGCACGGGTGTGTGCAGGCCCCGTGGTTTGCGTCTCTTCCGGTAAAATAGTTGGAGAGAAGGCAGCGCCCGGAATAGGAAATACACATGGCTCCGTGCACAAATGCCTCAATTTCCAGATCCGCCGGCGTCTCCTGCCGGATCTGGCGGATTTCCGCAAGGCTGAGCTCCCTTGCGCAGACGACGCGCTTTGCCCCCATCCGGTGCCAGAAGCGAAAGGTCCCCGTATTCGTATTGTTAGCTTGCGTGGAAATGTGAATCTCCACGTCCGGGCAGTTCTCCCTTGCCAGATCGAACATACCTGGGTCTGCGATCAGAACCGCGTCCGGCCGCAGCTCCTCCAGTTCCCGGAAGTATACCGCAGCCCCCGCAAGATCCGCATTATGAGCCAGAATATTCGCCGTCACATGCACCCTTGCTCCATGCGCATGGGCGTATGCAATTCCCTCTGCCATCTCCGCCGGGGAGAAGTTTCTTGCCTTCGCCCGAAGGCCGTAGGCCTCTCCCCCGATATAGACCGCATCCGCGCCGAAATTCACGGCCGTCTTCAGAACCTCCAGGTCCTTGGCAGGACACAGAAGCTCTGGCTTCTGTCCGGTCAGATTTATCTCCATAATTTGTCCTTTCTTGCCTTATTTCTTTCGGATGCTGAGCGCCGCACCGTCTCCCTCTTCCAGAAGAAGTGTCTGCAGATCGTCCCTTTCGGTGAGAGCCTGCAGGTATTCCCGCATCCTCTTATGAATGGTCCGGTCCCTGCGCTTCACCGCAAAGCGGGATTCCAAAATTTCCCCGTCCTTGAAAATATTGTCGGACACAAGAAGCCCTCCCGGCGCAAGGACCCTTACCACCTCCGGAAGGAAATGAATATACTGCCCCTTGGCCGCGTCCATGAAAACAAAATCATACGGGCCCTCCAGCTTCTTCAGAATCGAAGCGGCATCCCCCTCCAGAAGAGTGATCTGCCCGCTCCTGTGGCCCGGCATGCACGAGGGGTCCTCGTCAATCATCGCAAAATGTTCTCTGGCCTTTGCGATCCGTTCCGGATCCCGCTCGATTGTCGTGACGGATGCCTTCGCCGGCGCATAATTCAGCATCAGGCAGGCGGAAAATCCGGTTGCCGTTCCCACCTCCAGAATCTTCTCCGGCTTCACAAGCTCCAGAAGAAAACGAAGGAGGCTCCGGGTCTGAGTCCTGATAATCGGGACCCCTTCGCCCAGCGCCTCTTTTTCCAACGCATTCAAAAATTCCGTATTTCCCGACGCCATGGATTCAATGAACGTCAGAATCCGTTCTTCTTTTTCGGTATCAATGTCTCTCATTCCGCCTGCTGCCCTTCCTGGCTCTGTGCTGAAGAATCCGATGTCTGAGACGTGTCCGCCATCTTTTTGATCATCTCACTGGGCGTCATCTCCGTCGACAGCTCGTAGGTGCCCGGAACAATCTTCCCGTGAAAAGAAGAGAATCTTTCCTGATAGAGAAAAACCTCCGCATCCTTGATCAGTCCCTTCTCCTGCAGGAGCTTTCCGATCTGATTTACCGTCATTCCGTCCGAGATTGTCACTTCGACGGTCTGTCCGCTTCCCTTCTCGTCCACGGCCTTCTCATAGAAAACGTCGTAGCCGATCTCATAGGCGCGGTGCGACATGCTGACACAGAACATGATCACCACAATGATCAAAACGATCTTGAACACATCGCCGATCCAGTCCAGGGTTCCCTGCCCGTCCTTCAAGCGCGGAACCAGCCTGCGTCCATGGGCAGGCCTTCCGTACCCATGGGAAGAACGATCCGCACCAGAGCGTCCGCGGCCGGACGCTCTCCCGGATTCTCTTCTGTATTCCTGTTCATACTGGGGATATCTGCCGGATTTCATGAATATCTTCCTCAAATCTCCATCAGCATCGGAAGGATCATCGGACGGCGCTTTGTCTTCTTCCAGAAGAAGTCGCTCAGAGCCGACCGGACGCTGTTCTTAAGCTTCGCGGGGTCATCCTGACCGTGGTCCAGGCAGTCCGCCAGCGCTTCCTGCACAACAAGGTCTGCCTCCTTCATCAGGCTATCCGCTTCCTTCATGTATACAAATCCGCGGCTCTCGATCTCCGGCCCTGCAGCCAGATAATCGGTTCCCCGCTCCATGGCAAAGGTCACAATGACAATGCCGTCCTCCGCCAGATGCTGCCGATCACGCAGGACGGTATTTCCGACATCACCGACACCGAGGCCATCCACCAGAATGGCTCCCACCGGTACCTGTCCCGTTACTTCTGCCACATCCTGATTCAACTCCAGCACGTTTCCGGAATGAAGAATGAAAATATCCTCCTTCGGAATGCCGAGTGCCGCCGCCACCTTGGACTGGGCGATCAGATGCCGGTATTCACCGTGCACCGGAATGGCATACTTCGGCTGCACCAGCGAGTAAATCAGCTTCAGCTCTTCCTGGCATGGGTGTCCCGAAACGTGAACATCCTGGAAGATGACATCCGCTCCCTTCATGAGAAGCTTGTTGATGACATTCGTCACCGACTTCTCATTTCCCGGAATCGGATGCGAAGAGAAAATAATCGTATCGCCGGGACCTATCTTCACCTTTCGGTGCTGGTCCTCCGCCATTCTGGTCAGAGCCGCCATGCTCTCGCCCTGAGATCCGGTTGTGATGATGGTGGTCTTTTCCGGCGGATAATTGCGCAGCTCATCCTCTTCGATCAATGTATTCTTCGGCACATTGAGACACCCGATCGCGCTGGCAGCTGCAATGATGTTGACCATGCTGCGGCCCTCGACGGCGACCTTACGTCCGTACTTATAGGAGGAGTTAATGATCTGCTGCACGCGGTCTACATTGGACGCGAATGTCGCAATGATGATTCTCGTGTCCTTGTGCTCCGCAAAAATGCGGTCGATCGTCACGCCGACCGTCTTCTCCGACTGCGTGTAACCCGGGCGCTCCGCATTGGTTGAGTCGCACATCAGTGCCAGAACGCCGTTTCTCCCCAGCTCTGCAAAGCGCTGCAGGTCGATCGCATCACCGTACACCGGTGTGTAATCTACCTTGAAATCGCCGGTGTGCACCACGACGCCGACCGGCGAATAAATGGCAAGCGCCGCCGCATCCACGATGCTGTGGTTGGTCTTGATGAATTCCACTCGGAACCGTCCCAGATTGATGGTCTGCCCGAAGGAGACCACCACCCGCTTCGTAGTGTCCATCATCTTATGCTCCGTGAGCTTATTCTCAATCAGCGCAATGGTCAGCTTTGTTCCGTAAACCGGAACGTTGACCTTCTGGAGAATGTACGGGAGCGCTCCTATGTGGTCCTCATGTCCGTGTGTGATGACAAAGCCCTTGACCTTGTCAATGTTGTCCTGCAGATAAGTGACATCCGGAATGACACTGTCGATTCCGAACATGTCGTCCTCCGGAAAGGCCAGTCCGCAGTCTACCACAATAATACTGTCCTCATATTCGAAGGCAGTGATGTTCATTCCGATCTGTTCCAGGCCGCCCAGAGGGATAATTTTCAGTCTGGGACCGGATACCTTTGCTTTTTTTCTAGTTGTTTTCTTCTTTTCCGCCAATTTGTACCAGTTCTTTCCTATGGTTCTCCATATATTCCTGAAGAATCACACTGGCTGCGATCTGATCCAGATACTGCTTGCGGTGCTGTGGCGGGATCTCCATTCTGGCGAGCATTTCATCCGCTTCCACCGTAGTCAGTCTCTCATCGGACATCACGACAGGCACAGAAGTGCGCCGCTCCAGCCGATCCTTAAAAGCCAGGGCAGCTTCCGCGCGTTCTCCTACGCTGTCATCCATATTCAGCGGCAGTCCGAGGACAATCAGTCTGACATCATATTCGAGGATCAGCTCCTCGATCCGGACCAGGGTTTTTCGTATTTTACCCTCCCGGTCGCGCCAGATGGTCTCCTTGGGCTGCGCCGTCATCAGAAGTTCATCAGACAGTGCGACTCCAACTGTTTTTGAGCCGTAATCCAGACCCATTATTCTCATTGCTGCAAAATCCATGCCGCAGCATACTGCGGCTGTGCAAAGATCTCCGCTCCAGCGGATTCTCCCTGCGGTTCCATGTCAAAAGCTGCGGATTCGCTGCTTCGTTACACTTCCTCGTTCCAGTGATTGTTCCGGATGTAGGCTTCCAGAATCTCCTCCACCAGCTCATCGCGTTCAACCTTCATGATCAGGCTTCTCGCCCCCATGTAGTTGGTGATGTAAGTAGGATCTCCGGACATGATGTATCCGACAATCTGGTTGACCGGGTCATACCCCTTCTTGGTCAGAGCCTCATATACGATCGACAGAACCTTTCTCGTTCCGCTCTCCTGATCCGGCTTTACCTTGAAATACTGTGTGCTGCTCAAATCTTCTTCGCTGTATCTCTTCATTTCTTCCTTTCCTGCTTTACCCGACCTCTCCGAAATCTGTCCGTAAAACTGTATCCTCTGCCTCTCCAATATCCGGGGCGGCAGATCTTTCGGCAGCTGTCCGGCAATTGCCTCTTACATATATGTTCTCCGCGGAAGCTTCCACGGCTGCTCACATAAAACCGGTTCCGATAAAACCTGATATATCATCATACCCCATTTTACCTTCTCCGGCAATTTTCTCATGCGTTTTCATCGTCTGCTCTCAGTATGAGCCGCATTCCATCCTCCGAAATCCCCTGAACGGTTCCGCGCACCATCTCTCCCGCAAAATGATTTTCCGCCGAAATCATTCCTTCCACATACCGCATGGTATGCCCGGTAAAATAAGGAACTCCCCCGATTGTTACCGGCTCCTCCAGAAGAATCTCCTCCTCTTCTCCGAGGAAGCTCTCCCGATAGTTTCGTGCCTGCCGATGCGTCAGCTCCAGAAGCACATCACTGCGCTCCGCCTTCTGGGCATCCGTGCAGGGGTTCGGCAGTTTCTCCGCCACTGTGCCCTTCCGCACAGAATACTTGAACACATGAATCTCATAAAACCGGATTTCCTCCGCAAAAGCCCGGCTCTTCTCAAACTCCTCCTCTGTCTCTCCCTGAAATCCAACAATGATATCCGTCGTAATGGCAGGGCGGTCATAGAATCTGCGCAGCATCTCCACACCATCCCGGTATTCCGCCGCCGTATAGTGGCGATTCATCCGGCGGAGTGTCTCATCGCAGCCGCTCTGAAGTGAGAGATGAAAGTGCGGGCAGACCTTGGACAGATGACTGATCCCCCGCACAAACGGCTCCGTGATGATTCTGGGCTCCAGAGAACCGAGACGGATCCTTTCAATTCCTGCAACCATCTGAATTCTTGTCAGAAGATTCAGAAGCTCTGTTTCCGGTTCCAGACCTTTCTCACGTCCATACGAGGAGATATGAATTCCCGTAAGGACCACTTCCTTCACGCCATCTGCCGAAAGCCGCCGCACTTCCTCCATAATCTCTTCCGGATCGCGGGAACGAATTCTCCCCCGCGCATATGGAATAATGCAGTACGAGCAGAACTGGTTGCAGCCGTCCTGAATCTTGATATCAGCCCGGGTCCGCCCCGGCGTCTTCAGCTGCATGGACTCGAAATCAGGATGGTCTGTCAGATTTGCCGCCGTCTCTCCGTCCTTCATTCTCCCATCCAGATAATCCGACAGAATCTTGGCAATGTCTCCCTTTCGGTTGTTGCCGATACACAGGTCCACCAGGGGGTCCTCTTCCAGACGCTTCCGGTCCGTCTCCACGTAGCATCCAACTGCGACCACCACCGCATCCGGATTCGTGTGCTTCGCCCGGTGCAGCATCTGTCTGCTCTTTCGATCGGCAATATTCGTAACACTGCAAGTATTGACCAGATACAGATCCGCCCGTTCCTCAAAAGGAACAATCTCGTATCCGGCACTCCGGAGCTGCTGCACCATGACATCCAGCTCGTAGCTGTTTACTTTACAGCCAAGGTTGTGAACCGCGGCTTTTTTCATCATAAACATAACCTCGTTTTCATTGACTTTTATACGCTTGGTCATTACTATTAACGATGTATAGGACATTTTTCTGTCCGTTTTTACATCACTCCAAAGAGAATAAAGGGGGTCATTTTTTGAAAACAGTTAAGATTTCTCTGAATTCCATTGACAAGGTGAAGTCCTTTGTAAACGACATTACCAAGTTCGATTACGATTTCGATCTGGTATCCGGAAGATACGTCATCGATGCCAAGTCCATCATGGGTATCTTCTCTCTGGATCTTTCCAAGCCGATTGATCTGAACATCCACGCAGAGGACAATATCGAACAGATCATGACGGTTCTGAAGCCGTATCTGATTCAGTAAGAGTGCGGCGGTCCGGCTTCCTATGCAGCATCGGATACAGCATGTTTCGGAATTTTCTCTTGTCAGGCCAGGCGGCCGGTCACTTTATGTGACCGGCCGTTTTTGTATATCTTCGTTTGCGTGACCGTAACGGTTTTCCTTACATTCCTGCCTGAAGCGGATCCTCCCGCTCCTTCAGCCTCCGGACACCGTCCTGTCCGACAATCAGAATCTCATCCGTATCCAGTGCTCTCTGAATCATTTCGTCAATCTTCTCATCCAGATTGTGTTCATGCTGCTCAATCACGCCCAGAAGTGGTTTCGTCACCGGGTGCTTTGCAACAAAGATGGTACAGCAGTCCTCATACGGCTGGATAGAAGTATCATACGTATCAATTTTCTTCGAAATGGTGATGATATCTTCCTTGTCAAACGCGATGAGCGGGCGAAAAACCGGAAGCGTGCAGACCGCGTTGGTCACGCCCAGGCTCCTTGTCGTCTGCGATGCAACCTGTCCGATGCTCTCACCGGTAATCAGTGCCTCACACTCGGTTCTCTTTGCAATCAGCTCCGCAATCCGCATCATGTAGCGGCGCATGATGATCGTCAGCTCATCATGCGGGCATTTCTCATAGATGTACAGCTGAATTTCTGTAAAATTGATATTGTGCAGATAAATGGGGCCGGTATATCTGGCTACAATAGAAGCCAGATCGATGACCTTCTGCAGAGCGCGCTCGCTGGTATAGGGCGGCGCGTTAAAATACGTCGCATCCAGCTTCAGGCCGCGCTTCGCGCACATCCAGCCCGCTACCGGCGAATCAATGCCGCCGGACAGAAGGAGCATTCCCTTTCCACTGCAGCCGATCGGCAGACCGCCCGGTCCCGGAAGAATATGGGAATACAGATAAATTCGCTCGCGAATTTCCACATTGAGAAGGACCTCCGGCGT
>CALEFO010000031.1 GCA_937877165.1 uncultured Lachnospiraceae bacterium | reverse complement strand
TCCTTTACTATGACAAAGTAAAGGGCGTCGCTTTCGGCGACACCCTGCAGGATTACATCAATAATTATTTGAGACCAGAAAATGGCGCGGATTTGTCGCCCGTGGAGGGATTATTTCGTCCCTCTACACCTGGTCAATATCGATGGAAACGCTAACCGGGTTTCCTGCATCGCCCAGGGACCGCGCAGGGTGATCTTCCTTGTCGGGATGAATAAGGTCTGCAGTGACCTAGATGATGCCATGAAGAGAGCAAGAAATGTAGCTGCTCCCATCAATGAGCAGCGGTTCGGACTGAATACGCCATGTTCGAAGACGGGGAAATGTTTTGACTGTAAATTGCCGGATACCATCTGCTGTCAGTTCCTGATCACACGCTTCTCCAGACATAAGGGTCGGATTCATGTGATTCTGGTGAACGATGATCTCGGATTCTGAATCGAGACCGACCTTAATAAACGATACAAATTACAAGGCAGCGGAACTCAGATGAGAACCGCTGCCTTGTATGTTCGGAAGTGATCGGGACTTATTCTACAGGAGAAAAATCATCCTTGCCAACGCCGCAGAGCGGACATACCCAGTCATCCGGAAGAGCTTCAAAAGCAGTTCCGGGAGCAATTCCGTTGTCCGGATCACCGATTTCCGGATCGTAAACATAACCACATACATCACAAACATATTTTTTCATCACAGAACTCCCTTCAAAATTTCGGAAAGAAAACGCCTTACTGCTGATTTAGCTTATAAGAAAATTATACTGCGCAGAGGAAACAAAAGATGTAACGGATGTTACAAACAGAAAGAATACTATGGAAATGGATATTCCACAGAAATCAGAAGCCTTTATTATGAGTCCTGGGAGGCTTCGGTGCAGTACGGAGTGCTTTCGGATGAGCATGCGGGAGAGCAGTTCCCGAATTGCATGAGTCGGGTTCTGGTTTCTCAGTACATGATGAATCTGCTGATGCTGCTTCGAAGAAGAATGCGTGAAGCGTTTCGCACAAAAGCGGGAGAATGACAGACACGCTTAAGTGTCATTCTCCCGTAGTACGGGCGAGAGAGATGAAGGTCAGAGAGCAAAAGTACTTCGAGAAATACATTAACTAAGAGCCAACGATATGAGAGCCAAGAAACATGTTCATGCTTTGTCATAAGGGGACCGTCCTTCATGCAGTATTTACCGCACAATTGCGGCATAATTCCATTATGAGGTCAGAAGCTCGGAGTATCAGCGGGGAAAGGACTGGCCGCTCGCTCCGCATCGCGGCCGTTCAGCTCCGCAAAAGCGGCCGATAGGCTTCGCTATTTGCACCTTTATACTGACTAGGAGATACACCATATTGTTCCTTAAAAAGATTATAAAAGTGAGTGCGATTGGTAAACCCTAGGTCATATATGATAGCAGAGATACTATCTTCAGTCTGAGTTAGTCGTCGCGCTGCCTCTTTTAATGTAAAAATGCGGCTATATTTTATAAGACTCATCCCAGTATTATCCTGTATTATTTTATTTATATGGTGATCACTGTATAGCAACTTGTTGGATATTTCTTGCCTGGTGATTCTACCATGTGTTTCTTCTAAGATAGCTGTGATTTTAAGGAAAAGATTCTCCTCATATTGAGAGTCTTTTGAAACTTGTCTATACGAATACAATTGGTTATTTAACATTTGGGCAATAAGTCTCTGTATACTGCCTATCACAAATGAATAAAATCCTGGGTGCAAATCACCCGTCTCAAGAGTAATCTGAGTCAGATGTTTTTTTATAATAGGTAAAACAATATCATTGGGTACTAAAGGAAAGAAATCATAATATTGATTAGTTGATTCCGTTTTCTCTAGATGTTTTCTAAATGCCTGATAAAGAATATTTTCACTCGAAGATTCACGCCCATCGGAAGAATATCTATGGTCAGTTTGTATAATTGTATATAAAAGCTCATCTGATATCATTAAGAATACTAGTTCAGCATCACCGTCAACTGTTTCTGAATGATTTATGCCGGGCATTATAACACAACACTGACCTTCTGAATAATCATAAATATTACCTTCTATTCTTTGTTTAATATGCCCTCTAACGACAAACATAAATTCAACAAAATTATGTTTATGAAGTGGTCTCATTTCTGTAAACCACACCAATTCGCATTGATAAGGAAAGTTAAAACCTGGTGAAATCATGCTGATCTGAACTGTGTCAGTTTCTGTAAGAAACGTTTCAAAAACCACCATATAAGGCCCGTTAAGGCTAAAAAAACCATTATCATTTTCGGAATAATTATCTATTCGAATACCGGTAGGGGCCATTCGCTGTTTTAAAAATATACGAGATACATCAAATTGATTCATTATTCACTCCAACAAATTATAAGTCTTTGTCCGTTTTCGATACAATCACGCTCTAAAGACTTCATTTTCGACATAGTTGTATCGATAATCATATAGTAAATTAAAACTACTTACAAGACTATTAAAGATTATTTTTTTAGTTAGGGTAAGTTTTGTGGCTAAAACAGTATATATAATTTGGAGGGAATTATGTCAAAAAAAGAGGGTAGCTTATCCTTAATCAGAAAACTAGGCTATGGTATTGGAGATATGGGATCAAATTTCTGCTGGAGTTTTGTTGCTGCATTTATAATGATCTACTGCACAAATACTCTTGGCGTTAGTGCAGCTATTATTGGAACGCTTATGATGATATCTAAAATCCTTGATGGCGTTACAGATGTATTTATGGGAAATATTATCGATAGAACTAACCATAAAATGGGTAAAGCACGTTTTTGGTACTTTGTAAGTTGTTTTCCTGTAGCTGTTTTTACATTCATTATATTTAATGTACCGAAGAACTTAAGTGATACAGAAAAGTATGTTTTCTTCTTTATTATCTATACTCTTTTGGGGGCTGTGTTCTATACAATGAATAATATTGCATATTCATCAATGACAGCTCTTTGTACAAAAGATCCTAAAGATCGTGTCCAGATGGGGAGCTTTAGATTTCTATTTGCTATTATTGCCGTATTAATCATTCAGACTATTACTAGCGGCATGGTCGAAAGTTTAGGTGGCGGACAGGCTGCATGGACTCAGGTTTCGATTATTTACTCTATTGTATGTTTTGTACTTTTACTTGTTCCTGTATTCTCTGTTAAAGAGTTAAGCCCTGAAGAGCTTGGGGAGCAGGAGAATGTAAATAAGACAGCGAATGAGAAAATTGGATTTGTAGAGAGTATCAAGCTTCTCATGAAAAACAAGTATTTTGTACTTATTCTTTGTATATACTTGGTAAATTACATTGTAAGCGGTCTGACAAGTGGACTTGGTATTTATTACGCTACATATAAGCTTGGAAATGCAGCTCTTCTTGGTGTTATATCGATGGCTAGCTTGATTCCAATTATCATTGCACTTCCACTTGTAGCCCCATTTACCGCAAAATATGGTATTCGTAAGATGTCAATATTGGGAAATATTCTTGGTTTAGTTGCTACGATTCCACTTGTAATCGCTGCTGTATCAGGAAATCTGCCACTTCTTCTTGTGGCATTGGCATTAAAGACAATTGGTGGTGCGCCACTTACTGGTGCTTTAAATGCGCTTATTGCAGAAACGGATGATTACTCATATTTAAAGTTTGGAAAGAGAATTACTGGTACTATTTATTCATGTTCATCAGTTGGTGTTAAGGTAGGTACCGGACTGGGGACAGCTCTTACAGGTTTCTTACTTGATTTTGGTGGATTTGATGGTCAAGCAGCAGAGCAGACAGCAAGAGCTATCAGTGTAATTAATTGGTCATATGTTCTTGCATATGCAATACCGGGTGTAATCTTACTAACCATCTTATTCTTCCTTGATGTTGAAAGCGAGAATAAGAGACTTCGTGCAGACAAAGAGGTGTAATAATGATAAAAAAGGATTTTAATTGTGATTGGACATTTTCAGAGGATGCAGGCTCATGGTTTGCTGGTGCGGAGGTCCAGAACGTAACATTGCCTCATGATGCGATGATTCTTGAAGAGAGAAATGCAGAAAATCCATCCGGCCCTGCAGGTGGTTTTTTTCCTGGCGGAAATTATCAGTATACAAAAATGCTTGAAATATCTCCTGAGGATTCAGGGAAGACATTTATCCTTCAATTTGAAGGGGTATATAACAGAGCTTGGATTTCAGTTAACGGTGCTTTGGCAGGAACAATTAATTCGGGATATGATGAATTGACCGTAGATATTACACCATATCTCTATATAGGTATACCAAATCAGATTTCGGTTAAAGTCATGAATTCTGATCTTCCAAATAGCAGATGGTATACAGGCTCAGGAATAATTAGACCTGTACACCTATATGTTGGTGGCCCGGTTAGAATTGATGTTGATGGACTTCGCATTTCAACACCACAGGTTGGTTCAGATGTTGCTGAAGTTTTAGTGAAGACTAATGTTTGCTGTGATGAAAAAAATAAAAAGATTGTTGGTGTATGTACAGATATCATTGCACCAAATGGGGAGATAGTAAGCTCTGACATTACACCAGTTACTCTTGAAAACCAGGGAGTTACAACAGTTACCAGACCATTATTTGTAAAAGAGCCAGCACTTTGGAGTACTGAGGCTCCATCTTTATATACATGTAGAGTGACTATCATGGATGGACAGGATGTAGCCGATGTGTCTGAAAGCTCATTTGGAATTAGAAAAATTGAGCTGGATCCGGTTAATGGTTTACGCTTAAACGGAGAAAAAATTCTTCTTCGTGGCGGTTGTATACACCATGATAATGGAATAATTGGAGCAGCAACTATTTCACGTGCTGAGGAAAGACGTATAGAGATCTTAAAAGAAGCAGGATTTAATTCTGTACGTATTTCCCATAACTCTTCATCGAGAGCTCTTCTTGAGGCTTGTGATCGACTTGGCATGCTTGTCATGGAAGAGAGTTTTGATATGTGGAATATGGGCAAGTCAAAGTACGATCATTCTCTTAATTTTGCTGATAACTGGGGGGGAGAGGTTGAGAGAATCGTAGCAAAAGATTTCAATCATCCATCAGTTTTTATGTACTCTATTGGAAACGAGATTCAGGAGCTTGCAGTTCCAGAGGGAGCTCGCCTTAGCAGAAGAATCGCGGAAAAGTTCAGAGAGCAGGATTCAACTCGTTTTGTAACAAATGCAATCAATAGCTTGATGGCTATTGGTAATGAAATTCCAAAGGTAATGAAGGATCTTGGATATATAACTGAGGAACAGATGGAGCAGATGACTTCGAGAGCTCAGGCTGAATCAGGAAGTGGAAATGTAAATGATGTCATCACTCAGTTAATGGGTATGATGAATATGCTTAGTGCACATCCGATGGTAGAAGAGAGATTTAAGGAAACTTATGGTGTTTTAGATCTTGTTGGAATGAACTATATGCGTGGTGCATATCGTCTTCAGGCAGATACTAATCCTAATCGAGTATTCTATGGATCAGAAACATTTAATCCAGATATCGATTTGAATTGGAAAGAGGTAAAGGAAATACCAGCTTGCATTGGCGATTACTGTTGGACTGCATGGGACTATCTTGGAGAGTCAGGGATTGGAGTTGCGGAATACAATGGTATTCATCAATTCCAAAAACCATATCCAGTATATTTAGCATATTGTGGGGATGTGGATATTACTGGCTTCAGACGACCTACTAGCTACTATAGAGAGATTGTATTTGGACTCAGAAAAAAACCATATATTGCTGTGCAGCTTCCAGAATACTATGGTGTTGAAGCTCAGTGTACTCCGTGGGCTACCCGTGATGTAGTGTCAAGTTGGACCTGGAACGGATATGAGGGTAAGCCTTGTGTAGTTGAAGTATATTCAGATGCAATTGAAGTAGAATTATTCTTAAATAATGAAAGTCTTGGTAAAAAGCCTGCAGGAGAGGCGAATAGATTCAAAGCAGAATATGATATTACATATAATCCGGGTACTCTTGAGGCTGTTTCATACTATGAAGATGGAACTATCACACGTGAACACCTAAATACAGCAAACAAGACAGCAGCTATTTCTGCAAATGCTGACCGTGATGCAATTGGTGTTGGTGATTTAAGTTATATTACACTAGAATTGGTTGATGAAAATGGAGTAGTTAATACTTCCGACAATCGCAAGATTTCAGTGACAGTATCTGGTGATGGATATATACAGGGCTTTGGATCAGCTGATTATAAGTCTGAAGAAAACTTCTTCGATGAAACAAGAACTCCGTACTATGGTAGAGCCGTTGTTGCTGTACGTGGAAATAATGAATCAGGGACAATTATAGTAAAAGTAGAAGCTGAGGGATTAGAATCAGCTTTTGTAGAAATTTGTGTTAAAGGTTAAAAAAGGAATAAATTATGAGAACAAATTATAAGTTAAGTGAAGAAACTGCAAAGAAATTTTTGAAGTGTGCTGATGATTTTGTGTGCAACAGTCCAGCTCGCCCAGAGCATTTTATGAAAATTATGAAGGAGCATACAGGTGTTGCTGGTGGTATGTACGGACTTTTAGATGAAAACGGATTAGAGAAGAGAAATCCGGTAATCGTTGCTTTAGGTGATTCAGTCACAGCTGGGCACTTTGAGGGGCTATTTACTCCAGAGCTTATGAAAGAACTTGAAGAGATATATGCACCACTTAGCAATGGTGGAACAATGGCTGATGTAGGCAAGACTATCTTTGAGATGGGCGGCCTTCCTGTAATGGAAGTAACAGATGCTAGAGAAAGCTATATTGAGAAGTTCAGAGATAAGCTTATTGATAAGTACGAATCGACTAGTGTTTCTGTAATCAATTCAGGAATTGCAGGTGATTTCTTACCTTCAATGATTGCAAGAGCTGACAGAGACGTCGTTTCACATCAGCCAGATCTTATACTAATAAATGGGTCATTAAATTGGTTTGACGATCGGATGGGTGATGAGAATGTATATAAGGATTTACTTACACAGTTAGTAAGAGATTTAAAAGCAAAGACAAAAGCTGACATTATTTTGATTACACCTAATGGCGACTTACCATTTAACATGCAGGGATGGGTTACTCCAGAGCCTACAACATGGAAGCGTTGTGAAAAGATTAGAGAAGTAGCGATGGAAGAAAATGTATGTCTCGCAGATGCTAGAGCTGTTTGGGATATGGCTAAAGAGATAGGGCTTGACTGGAAGGAGCTCCTTGCAAATCAAGCAAATCATCCATCAGTAGAAGGCCACGAGGTATATGCTAGAGTACTTATGAAGTTGTTTGAATAAGGGAGATTATAAGGAGTAGCGCAAATGGAATTAAAAAATAAAAATGTTATAGTTGTGAACTTCCTGGCGAGTATGAAAAAATCTCTGTAAAAACGGTTTCCTGTGATGAAGATTGGAGCGGAACACTGAAATTACGATAATTTCAGTGTTCCGACTCTTGGTTTATGTATACGGCATGCCTTTTGGCATGTCAATAGAAGGCGGCTTCTGCCACCTTTTCTATTCGGGCTATGCAATCTTATTCTGGCAACCTGCCTTCGTACATGACAGACAATTCTCCGTACACTTTTCCCCAGTCGCGGATCGGCATTTTCCATTTTTTTGTTGCTTCGAACGTTGCCAGATATAACGCTTTCAGAAGGGGCTGGTCACTTGGAAATACACTGCGCTGACGATTCAGCCTACGGTACATGGAATTCAGGCTTTCGATGGCGTTCGTGGTATAAATGACCATTTGGCTGTGACCTTTTCGCGCGCTTCCAGACCCTTCTTTTCATTAGCAGTGAAGATTATGGGCTGTTTGGCAGCACTTGTCCGGCCTCAGGGAAGCACCGTTCCGGAAGCCAAGGATGCACTCACCGTATTTCGTCGACACTCATGTAAATGACATTTCTCTGCGGTGTGACGTTGCTTCTCTGAAACAGCTCACGGATGTTGACAAATTCATAGCCCTGCTGCTGCAGTCTGGGAATGATCGTCCGAATCGCCTCCACGGTTTGCAGATTATCCTTCATATCGTGAAGAAGAACCATATATCCCGGTCTTGCAGCATCAAGAACGCGCCGGATTCTCTCATCGGTAGAAACCGAGGGCTCCCAATCCTCACAGCCATATGCACAAATGAATGGAAGATCAATCACATCGTACATTTTCTGGTCATAATCAATGAATGGCGGGCGGAAGAATTCCGGCCTTTCTCCGGTGATAGTCTCAATCCGTCTGCTGGTTTCCTCGATTTCATTGGTAATTTCCTCTCGGGAAAGCTTTGGCATGGAGGAATGCGTCAGGGAATGATTTTCAATGGAGCATCCCATGTCATGGGCACGCTTCACAAGATATTCTGTTTCCTCTGTGATTTGCTGACCAATCAGAAAGAAGCTTGCTCTTGCGTGGTTCTCTTGCAGAATGTCCAGTACCTTGTCGGTAATGCCGATGGTAGGACCATCATCAAACGTCAATGCTGCCAGTTTTGGTGTTGCCATTTTTCTCCTTCCTTAGAAGAACCTGATCTTTTTGAGAAATCTGTTTCCAAATGTTCATCCGCTTGTTCAGGAATTCAAATTCCATTCAAAGCGTTGTCTGCAGAGGATTCTGCCGGATAGAAGGTGCAGCCGTGCTTCCCGTGCTCCTTGGTGTAATAGAGGGCCCTGTCGGCATCGGTGAACTGGCTCTTGCCGGGATTCCGGCGATCAGTCAATGCAACGCCGACGCTCAGGGAAATGGCAGGCATGCCATCCTTGGGAATGGAGAGTTCTGCATTAATGATATTGATTTTCTCTGTGATGGTATAGTTGAGATCACTGGTCATTTCGACCATAATGACGGCAAATTCATCGCCTCCGATCCGGCATACATAGTCGATGGTTCGGAAGGTTACTGTCAGAAGATGAGCGACCTTCTTCAGAATTGCATCTCCCATGGCATGCCCATACGTATCATTGACGCTTTTGAAGACATCGACGTCAATCAGAATCAGGGCAAAATTCTTTTTGTCCTGGATGTATAGGTTCAGAATGCGGTCATAAGAGCCACGATTCAGAAGATCCGTCAGAGGATCATGCTCGGCCTGGTGCTTGATGAGCTTCTGGCGTTCTTCGTTTTCCTGATAGATCTTGTTATAGGTGTTCGCAAGAGACTGGAGTTCATTGGCACCGCTGACGGAGAGCATCGCATCGTGCTCGATATCCTTATGGAAGGACAGGAGAGGACGGACGACCCAGAAATGGATCAGCAGGCAGGACAGGAGCATCATGGCGGCGAAAATCATCACACAGGCGATGATGAGCCGGAAAATATGAGAGAAAATGTCAGCAGCGTGATTCTGACGATTGTTGATCTCCTCGGTGAGGGTGTTGATCGCCGCATTCACATCATCGGAAATGATGTCCTTGGCATTCTCATAATCCGTGCCGAAGACGAGCTGCTGTGCCCGCAGCAGCTTCGCCTCAGGAGAAAGAGCGGCATCCTCCGAAGACAGTACCGTGTTCTGCAGCTCCTGCGGCCAGGAGGAGACGTCACTGCCGATGCTCTCCTCCACAAGGCGCATGGAGTAATATTCGGTCTGCATCAGATCGACGGAAGCAGAGAGCGCCGCCTGGAGTGTCTGAATGGCTTCCGAGGAGCTTCCCTCCAGATCTGTGAGATCGCTGACAGCCTTTTCACGGCTTCTGGTGACGTTGGCTTCCTTAAAGTAGGCATCAATGTACTGCGGGTCTCCTGTGGCGGCGGCGAGGCGGACCTGCTTGGTCAGAAGATCGGAGCCCTCCTGCAGTTCGTGCACGGCATTTTCGCAGGAAATATAATCCTGCATGGCAGAACGGAGTACGGTATACTGTGTAAAACCGTAGAGCGAGATTCCGATGCACACACATGCAAGGAAAATGGTAGCAGCAATGCTCCAGCTGCTGACAGAGCGGACTTTTACTTTTCCGGCCATACGGTTGATCTTCTTTCCCATAGATTTTGTACCCTTTGTGGGTTCTGCAGAGCGCGATTGCCCGGCAAAACAGCTCTCTCGCGATCGGAAAGAGCGAACGGCGCATATAAAATATTATAATCACGTTAAACGACGGATTACAAGAAATTTAAACAAATAATGATTGAAATTACGGCAACTTTAAACCCGTATAAAGCGGATAAAAAAGTGAGACAGAGAAGACCAGGAAGGCAGACTCTGTCAGCACCGCAGGGTTCGCATGCAGGTAGCCGGTGGATAATTTCCCATGAAAGTATGATAATTGTTTTATCCGTAATTTAAGAAGGAAAGGAATTCATCATGACACGTGCAATGGCTCTTTTGATCGGATATCTGGCAGGCTGTGTCCTGACAGCTGCCATTGTTGCGAAAAGGAAAACGGGAAAGAGCATCTGGAGCATTGGAACCGGAAATCCGGGGATGGCCAATGTGATGGCGAACATTGGGAAAAGGGAGGGCATCCTGGTTCTGCTCGGTGACATTCTGAAAACGGTGCTGGGGATGGCGCTGGCCTTTGCGCTGTTTGGGCAGGAACTGGGAAGAGAAGCACTTTACTGGTCCGGCTTTGGCTGCGTTCTCGGTCATAATTTCCCGTTCTGGACCAGGGGGAGAGGCGGAAAGGGCGTAACGGTGACCTGCGCATGGCTGATTCTCCTGATGCCGGTCTGGGGCTCCGTTTCCTGTATTCTGGGCGGTGCGGTGACTGTTCTCACCGGGTATCTTCCGCTTGGGGCGGTGCTGATCCCTGCGATCGCGCTTCCCTTTGCGGCCTGGAGGCTGGGACCGGAGGGTGCAGCTTTCATTGCTCTGGGAGAGCTTGTGATGCTCAGCCGGCATTACCGCGGAATTGTGAGAATCCTTCGCGGAGAGGAGGAGCGCAAATTCCGGAAAAATGGTGGCGGAAATGAAGCATAAACAGGAATGAAAGGGAGGAATTTTCGATGTTTCGTACCATGAGAAGATTCAAACAGCAGATTTCACAGGAAGAGTGCATTCAGGTGCTGAAGGAGCAGAAACGCGGTGTCCTCTCCCTTCTTGGAGAGGACGGCTATCCGTACGGCATTCCCATTGACTACTGGTACAGCGAAAAGGACGGGAAGATTTATTTTCACGGGGCGAAGGAGGGCCATAAGATCGACGCCATAAGAGGCTGTGACAAGGCTTCGTTCTGTATTTACGATGAAGGGTACCGGAAGCCTGGGGAATGGGCCCTGAATATAAGAAGTGTGATTGCCTTCGGCAGAATCCGCCCGGTGGAGGACCATGAGAAGTCCATGCAGATCTGTGAAGCTCTCTGTCGGAAATTCACGGAGGACGAGGAGTACATCCGGCACGAAATCGAGCATGCCGGTCCGAGAGTCCTCTGTCTGGAGCTCGTGCCGGAGCACATCACGGGGAAGCTGGTCAACGAATCATAACACGAGAAAGTGGGGATAACAGAATGGATCCGAATAAGTATCATAGAAATGAACTTCTGGCACAGACCGTAATCAAGGGACTGCAGTCCAGAAATATGACCGGGTATTATGCGGCAGATAAGAAGGAAGCACTTCAGAAGGCACTGGAGCTGATTCCGGAAGAGAGCAGCGTTGCAATGGGCGGATGTATGACCGCACATGAAATCGGTCTGATTTCGGCGCTGCAGGAAGGAAACTATCATTATATTGACCGGGACAAGATGGAGCCGCGTGCCAGTCTGATGGCATCCTATGATGCGGATATTTTCCTGACCAGTGCCAATGCCATGACGGATGATGGCGTCCTGGTCAACATCGATGGAAATGCCAACCGGGTTTCCTGCATTGCGCAGGGACCGCGCAAGGTCATTGTCCTGGCCGGCATGAACAAGGTGTGCAGTGACCTGGATTCTGCGATGAAAAGAGCACGCAGTGTAGCGGCTCCATCCAATGCGCAGAGATTCCAGATCAACACGCCGTGCAGGAAAACAGGCAGATGCTTCGACTGCAAAACACCCGATACCATCTGCTGCCAGTTCCTGATTACCCGCTATTCCAAGCACAAGGACCGGATCCATGTGATTTTGATCAATGAAGAGCTGGGGTTCTGAGGCAGCCGCGGATGTCCCGCAGTCAGGCAGTGACGTTCTGCGCCCGGAATTCGGTGGGCGAGACGCCGACAGCTCTCCGGAAAATCCGGCTGAAATAATTGGGGTCCTGATATCCGACGGCAACTCCAATATCCCGGATGGAGATTTCCGGATCGGTCAGAAGTTTTTTCGCCTGGCTGATCCGGAGATTGGTCAGGTACTCAATGAAGGTAACGCCTGATTCCTCCTTGAAGAGCTTGCTGAAGTAATACGGACTGATATTGATGGCACGTGAGACATCATCCAGTGAAATGTCACTCTGGTAATGAGAATCAATATAATTGCGGGCCCGTTCAATCAGAGAATCCGCCCGGGTGCGTGTTTTGGATGCAATTTTCTCTGCGGCCGCCCGGATTTTCGTGATGAACCAGACATGCAGAGAAGGGATGTCACAGGTGGTTGCAGTCTTCAGGTAATCCGCGCGGTCCGTGAAGCGGTAGACGCCCATGCCACCGTCCTCGTAGCTGACATGCTCCGCCCAGAGCACGAATTCCAGTGCCTTCATGCGGACACTTTCTTCATGTTCCTTTGCGTGGACGGTTTCCATCCAGGTGAAAAATCGGTCGGCGGCATCGGTGGCAGCCTCGGTGTTCCCACGTTTCAGATTATCAAAAATCGCATTTTCAATATCAATCGGATAGTCTCCTTCATATTCACAGGCAACCGGCAGATCATCTGCGTGTGCAACCGGGCCGGATCCGGCGGAAAGGCTGCGCAGAGCCTCCTGATAGGAAAGCTTCATTTCAGAAAGCGGCTTGACGTGACCGATCCCGATCCGGAAGGAAACGCCTGTTTTTTCTTCCAGCTGCGAAATAATCAGCCGGACGCGGTCGATAGTCCCAATTCGTTCGTTATAGTCCGGCTCATGTGCGCCGTGTGGAATGAAAACAGGAATTTTGTTCATCATAATCTGTCCGATGACAGCGGAATGGTCGTATTCCTTAATAATATCGCGGATGCGGGAGTAGTACTCCTGAATGCGGATTCCGGTTCCGATAGGGTTGTCCAGCTGAGTGTTGTCACCGCATTCAATCAGCAGGATATAGCCGTAGTCTTCGGTAAGATCCAGAAGATTCCGGTAGCGGTCAATCGTATCTGGCTCATTGTCCTGCAGGAGCAGCGAATAGATCAGACCGCTCTCAATGACGGGAACAACAGTTTCCAGCTTCTCCCAGTTCCGCAGGTCCGTGCGGCGGCGCTCCCGGGAGCGGTCGATTTCGGCCATTGCCTTGTTCATGGCGTCCAGGAAGGTGTCACGTTCCAGCGGTTTGGTCAGATAGCTCATAACATTCAAATCAATGGCCTGCTTGGCATAGTCGAATTTGTCATAGGCGGTCACAACAAGAAAAATCGTGGAAGGGCTGAATTTCCGGATTTCCCGAATGGCCTCTATGCCGTTGATGCCGGGCATCTGAATATCCATCACGGCGATGTCGGGGCGAAAGCTTTCCGCCATTTCGATTACGGCACGGCCGGATCTTGCGGAGCGGATTTCGCAGGAATCATGATAGTTTTTCTCCAGAAGGAAGGTCAGGGAGTCAATGGCAATGCCTTCATCATCTGCAATCAGAACACGATACATATCACTCATTACCTCGTCAATGTTTTCTCTTTCATGAAAGCACCGGATGTGCAAAACGGCAGTTTTTTGCCGGCAGCGCATGGCGCTGGTTACTGTTATTCAGGCATCGGGATATAGAGCAGCACTTCGGAGCCCTTGTCTTTTCCTGCGCTGGTGATGTCGAAGACGTCGTCCTGATCATAGAAAAGCTGCAGACGGCTGACAACATTTCCGAGGCCGACGCCGTTGGTCTCATCGCCCTTCTGACGGATCGGAGCACTGCCGGAGAGAATGGCGGAAATCTGTTCCTGACTCATGCCTCGCCCGTTATCCCGGACAGAAATGGTGATGAGCTTCCCGGTGCGGTAGACAGAGAGGGTAATGACGGCGGGCCAGTCGATGTCTCTGACACCGTGATTGATGGCATTCTCGATAATCGGCTGAAGGATCATGGAAGGAACGGACACATGCACCAGATCATCGTCTATGTGCTTCTCATAGGCAATGGCTCCGGAGAAACGGACATTGATGATGTATACGTAATTGTCCACCAGTGCGATTTCATCGGCGAGCGTCGTGACCTGCCTTTCCCGGTTTGTCTTGGAACGGAAGAAGGAGGCCACATTCTGAAGATACCGGTAGGTCCGCTCTGCCCCCTCCATCATGGAAAGCTGCGCTCCTGCATTGAGAGTGTTGAACAGAAAATGCGGATTGATCTGCGCCTGCAGATATTTCAGCTCTGCTTCCTTCAGATGTGTATTCATGAGGAGCTCCCGCTCCTTCATCCGGTTGGCTGCTTCCATGGATTCCCGGAGTCTTGAAATGTAACTGCGGATGGAAACGACCATTTCATTGAAGGCGGCGCTCACAACGCCCAGTTCATCTTCGGAACGGACCTCAAGGGCAGGAACATCGAAGTTTCCTTTTCCGATTTCTCCGGCCTCGGTGACGAGGGCCTTCATGGGAGCCGTTGCCTGCTGTGTGAAGGTAAAGGTGATGAACAGATTGACGATGGTAATGACGGCAAGAACAGCCATGGAGACGAGCTCCAGGGTGTGCAGCATGGTCCGGAGAAGATCATAGCTGGAGGAGCTGGTCCGCAGCAGCATATTGTTCAGAGAATAAATATAGGACTGCAGATAGCCGTAGATCTTCGTGGCGCGGTCATAATTCTCCTTGTACCGCTGGATGTTGCGGCCGCGCTTGGCAGCCAGTGTATCTTCGCAGGCGGACAGGTAGCTCTCCGAGAGATTCCGGATATCGGCGAAGGCAATCTGAATTTCACTGTCGCTGTCGTAGAAATCCAGACCGTCCAGAGTTTCGTTGTACTGCGTTTCGTTCTCATAAAACTGAGACAGGGAATCGGTACTCTTGGTGGACAGATAGTCGATCATACATCCCTGTACGGAATCCAGTGATCCGGAAAGAGAGCTGATCTGAACATTGGTGTAGAAAATACGGTCGATCATGCGGTCCAGAGCATGATTGATATTGAAGAACAGAAAAATATTGACCAGAAAAATAATTGCCGAGGTCGCCGTGAAGGTGAGGAGCAGCTTTCCTTTCAGGGTAGAATGAAGCCCGTGAACCGCGCGGACGGCAGATGAGAAAAAAGGATGCTTCATGACTGGCGGCCCTCCCCGGTAGAGCTTTCTGTATTCTGCAGATAAGAGTCCAGATTAGCGGCGGTGACCGTGGAAATGTCAATGGAGGAATATTCGGAGAGAAAATCTGAATCCAGATATTCATTCAGATCATCCACAGCCTTTTCTCCGATCTCCTGTGTGGAGACGGCAAGCGTAGCGGGAATGATGCCCTTCTGTAGTGCATTTACAATGGTATCGTTCAGAGAATAGCCAAGAATCTGCACATCCCCCACATGATTGGAGTCCACAATGGCCTGGCAAGCACTGGTGGTGGAGGTTTCATCCAGACAAACCAGAATGTCCGGGAGAGTTCCCGGGGAGGAGGCGGTGAACAAGTCCGCAACCGCCTCGGCAGTGGAGAACATGCCGCTGTCTCCGAGAATCTGAGACGTGACCTGAAAACGACTGGTGCGATGCTGACCCGAGATGTAATCCCGAAGCCCGTTGAGCACGAGATTCTGACCGGTGACATGCTCCTCCGGACTGGCAATCACCAGTACGTGCATGACATTGTCGGTGACAAGATGGCTTGTGATGAATTTGCCGTATTCCTGACCGAGCGTATAGTAGGAAATGCCGACATAGCTCTTTCGGGGAGAGCCGTAGCTGTCGGTGCCAATGCAGATGACGGGGATACCGGCGTCATTGGCATCGCGGATGGCATCCGACATGGCGGTGCTGTCGTCCGCATCCAGAATGATGCCGTCGACCCGGGAGGCAACCGCGATATTCATCAGCTCTGATGCAGGGTAATCAACATCCAGAGTCTTCCCGGTAAATTCCACATAATCTCCGCTTTCGGCAGCGCGGGCCTTTGCGGATTTGCAGACGGAATTTAAAAAGGAACTGGTGCGGTCTCCGATGAGTGCGTAGCGACGGCGATAGGACAGACCGGGCTCCCCGGAGGGCATCAGGGAGCGGACCTGCAGCTCGAACAGGACCAGTGTGCTCACGGTAATAAGGCCAAGAAATGCCAACAGAATCTGTGGAAAATATTTGGAATGAAGAAAATTGTGAAGCCGGGAGGTATTGCCGGTATTTTTTCTGCTTTTCATTTTCATAAGGCCATTATAAGGTAAAATAAATAAAATTGTCCGAAAAAGATTCCGGATTTTCGTGAAAATGGTGATGCCTGGTATGTGCAGGACGGAACATACTGGCAACGAGCTCCGACCGGGATTCATAACGAGTGATTGGCAAACCGCTGCACTCGAAGATGTCTGATGACATCTTCTCCTGCTTAGAGTGCCGCAAAAAACGCGGCACAGAAAGGGAAACATGAACAGAAAATGCAGAGCGGAGAAATACAGAAAAACGATCCGGAAAAGGATGGGGTGCCTGCTGCTGGCCATCCTTCTGACCGGGATGCTGACAGGATGCAGCGGCCGAAGGACAGCGGAGGACCACTCGGTGGGCGAGGAGACAGTCAGCGGCAGGCCGGTGATCGGACTTGTCTTCGACTCCTTTGTCATTGAGCGATGGGAGAGAGACCGGGATGTTTTCGTCTCCATGGGAAAGGAACTAGGGGCGGAGGTCCTGGTGGGAAATGCAAACGGCGAGGCGGAGGAACAGAAGAAGATTATTTCCCATATGATTGACCGGAAGGTGGATGTTCTGGTGGTTGTTGCAGTGGACGGCAGCGCGCTGACGGATGAAGTGGAACGGGCACACCGCGCGGGAATTAAGGTGATTTCCTATGACCGGATCATCAATAACGCGAATACGGATCTGTATATTACCTTTGACAATGAGGCCGTGGGACGCTATATGGCGGAGACCATCAACGAAGCGCTTCCGGACGGAGACACCTATATGAAGGTCAATGGTTCGCCGGAAGACTACAATGTTACGCTCGTAAACCGAGGATTCGATGCAAGCATCCGGAGTGATCTTCAGATGATTGATTCGGTCAGCTGCAGCAACTGGAACGATGAAGAGGCATTTGCCTATCTGACGGAGCATCCGGAGGACATTCAGAATGCGGATGCGTTCATGTGCGGCAATGATGCCATTGCCGGTCAGGTGGTACGTGCTCTTGCAGAGAGAAGAAAGGCCGGGAAGAGCGTTGTGACCGGTCAGGATGCGGATCTGGATGCCTGTCAGCGCGTCGTGGAGGGCACACAGAATATGACGGTCTACAAGCCGATCGAGGACCTTGCGGGAAAGGCGGCCCGCTGCGCGTATGAGATGGCAACAGGAAACAGGCCGGATACGGAGGAGACGATCAGCGACGGAACCTATGAGGTGCCGTACATCGTACTGCAGCCCATCAAGGTCACCGGGAAGAATATGGACAGCACAGTGATTGACAAGGGGTTTCATATGGAAGAGGATGTGTATCTTCATGTCCGTCATGACGAGGGCACAGATACGGATTCGTAGGAGAAGGACCGAAACGGCTTTTTGGCGTCACCGGACAACGCGGTGAGTACGAAGGCACGGATCCGCAGAGTGCAGAGCTGGGTTCCTGGAGCACAGAGCTTGTGAAGAAAATCGCAAAATAAATCCCGGAGAGCAGGACTTTCCTGTTTTCCGGGATTTTTTTAACAAAAATATGCTAGCCTTCGCGGAAGCTGCGAGGATTTTTCTTGTTCAATATGCCCAATAAAACCAAATATCTCATATTTTGGTTATTCAAACAGCATGATAAATTAAGACTCAGCAAGGGGAACAAGGAAGGTTCCCATAAGCTGTTGGGGAAAGGGCCCGATGAGGGCACACGACAAATTTGTATGGAGGGTATGTATTATGAACAAAAAGGTTATCAGTGCATTGCTGGCAGCTTCCATGATGACGACTATGCTGGCCGGCTGCGCAAGCGGCGGATCCGATAATGCGGCAGCAACGGATGCTTCCACGACGGCAGCGACAGAGGCCGCTGCGGATACGGAGAGTACGGATGCGGCGCCCGCAGACAGCACCGGCAAGACAGTCGGTATCTCGATGCCAACGAAATCCCTGGAGAGATGGAACCGTGACGGTTCTTATCTGCAGAAGCAGTTCGAGGATAAGGGCTACAAGGTTGAGCTGACTTATTCCGATAACAAGTCCGCTCAGCAGAACAACGATATCGAAGGACTGATCGCCGACAACGTTGACCTGCTTGTGGTAGCAGCCATCGACGGCGAGGCTCTTTCCCAGGTCCTGGACGAGGCAAAGGATGCCGGTATTCCGGTTATCTCCTATGACCGCCTGATCATGAACACCGATGCCATCAGCTACTATGTATCGTTTGATAACTACACCGTAGGTCAGCTGCAGGGTCAGTTCGTAGCAGACCAGCTGGATCTCGAGAATCAGGACGGACCGTTCAACATCGAGTTCACCGCAGGCGATCCGGCAGATAACAACGCAGGCTTCTTCTTCAACGGCGCAGTTGACGTCCTGCAGCCTTACATCGATGCAGGAAAGCTCGTCGTTCCGTCCGGCCAGACGAAGTTCGATCAGGTTGCAACCGCTCAGTGGGATACCGCAACGGCAATGAAGAGATTCCAGAACATCCTGGGCTCCTATTACAGCGACGGCACGCAGCTGGATGTAGCGCTCTGCTCCAATGACTCCACGGCTCTTGGCGTCACGCAGGCAATCGAGTCCGATTATGCAGGCTCCAATCAGGTTCTTATTACCGGACAGGACGGCGATGAGGCGAATCTGAAGAACATCGTAGACGGCAAGCAGACCATGACGGTTTACAAGGCTGTTGCAAACGAGGCGGTTGTTACCCTGGATCTTGCCACTGCAATGCTGAACGGTGAGACACCGGATGCAACGCTGATCGACAAGTCCGGCTGGGACTTCGACTGTTCCTATGATACGACCTCCTATGACAATGGAACCGGTATCATTCCTTCTTACCTTCTGGTTCCTACCGTTGTAACCAAGGATAACCTGGATGACGCACTGGTTACTCCCGGCTATTACACCAAGGACAGTGACGGATACCTTCATCCGGTAGGATGATGCGGAAGCATCCGGCAGACAACAGGTAATTTCGGCGGGCGGGGCGAAGCTGCCCCGTCCGCTTTTTCCATCGAAAAGGAGGCATTCACTTGGCGGACATTATTCTGGAAATGAAGAATATTGTGAAAGAGTATCCCGGCGTCAAGGCCTTGAACAACGTGAATTTCAAGGTGGAGCGGGGAGAAATCCACGCTCTGTGCGGTGAGAACGGAGCAGGAAAATCCACGCTGATGAAGGTCCTCTCCGGAACCATCCCCTACGGACAGTACACCGGAGATGTCATCTACAACGGAAAGGCATGCCAGTTTCACAGCATCAAGGATTCCGAGAAAATCGGTATTGCCGTTGTGCATCAGGAGCTTGCGCTGATTCCGGAGCTTACGATTGCGGAGAACATGTTCATGGGCAATGAGCGCCGGACGAAGTTCGGAACTCTGGACTGGAACCGGACCTATAAGGAAGCGCAGGACGCGATGGCGCGCGTCGGACTGAAGGAGAGCTCAACGGTTCTGATCAAGGATATCGGCACCGGCAAACAGCAGCTCGTGGAAATTGCAAAGGCACTTTCCAAGGACTGCAAGTTACTTGTTCTGGATGAGCCGACCTCTTCCCTGAATGAAGAGGATACCAAAATGCTGCTGGATATGCTGCTGGACTTTAAGAAACAGGGCATCACCTCCATCATCATCACGCACAAGCTGAACGAGGTTGCATACTGCGCGGACCGCATCACAATCCTGCGTGACGGACAGAGCATCGAGACGATCACGAATCCGGATCACAACATTGATGAGAACCGGATCATCCGTGGAATGGTGGGACGTGAGCTGACGGACCGTTATCCTCAGCGGGAACACAAGGTATCGGATGAGATTCTGTTCTCCTGCAGGGACTGGACCGTTTATCATCCGGTCTATACGGAGAAATGCATGGATGATCATGTCAGCTTCGATGTGCATAAGGGCGAGATCGTCGGTTTCTCGGGCCTTCAAGGGGCAGGACGCACCGAGCTTGCCATGTCTTTGTTCGGAAGAAGCTATGGCTCTCATATTTCCGGTCAGGAGTTCATTGGCGGGAAGGAGGTCCATCTGAAGAATGAAGCGGAAGCCATCGCGCACGGACTTGCCTATGCGACGGAAGACCGCAAGACCAACGGACTGATTCTGGATGAGACCATTGCGCGCAACACGACGCTGGCCCGCATGGACAAGATCTCTTCCAAACGAGGAATTGTCAACGTACAGGAAGAGAACCGGCAGGCGCAGGTATTCTGTGATGCAATGCACACGAAGACCCCGAGTATTCAACAGCACGCGGGAAATCTTTCCGGAGGGAATCAGCAGAAGGTCCTCCTGGCAAAATGGATGTTTGCAGAGCCCGATGTGCTGATTCTGGATGAGCCCACACGAGGCATTGATGTCGGAGCCAAGTACGAGATCTATCAGATCATGAATGACATGGTGGCACAGGGGAAGGCAGTGATTATGATTTCCTCTGAGCTTCCTGAGCTTCTGGGAATGTGCGACCGGATTTATGTCATGAATGAGGGCAGAATCGTAGGAGAGTTCACCGCACAGGAGGCAACGCAGGAGAAGATCATGAGTGCGATCCTCTCGTCAGACACGCAGGCACAAGAGAAAAAAGAAGCGGTTTAATCAGTGGAGGTTATCATGAAAGTAAGTGCATTCATTAAAAAATATACCATGGTTCTGGCCCTGGTTCTGGTCTTTGCCTTCTTCACGTTCCTGACAGGCGGAAGACTGATTCTGGCACAGAATATTTCCAACCTGCTGCTGCAGAACGCCTACGTTCTGGTTATGGCCTGCGGCATGCTGCTCTGCATCCTGACCGGCGGTAACGTTGACCTTTCCGTCGGTTCTACCCTCTGCCTGTCCGCGGCGGCTGCAGCAAAGATCATGGATCTCGGCGGAAGCCCGGCAGTGGCCATTCTGGTATCCATCGCGATTTCCTGCGTCATCGGTATCTGGCAGGGCTGGCTGATCGGCTATGTACACATTC
>CALEFO010000030.1 GCA_937877165.1 uncultured Lachnospiraceae bacterium | reverse complement strand
CCTATTAATATAGCACAGAGAGCGGGATAGGAACCGGATTTGACCGAAAATTCACATTTCGTGCCGTCGTCCTTCTTCTCGGACCGGCTCCTTACGATTCGGCAACCTGTGAATTTCCCCGCGGACATAATTTGTTCAAAAATTGGTTACAGTGTTGCCATTTGCAGGAAAATTGGAACCGGTACACTGAAACTGTCGGAGATTCTTTTTCTGAACGGATGCGGACAGAACGTGGGAAGACCGGAAAATCGCCCCGGGAAACCACAAATCCCGGGAGAAGAGGAAAAGAAGAGAAAACAAAAAGCCGACAGAAATCAATGGAAACAGGAGGATGACAGCATGCGGACAAAATGGGAACGGATTCGAATGACGCTTTTTCTGGTATCGATTGCTCTGACCGTGCTTGCGTTTGCTGCGGTATCCTTCCTGACGGCGCAGAGCGGCCAGGCGACGCTCTCTACGCAGGAGAGGGTGGTTCTCCTGTTCCCGGCGGCGTTCCGCAAGCACTTTCACAACCGCCTCTGGCTTCATCTGGAGCTGAACAGTCCGCGGCGTTTGGCACATATCTATGAATTCGGGTTTCTCGGAATCTTTGCGACACTTGCCATGCTGACGGCTCCCTGGCCCCGGAGAGCGAGGCAGCACCTTTCCGGGAGAAATGTCAGCATCCGGTTGGTGCTCACGGTTGCTCTCTGCGCCGCGGTGAGTTTTCTGGATCAGGTGCACAAGATTTTCGTGGAGTACCGCCATTTTGACGTGCTGGATCTCCGGCTGGATGCCATCGGCTATGTCGGCGCAGCGCTTCTCGTGACGCTCCTGTATCTTGCGGTCACACACCGGATTCTGCAGAGAACGGGCTCTCTTCTGGAAGAGGCCTCAGATCCGGAATCGGGAAGGAGAGCGGAACTGTCCTGAAGAAGACCTGGAGGAAACTTACAACCGGAAATATCTTTACAGGCGAAGCCTTATGCTGCTTAATAGATGCGTAGGGCTTCGCTTTTTATAGCTGCTGCGCTCTTTGACTTTACGACACGGGCCTTGCAGTGGGAATGGACGATCATGCCGACGGACTTTTATCGTGAGACTTCCTCTACGGTAAAGCTCTGCTGGATCTGCTTCTGTGCCTGCTCAATCTCCTCATTTGTCATAAAGTCATTCAGCTTTTTGTTGCCCGCGCTTGAGTAGATTAGATCACGTCCATAGAAATTCATTGCAAAATAGCAGTCGTTTCCGGAAGAGGATGCGTCAGGCGTTGTGAAAGTAGCCTGATAGGTATAGGTCCCGTCTCCATTGTCGGTGTATCTATAGGAACCGCACGATGCGCCGCTTTGGCCTTTACTGTTGGTAAATGACGTTTCTTTCTTTGACAGGTTAGTCCTTCCGGTGTCCATGATACATTTTTTATCTTTATCAAACAGGAGAATGGCACTTGCCAGCAGTCCATAGTTGTCTTTTTGGCTGCCCTTTACGTTATATGTGCAGGAAATTGTATAAGTCTTTCCGGCCTCAAGCGGATATAATCCATCCATACGCTCTGAATTCTTTGTGGAGATAGCACTGGAATCGGTTATCCATTTTAATGATGTGCTGTTATTTGTTTCCCAACGGCCCCTTCTGGTACCAACCGAAGAGATGACTGTATTTCCACCGTTCCAGTCGATAATTGTACCAACGTGTGAGTCGTAAGATACCTTCGCAGTTCCTCCGGCGCGGGGATCGCCCTTCCACTGAGCAGGATTCGCCTTTGTAATACCTCCGATATTGATCTCCCCGGTTGTCTGAAAGCCGTCTTTCTTCTGTTGCAGGGGAACGGTGATCGGATCCGCCTTCTCATTCAGAACAGCCTCGCTCATGATCTGTGCGTAAGCGGAGCGGACATTTGCAATATCCGTTGCTTCCCGGCTTCTTTCCAGCTGATTCGCGAAGATGGGAATCGAGATAGCGACCAAAATTCCGATAATCGCCACTACGATCAAAAGCTCTGCGAGTGTAAATCCATTTTCGTAATGTTCTCTATGCATATCACCTTCTTGAAAAGAAACAAAAAACACAAAAAACCAATATACTATTATAAAATGAAAATATCAAAAAATCCAGGCTGTAACTATTATTTAATCCAAAGAAAAGTCCTCAGAAACGTTGATTTCTCAACCTTTCTGAGAACTTTACACCATCGGAGTGACAAGGTTCGAACTTGCGGCCTCCACGTCCCTAAGACACCAGAAAACACCGATTCATCAAGCAAATAAGGGGCTTGGCGGGTATCTCCGATTTTTAAAACTGTTTAGGTCACACATAATGGCCTCTGCAGGCAACAATGAAAAGAGTATCATCGGAATATTAAAGGTGAATTGATTTTGTGTCAATTTTTGCCTGTTCCATTCCTTTTTGCGCAACTTGTTCTACTGCGGAATTCGATGAGTGCTGATCATAATTGACTTTGTATGATTCAGGTACTTTATGTATCTTCTTTTTCCCGGAAATCTGGTCATTAAAGTCCTTCTTGCGAATTGCATCGATGACAAAAGGAATTGATACAACCAAAGAAATGGTCACGATAACAAATAATATTGTTTGCACATCCATATTCCATACCCCCAACGAGATATCACTATTGCCTGAACTATGAACGATCTTTGATGCCTTTATTAAGAAATGATTGATAATTAAAATATATTTGTATAAGTAACAGCTAATTCATATAATACAATTTACTTTTTCAGATATAACTGATTTGTAATATCATATACACAGACAGACATCGTGTCTATTGTGGCAGCCTGATATATGTATATGCCACCTGGCTCTGTTTTCCGTTCGGTTACCGCTGTCGTAAATAATCTTAGTGATAACCATTGTCTGACAATGATTCGCTTCGTTGGAAAGGTCGACCGGAATTATTCCGGAGTATGGAGACTTTTCACTATTTTGGAGATAGACCGAAGGCTAAAAATCATCAAAATGATAGCTGTGATCAGAGATCCCAGTCCAATCAAAATATGCGGTACAGACCACGGAATGTTCGGGACATGTAACTGGGCTTCCAGATTTGAGCAATAAGCCTCGTTGTAAATTCGAATCAGATTCCAGACAGCATAGTCTCCAAGAGCTGTACGTAGCAGAGCACATATTCCGATAACACACAGAAGGATTTCCAATCGCACCATTTTCCGCCATTTGGAGCCGTTGATCTGTTCATCAATACCTAGGCCAAGAGCATCTGCCAAAGGTAATAAGATCCCGATGTCAGGAAAGCCAAGCCCCCGTTCCCATCGGCTGACAGCCTGACTTGTGACATTCAGGCGCTGTGCGAGTGCACTTTGCGTCATGCCTTGTGCCTTACGGTTTTTTGCAATGAAAGCTCCCATTTCTGCTGCAGTCATTTTTATACCTCACTGAGGCAAAATCCGCGAAGGCGGTTTTGCCGAATGTGGCAGCCGGTGCGTCAGCACCGATGCTGCTGTTTGAAAGTGACATATCAATGTCACTTTCAAACTTTCCATAATATCAGCGGAGTTTGCAGAAAATGACTGCTTAGCAGAAGATTGTTCTGATACAATAGAGACAAGGCGGGGGCCGGAGAGCAAGTGAGGAAAATGTGGCAGAAAAAGATGTTACAGAAAAGCTTCTGGCAGATTATAATGATGTCTTCGCGGATATCGTGAATGTCCTGCTCTTTAATGGAAGACAGATAGTGTCGGCAGAGAATCTGGAAAACGTAAAGGATCAGAGCCAGTACAAAGCTGACGGAAAAATCCATGAACAGGAACGGGACGTATCCAAGCTGCTGAGGAGCAGCAATACAACGATCACCCTGTTTGGCTTTGAACACCAGACAACAGCAGAGAAGTTTATGCCGGTGCGGCAGATCGGCTACGATGGACAATCGTACCGGGCACAATTATTGAAGAAGGAGCCGAACCATATTTATCCGGTGATCACATTGATTTTGTACTTTGGTACAACTCCATGGAACTATGGCCGCCATCTGACGGATCTGATGGAGATACCAAAAGAATTTGAGCCGTATGTCAGTGATTACGAGATGAAAAATCTCTATGAGATCGCATTTCTGAAGCCAGAGCAGGTGAAACTGTTCCGAAGTGACTTCCGGTATGTTGCAGACTATCTGGTGCAGAAGCGGATGACGAACGATTACAAGCCGAGTGCGGATCTGCTGCAGCATGTGGATGAGACATTAAAACTGATGTCGGTTCTGACAGATGACCGGCGGTTTGAAGAGGTTATTCAGGAACTGCCGGGAAAAGGAGGTACCAGTATGTGCACAATATTGGACAAGGTTGAGAATAAGGGCAAGTTGGAGGGAATGACACTGATCTATTACACGAAACTGCATTATTCTGCAGAACAGATTGCCGGCGAATTGGGAGCTCCGGTAGACCAGATTCAGGAAATCATTCGCAAGCTTGCAAAGTGAGAGCTTTAATAGCAATCAATCGAGAACATCTGTATCGAGGATGTAACAAGAACGCAAGGGCTCCGGAGAAATCCGGAGCCTCTGTGTTACAGATAAAAAGTCTATTCGCTTTTAATAAATAAAGACCTTACGCTTATGAGATGGTCCAGTTTTCCAAAGAGCAGAAAATCATGGATAAGCGGTATGAGTAAGAGCTTTTAGTAGGTGTAATCACCTGTAATCATTATTTAATTTCGAAGAAAAATCCCCAGAAACATTGATTTCTCAACATTTCTGAGGACTTTCCACCATCGGAGTGACAAGGTTCGAACTTGCGGCCTCCACGTCCCTAACGTGGCGCGCTACCAGCTGCGCTACACCCCGATCTATATGTAGCATCCGTTTCTCAACAGACGCAAGCGTTATTATAAGAGAGTGCGGTAGGAAAATCAAGAGGATTTTTTATTTTTCCGATCTTC
>CALEFO010000029.1 GCA_937877165.1 uncultured Lachnospiraceae bacterium | reverse complement strand
GTGTGCCTTTTTTGTTTTTTTATGCTTTCTTAACATCGTTGGAATTTCTGGTTGTGCTATACTGAAGCAAGATGTCTGCAGAAAAGTGACTGCCCACAGCTTTTGGAAATATCTGCGGCTGCAAAACAGACAGAACGCTGTGAAATCGTACATCAAAGGAGCTTCTTTATGAAATTTAAGCCTGACCGCAAGCAGATTACATGGGGAATTACCGGTTTTCTGACATTGGTTGCCTGTGTTATTTTTATTTACCTTGTTTATAATGGAAAGACGTTTCTACAGGCTTTTAATACCATCATGGGAAGTCTGGAGCCGATTTTATTCGGAATTGTCATTGCCTTCATCCTGAATCCGATCATGAACTTTGTGGAGAAGAAGATTCTGGCGCCGATTTACCGTCACTATGGCGTGGATGTCTTTGCAAGAGATCAGAAGAAGAAAAAGCTGCAGATGCGCAAAATATCGGTTGCTATTACGATTGCGTTTTTTGTTGCACTTTTGGCTGCCATGATGGCCCTTGTGATTCCGCAGCTTGTGCGCAGCATTCAGACAATTTTCACTAATCTCACGGTTTATGAGCAGAACGTCATGAAGTTCTTTGATGAACTGTACAAGGCCAATCCTCAGCTTCGCGAACAGATCAGTGCTGTTGTTGTGGAAGCGGAGAATGCGTTGGAGGGCTTTTATGAGAGCAAAATTGCCGGAAACATGCAGGATGTCATTCAGCTGGTAACCAGCCAGGTTTATTCCATCGGAAGAGGCGTGTTTAATTTCATTATTGGTATTATCGTTTCGTTATACCTTCTCTATACAAAGGATACGCTCTGCGGCCAGGGTAAGAAGATTGCCTATGCATTGTTTGATGAGCGCTGGGGAAATGAAATTGTTGGATCCTGCCGCTACATCAATCATACCTTCGTTGGCTTTATTACCGGAAAGATTCTGGATTCCATCATCATCGGTATTTTGTGTTTTATTGTAACCCAGTTCATTCTGCACACGCCATTCCCGGTGCTGGCTTCCTTCATTGTAGGCTTTACGAATATTATTCCATTTTTCGGGCCGTTTATTGGAGCCATTGTCGGCGGCATTATCGTCTTCATGATCAACCCTCTGGATGCTTTATGGTTTGTCATTCTCTGCCTGATCCTGCAGACATTTGACGGCTATATTCTGGGACCGAAGATTCTGGGAGACTCGACGGGGCTTTCGAATTTCTGGGTGATTTTCGCCATTATGCTGTTCGGCGGCCTCTGGGGCGTCCCCGGCTGGGTGATTGGAGTACCGCTTTTTGCTGTCATCTACACAACGGCCGGAAGACTGGTCAATCATTTCCTTCGAAAGCGCGGGAAAACAACCGAATCGGAGAAAATGCAGGATATTGCATATTATAAGGATGGACAGGAGAAAATGATCGGAGATGCCACGGCAACAGCCTACAATGCCAATCGGAAGGAAGAAAGCTCCTGGGCAAGAGCACTTGGCATTGATCTGCAGGCAAGGGCGGCCAGAAAAGAGGGAAAAAGCCAAAAAAATCAGAAAAGCCAATAAAAATGCCGAAAAATAGGAAATAAATGAAACAGGAAAAATAAATTATGAGATTTGTAATACAACGTGTGCAGCATGCGAGTGTAACAGTCGATGAGAAGGTCGTCGGCCAAATCGGAAGGGGATTCCTCGTTCTGATCGGGATCGAGGACAGCGACACAAAGGAGCTTGCAGACCGGATGATCGCCAAGACGATAGGTCTGCGCATTTTCGAAGACGGGGCAGGGAAGACGAACTGCAATCTGGCTTCTGTGGATGGATCGCTTCTTCTGGTGTCGCAGTTTACACTATATGCGGACTGCCATCACGGAAACCGCCCTTCCTTCATTCGTGCAGGAAAACCTGACTTCGCCAATGAACTGTATGAATATATTGTAGATCAGTGCAGGAAATGTGTTCCGGTCGTGGAGCACGGAATCTTTGGTGCGGATATGAAGGTAGATCTTAGAAATGATGGACCTTTTACGATTTTACTGGATTCGGATGAGATCTTTCCGGGAAAATGAGGACTAACTATTCGTAAAAGATGCCTTTTGCGAATAGTTCTATTTGTCCTCTCACAATCCATCCCGTATCAGGGAAAAGACAAACTCCCTAAGAACCGCTTTCTGGTTCTCAGGGAGTTTATTATCGTTCATTGATAATGATCATTTCTGATCATCCATTTTCTTATCAGCCTTTCTGCTTTCCTTGGCCTTCTCGAAATCATCAACCATCTGGCAGATCAGGTTGACAGCTCCGTCGATGCCAAGAAGCGCGGAATTGATGGAGAAATCATAGGTGTCCGCACGGCCCCATTTGCGGCTGGAATAATAATTGTAGTAGCTCTGGCGCTGACGGTCCTTCTTGTTCATGAAGTCACGTGCCTTCTGACGGGTGTTGATGTCGGGATACCGCTTCATAATCTCATCAATGCGGCTGTCCTCATCTGCGTGAATGAAGATATTGATGACATTGTCGCGGTCTGCAAGCGCGTTGTCTGCGCAGCGTCCGATAAACACCGCCGGGCCTTCATCTGCAAGCTTCTTGATCGTGTCAAACTGCGCCAGGAATACCTTCTGGCTGATTGGCATATCGACGAAGCTGGATGCATTGTAGCCAAATGAATACGTATCCATCACGAGATTGTACAGGAAGGAATTCGTCGCACGCTCGTCCTGCTGTTCAATCATCTCCTTGCAGAAGCCGCTGTTGCTCGCTACGTGTGCAATCAAGTCCTTATCATAATATTTGATCCCGTAATGAGCGGCGACCTTCTCACCAATTTCACGTCCGCCGGAACCAAACTGTCTTCCAATCGTGATGATCGTGTTCATATGTTACCTCCTTACAATCGGTTCGTTCTCAAAATCCTCCGTGGGTTCTGTATCAAAAGGAGCCGCCGGGATGGTCTGCAATGTAACCGTTGAATGATCTTTACGCGCTTATTATACGAGATGCAGCGGCATTTTGCAAACAAAATTGTGCATAAGCGACATAAATAGCTGTTCAGAACAGGCTAAAATATACAAGAATTACAGAAATGTTACAAAATACCTCACCTTTATAGAATTTTCAGAAGATGCTGGAAATAATCCGGAAGCGGTGCGGTAGTTTCAATGTACTCGCCGGTCACTGGGTGTCGGAAGCCCAGAATCCGGGCATGGAGACACTGCCCCTGCAGGCGGTACGGGCTTTTTCGCGAACCCGCGTAGATTTCGTCGCCGAGAAGCGGATGGCCGATATGGGCCATATGGACGCGAATCTGGTGGGTGCGCCCGGTTTCCAGACGGCATTCGACATATGCATATTGGGAAAACCTCTGCAGCACATGTACATGCGTCACAGCGAGCTTGCCGGTTCCATCCGGGACGACGGCCATCTTCTTGCGGTCGTTTTTATCCCTTCCGATGTTTCCGACAATTGTAAAGTCATCCTTGTCCGGGACGCCGTAACAAATGGCGACATAGCGGCGGACAATCGTGTGGTCTTTGAGCTGCGCGGCAATGCTTTGGTGCGCCCGGTCATTCTTGCAGACGATAACCGAGCCCGTCGTATCACGGTCGATACGGTGGACGATGCCGGGACGCATGACACCATTGATGCCGGAAAGAGAATCACCGCAGTGATACATGATGGCATTGACCAGCGTTCCGCTATAATGACCGGGAGCCGGATGGACCACCATGCCCTTGGGCTTGTTCACGACAAGGACGTCGGCGTCCTCATAGAGAATGTCGAGGGGGATGTCCTCCGGAACAATGTCCGGCAGAATTTTGTCCGGAATGGAGAAAGAAACGACGTCCTCCTCCTTCACCTTCAAAGAAGCCTTGGCGGACTGTCCGTTGACCAGGACATTGCCGTCTTTTAAAAGTCCCTGCAGGTAGCTGCGGGAGTAGCCTGGAATTTCCAGGGTCAGCAATTTGTCGAGGCGGGTTCCCTCCTCTTCTTCGTTTACAATGAAAGAATCAGAAGTCATGATTTGCGGTGAAGGAAGTCAAAGTCCTCTTCCTTGTAATAAAACAGGACAACAAGAACAAGAAGTACCGTGGACACCGTGACATAGATGTCCGCAACGTTGAATACCGGGAAGTCAATCAGAGAAAAATAGATGAAGTCCCGCACATAGCCGAGCCGGATCCGGTCAATGAGGTTCCCAACGGCTCCCGCACTGATTAGCGTCAGAAGGATCTGCAGCGGCAGGAAATGCCTTTTTTTGGGGATCCGGATGAGAAACAGCGTAATAAACAATACCGCAAGGACGGCGATCAGAATGAACAGCCATTGTGCATTTTCAAGAAGGCTGAAGGCTGCGCCGGTATTCTGAATATAGAGAAGCTCCAGGACTCCGTCCATCAGAACAATGGGAGGCTTTCCCTGCAGCGCCTGAACGGCAGCCGCCTTGGTTCCAAGGTCCAGAAGAATCAGGATGCCCCAGAGAAGGATCCAGAGAATGCAGGACACGATCCGGGATGTTTTCTTGTTTTTGTTCATGATAGTGTTTTCCTTTGAAAGCCTTACGGCTGTTCTGGTCTGTTTTTACCGATCAGGCGTTTTCTTCTGCGGCCTTCTGGGCGTTGGTGTGGATGGTCCCATTCTGGGCCCCCTCGCCGGTCTTAGCAGAAAAGTCCAGTTCGCGGATCGCGGCGAGAATCTCTTCGTCTGTGACGGTAGGATCCACATAGGCGTCCCCGATGGCATGCAGAAGGACAAAGCGGACCGTACCGTTTACAGCCTTTTTGTCAGACTTCGTCAGAGCAAGAACTGCGTTTGCATCAATGGTTTCCAGAGAGATCGGAAGCCCGAACGGAACGAACATGTCACGGATCTCATAGTATTCCTCCCAGGAGAGATAGTTTCTCTTATAGGAAATATAGGAAGCCGCGACACAGCCAAGGGCGACGCACTCGCCGTGCGTCATTTCGAAATTCCGGTACTTCTCAATGGCGTGGCCGATGGTATGACCGAAATTCAGAAGCATCCGCTCGTTTTTCTCGTAGGGATCCTTCTCCACCACTTCCTTTTTGATCTCGTTGCTGCGGTAGAGCATCTCGGAGAGTGTCTTGGAGTCGCGTTCACGGATCTCCACCATGTGGTCGATCAGCCAGACGTAGAATTCGTCATCGCGGATGAGGGCACTCTTCATGATCTCTGCAAAGCCGGAGGCAAACTGATGACCGTCCAGACTCTTCACGAAGTCGACATTCGCATAAACCAGCCCCGGCATCTTGAAGGCACCGACCATGTTCTTGAAGCCGTCAAAATCCACACCGGTCTTGCCGCCGATAGAAGAATCCGCTTGTGCAAGGAGCGTGGTGGGAATCTGGATGAAATCAATGCCGCGCATGTAGATGGATGCCGCAAAGCCGGTCATATCGCCGACTACGCCGCCGCCGAGTGCGACCAGATAAGAGCTGCGGTCAAAATGATTCTCAATGAGAAAACGTAAAAGCGCGCGGATCTGGTCGAGATTCTTGTTCTCCTCGCCGGCCGGGATGGCATAAACCAGAGGCTTCGGATCAAAGCGTGCCGCGATCTGCTCCGCGTAGAGCGGCGCTACGTTGGTGTCCGTCACAATGCAGGCGCGGCGCCCCGCAAAGCCGGCCCTTTCCAGCTCACGGCAAAGAACCTCCGTATCGGTGGAATATACGATGTCATAGCACGGTTTTCCATCCTTGTGAACGGAAAGCCGATTTTGATTTTTGCTCATGCTGTTCCTCCTGCCGCTGTCTGCCTGCGGCCCTGTGTTCGGGCGTCTGTTCCCAATAAAGTGGTTCAGATAAAAGAAACGCACCAACTGTTCTCGTCGGTGCGTTATCCATTCGTCTGTTATGATGTGCCCGGGATCAATATCCGCCGTTCATATTCATGTTCATTGTATTATTCATGTAGGGATTGGCATTGCCGCCATCCATGCCGCCCATATTGCTGCTCTGTGCCGCTGCGCCGAGAATGCCGGCAACGGCATCCGGACGTCCACCGCCTGCAATATCGCCTGCAATGTCAACGTCCTCGGGGGTGATCACGATGATGAAGTGCGAAATCTTCATGAAATTGCCGTGAAGCGCATAGCAGGAGCCGGAAGCGAAATCCACGATCCGCTGTGCGGTATTGACATCCAGACCCTCAAGATTCAGAAGAACCGTGCGGTGCGCGAGCAGCGTATCCGTGATCTGTCTTGCCTGATCAAAGGAGCTGGGCTTGATCACCCGGACCTGCATCTTCGAGGAAGAAGGCATCGAGGCTCTTCCCCCGCGGATTGCGCTCAGCTGCGTATTGCCGCCGCTGCGTCCGGCATTATTGCTGCCGCCGTTATTATTGCCCTTAATGGAGGT
>CALEFO010000028.1 GCA_937877165.1 uncultured Lachnospiraceae bacterium | reverse complement strand
GCAGTGCTGCGCAGCTGTTCTCGTCGCAGGGATTTTCTATGTGCTTCGTTTCTTCCCCCATTCGTCCGGTTCGCGCCGAACTCGTCCGTCCTCGGGCCGCCGCTTTGCGTCAGCCCGAGTCTTGGACTCAAACATGTGGCGCTCTGCCGGACGGGTGAATCCACTTCGCACATGAAAATCCGGCTGCTCCTCAAGAAGCCGCGCTTCACTGCCATCCTTCACAGACCGGCTCCTTACACTTGTTCCAGCCATGAACTTCAGCCAAGGAAAGTCAGCAGGATGGGATGCGATTTCTGGGAGTGCAGCGGAAGTTCTTGGCGAAGATACGCTTCAAAAGGCGCGAAAAGTCCATCTGTCTGAGCCCGCAGGAAAGCCGGGCCCCGCTTGCGGGTGAAGCTTTCCTGCATGTATGGGCGAGTTTGGACTTTTCGTGCCTGTTCTGCAGAAGCGTTCGAGCCTTAGAACTTCCCTGCACGGACAATATGAGCATCCCACCTCTGACTTTCCGACGGCGAGGGGATAAATGCGGGACGGCGAGGTGAATCGTGAGCAGTGATACAAACCTCAATTTTACATAAACAGAGAGGATTCCATTCGGAATCCTCCCTGACACCTTCGAGCCTTCGCCCTGCTTTTATTCTTCTGTAAATCCTGCCGCAGCCTTCTCTGCTCTTGCTGCTACCTCCTTACTCTGGATATCCGCCGGTGCCTGCTGATAGCGGGCGAATTCGTAGCTGTACTCTCCTCGGCCTCCGGTCATGGAGCGAAGCGTCGTCGAATAATCAAACAGCTCCATCTGCGGGACCTCGGCCTCAATCACCTGTTTGGACCCAGGTGCCGGGTTCATGCCGAGAATGGATGCGCGCCTCTTATTAAGATCGCCCATGATATCACCGGTATAGGTATCCGGAACAGTGACCTTCAGGGAAACAATCGGCTCCAGAAGAACCGGTCCCGCCTCCATAAAGCCCTTCTTGAAGGCCTGCTTCGCCGCAGTCTTGAACGCCATCTCCGAAGAATCTACCGGATGATAGGAACCGTCATAAAGGGTTGCATGCACACCGACTACCGGGTATGCCGCAAGAGGTCCGGACTGAACAGATTCTGCAATGCCCTTCTCTACTGCCGGGAAATAATTCTTCGGGACCGCCCCTCCGACAACCGCCTCATCAAATACATACGGAGCCGTATGATCTTCTGCCGGAGCAAAACGGATCTTGACATGCCCATACTGCCCGTGCCCACCGGTCTGTTTCTTGTATTTATACTCAACATCCGAATTCTTCTTGATGGTCTCGCGGAAAGCAACCTTCGGCTTCTCCACGGTGATCTCGCACTTATATTCATCCTTCAGCTCAGACTGGATGACCTGCAGATGCAGATCGCCCATGCCATAGATCAGAGACTGCCCGTTGGCCGAATCATTGACTGCCTTGAATGTCGGATCCTCAGCTGCAAGCTTGCTCATTGCCTGCGCAATCTTGTCAATATCCTGCTTGTTGACAGCTCTGTAGCGCAGATAAGTGTATGGCGTGGAAATATCCATCTTCGCATACTGAATCGGTGTTGCCTTCGTCGAAAGCGTATCTCCGGTGTTAACGCCCTGCTGCTTCGCAAGAGCACCAAGGTCACCCGCGTGGAGCTCCGGAATCTCCGAAGCCTTGTTGCCTTGGAGAATATAGAGCTTTCCGATCTTGAACTCCGTCTCGGTCCGTGCGTTGTAGCACAGATCATCCGTCTTGAAGACACCGGAGCGAACCTTGATCAGGCTGTAGCGGCCGATGAACGGATCTACAATGGTCTTGAAGACAAAAGCACTCTTGGGCTTCAGTACATCAAAATTCGCCTCGAAGATTTCGTTGGTTTTCAAATTGATGCCGCTGACCTTGCGTGACTCCGCCGCCGGCATGTACTTCACGATATCGTCCATCAGTGTGTAGACGCCAAGGGCTGCAAGACCGGAGCCCATCTCCACCGGCACGATCGTTCCGTCCTGAATGGACAGACGCGCCGCCGCGCGGACCTCTGCCTCAGAGAACTCCTCGCCGGGGAAATACCGCTCCATAAACTCCTCGGAGGTCTCTGCAACCGCTTCCATCAACGTGTTGTGATACTGCTCCAGATACTCTGCGGAGTAATCCGGAACCTCTGCCGGGATGGCTTCCTTATTGACCCACTTGAAAGCCTTCTTCTGAATGACATTGACATAGCCGACAAGCTTTCCATCCTCACGGACCGGCATATTGAACGGAGCAATCTTCTTACCGTACAGAGCGGTCAGATCCTCGATCACCTTGCGGTAGGAAACCTCGTCGATATCCATATCGGTGACAAAGAACATTCTCGGAAGATGATATTTCTCGCAGATCTCCCAGGCCTTCTCGGTGCCTGCCTCGATTCCTGCCTTGGCGCTGACCACAATGATCGCGCCGTCCGCCACGGAAATGGCCTCCTCCACCTCTCCGACGAAGTCAAAATATCCGGGCGTATCCAGTACATTCAGCTTATAGTCATTCCACTCAATCGGGATGAGAGAGGTGTGAATGGAAATTTCACGCTTCTGCTCCTCCTTGGAAAAGTCGCTGATGGTTGTTCCATCCTCCACCTTTCCGAGTCTTGACGTCAGTCCTCCGAGATATGCCATGGCCTCGGTCAATGTCGTCTTGCCGCAGCCGCCATGTCCCAGAATTACGACGTTTCGGATTTTGTCAGTTGTATAAGCTTTCATGTAAGAATCCTCCAGTATGTTATTGAGTTTTGCGGTTGCCGAAATGGCATTTTCGTAAACTCAAGGTATATTTTAACAAATCAAGATCATTCTCACAAGTTTAATTGTGTATTCTTCACAAATTCAGACAAATCCGACAGTCCTGTGTTCTCTTCGTCCGGGCTGCTGTGTACGGATGGTTCAGTTACCATCCCGGGAAGTGTGCGCCGCAATGAGTCCCGCTCGCAAAAAAAGACTGATATACCATGGCTTTTATGACTTCGCCACAGTATATCAGTCTGTATCCGGCAAATTTTAAAATCAGGCGTACAAAATCACTTCACAACGAAGTTCAAGATCTTGCCGGGAACATAAATTTCCTTCACAAGATTGCCCATTGCGAGGTACTTTGCAACATTTTCGTCCTGCTTTGCCGCTTCCAGGGCTGCTTCCTTGGATGCATCCTTTGGAATCTCGATGGTTCCGCGGAGCTTTCCGTTGACTTGCACACCCATTTTGATGGTGGCGTCCACCGTCTTGGACTCATCATACTGCGGCCATGCGGACAGCGTGCAGAAGGTCTTTCCGTCCGGATTCATACCGAGCTCCTCCCACATCTCCTCCGTAAGGTGAGGCGCAAACGGCGAGAGAAGCTTGATAAAGGTGATAACATCTCCCTTCGTCACAGAGCCGGCCTTGTAGTAATCATTGGTAAGAGCCATAAGCGCTGCAATGGCTGTGTTGAACTTCATATTGTCGATGTCGTCCGACACCTTGCGGATGGTCTTGTGAAGCTTTGCCTCCAGCCGGGGATCCTCCTCCGTGGCCGTTGCCATTTCGGTAAATCCGGCGACCCTTTCCAAAAAGCGCTTGCAGCCCTTTAAGGACTCATCGCTCCACGGAGCCGCACTGCCGTAGTCGCCCATGAACATGACGTAGGTGCGGAGCGTATCTGCGCCGTAGGCATCCACGATGTCCACGGGGTCAATGACATTGCCTCTGGACTTGGACATCTTCTGTCCGTCCGCGCCCAGAATCATGCCCTGATAAGTACGCTTTGCATATGGCTCCGGCGTATTCACCTCTCCGATGTCATAAAGGAAGTGATGCCAGAACCGGGAGTACAGAAGGTGTCTCGTGACGTGCTCCATGCCTCCGTTGTAGTGGTCAACCGGCATCCAGTACTCCAGCTTCTTCCTGTCCGCAAAAGCCTTGTCGTTGTGCGGATCGCAGAAGCGGAGGAAATACCAGGAAGAGCCTGCCCACTGCGGCATGGTATCTGTTTCTCTCTTGGCGGGGCCGCCGCACTTGGGGCAGGTACAGTTCACCCAGGAATCAATTTTCGCCAGAGGACTCTTGCCATCCTGGCCGGGCTCAAAATTCTCCACCTCGGGAAGCGTCAGCGGAAGCTCCTCTTCCGGCACGCCGACCGTTCCGCACTTCTTGCAGTGAATCAGCGGAATCGGCTCACCCCAGTATCTCTGACGGTTGAAGGCCCAGTCCTTCATCTTGTACTGGACACCCTTGTGGCCAATTCCCTTCTCCAGAAGATACTCACGCATCTTCGCAATAGAATCCTTCTTGTTGGTCATGCCGTCAAGGAAGCCGGAATTGATCATCTCACCGTCACCGGTGTATGCTTCCTTCTCAATATCGCCGCCCTTGATAACCTGAATGATCGGAACGCCGAACTTCTTCGCAAAGTCATAATCTCTCTGATCGTGTGCCGGCACAGCCATGATCGCACCGGTGCCGTAGCCCATCATGACATAATCCGAAATGAAAATCGGAATCTCCTTGCCTGTGATCGGATTGATCGCCGCAAGACCCTTAATCTGCACGCCCGTCTTGTCCTTGACCAGCTGTGTTCTCTCGAATTCGGTCTTCTTCGCGGATTCGGTCCGATAATTCTCCACAGCATCCCAGTTGGAAATCTGTGCCTTGTACTTGTCCAGAATCGGATGCTCCGGAGCAACAACCATGAAGGTCACGCCGTACAGTGTATCGCACCGGGTGGTGTAGATTTCCAGCTTCTCGTCCGGAATCGCACTTCCGTTTCCGTCGGATACCTGGAAGTTCACAAAAGTACCCTCAGATTTACCGATCCATGCAATCTCCTGCTGCTTGACGGAATCCGGATAATCCACATCCTTCAGGCCGTCCAGGAGCTTGTCTGCATATTCCGTAATGCGAAGGAACCAGACATCCTTCGAAAGCTGAACGACATCGCTGTGGCAGATGTCGCATTTTCCTCCCTGAGAATCCTCATTGGAAAGGACCACCTTGCAGTGCGGGCAGTAGTTGACGAGAGTCTTCGAGCGGAAAACAAGTCCGTGTTCAAACAGCTTCAGGAAAATCCACTGGGTCCACTTGTAATAATCCGGACGGGAGGTTGCAAATTCGCGGGACCAGTCGAAGGAAAAGCCGACCTTTTTCAGCTGCTCCGAGAAATGCCTGATGTTCTTCTCCGTGATAATGTGGGGATGGGTGTTGGTCTTGATTGCATAGTTCTCCGCCGGAAGGCCGAAGGAATCAAAGCCGATCGGGAACAGAACATTATAGCCCTGCATGCGGCGCTTTCTTGCCAGAACCTCAATGGAAGAATATGCCTTGATATGACCGACGTGCATACCGGCTCCGGACGGATACGGGAACTCGACCAGGCCGTACCACTTCGGCTTCTTGTCAAAATCCACTGCCTTGAATGCATCCGCCTGCTCCCAGGCAGCCTGCCACTTCGGCTCGATTTTCTTAAAGTTGTATTTCATCTGTTACCTCCTGTGCTGCAGCTTCGAGGCTATCTGCATTCTTCCTGCCGCAGCAGCTCTATCTGAAGGAAAATGCGTAGTATTTTCCCACTTTTACATACGTTTCTCATCATATCGCCCGTAAATAACAGTGTCAAGGAAGATGCCACACAGAAAAACCACAGTGTTTTTCGTAGTTCAACGCGTTGGTGCAATAAATTGTGGAAGATTGTCTGCAATTGCGGTACACTAGATCTGTTTGGTGCCTTCTGTTTTCAGGAACAGGGAATACCGTTATGAATAATTCTTGAGGTATAGCAATGTCTGAAACAACTGATTTTAATACCTTCCGCTTCGGCTTCGTGGGGCTCGGCCTCATCGGCGGTTCCATTGCAAAGGCCATCCGGAGCTTCTGGCCAACAGCCGGAATCATCGCTTACAATCCTTCCCGCGATACGCTGGAGGAATCCATCCGCGACGGCGTCGTGAATTCCGGCGCCTGCAGCGAGGACGGACCGCTGGACGGTGCCATGTTCGAGAACTGCGACGTGGTCTTCCTCTGTGCTCCCGTGCAGAAGAATGCAGAGAATCTCGCCGCGCTGAAGGGCCATCTGAAGTCGTCCGCTATTCTGACCGACATCGGCTCCACCAAAAGGGACATCCAGGAGCAGGTGGAAAAAGAGGGGCTTTCCTCCTTCTTCGTCGGCGGCCATCCCATGACCGGCTCCGAACGAACCCGCTACCACAACTCCCGCGCTTCTCTTCTGGAGAACGCATACTACATCGTCGCACCGACGAAGGACACGCCTGCAGAAAAGACAGCCTGCCTGCAGGAATTTGTCCGTCAGATCAAGGCCATTCCGCTTGTCATCTCCTGCCCATTTCATGATTATGCAGTGGCCGGAATTTCACACCTTCCGCATGTCGTCTCGGCAGGCCTTGTCAATCTCGTGAAGAACTCCGACTCCGAGGATGCCGTCATGCACGCCATCGCGGCGGGAGGCTTCAAGGACATCACCCGCATTTCCTCGTCCTCCCCCGTCATGTGGGAGCAAATCTGCATGACAAATGGCGACAACATCACAAGGCTTCTGGATTCCTATATCGAGGAGCTTCAGAAGATCCGGGAGGACATCGCAGAGAAGAACAAAACAAAGGTCTACGATTTTTTTGACTCTGCCAAGAACTACCGCGACAGCTTCGACGGCACCTCCAGCGGAGCCCATAATCTTCTCCATCTTCTGTTCGTGGACATCGAGGATCATCCCGGCATGCTGGCCGAGGTCGTGACACTCCTTGCGGTCAATGCCATCAGCATCAAGAACATCGGCATCACGCACAACCGCGAGTACCAGGAGGGTACGCTCCGCGTGGAGTTCTACTCCGAGCAGGATCTGAACGAAGCGAGGGAAATTCTCACAACGAGGAACTACACCATTCACTGAGCTTGGATCATCCGCCTGCAGCATTTTCCCTGCCTCGTTCCAGAGCGACTGTACCTTTTGTTACTTCCGTTATTTGTATAGAAAGGATTCCTTATGCACCGACAGATTCTGATCAAGGACGCACTCCTCGCGGATGCCGCATCCATTTCCACCGGGAAGGAGGCTGCTCCTGCAAAATCACTGACGCTTTCACCGGTTCGTTCCTTAAGGGGCGAGCTGTCCATTCCCGGCGACAAGTCCATTTCCCATCGGGCAATCATGTTCGGATCCCTTGCAAAAGGCGACACGCACATCACCCACTTTCTGGAGAGTGCGGACTGCCTCGCAACCATGGACTGCTTCTCGCGGCTCGGTATTTTCATCGAGCGGGATTTCTCAGAGCCCGGAAAGCTTACTGTACACGGAACCGGGCTGCACGGTCTGTATCCGTCTCACTCTCCTGTCGCTCTCTATTCCCAGAACAGCGGGACCACCACGCGCATCATGAGCGGCATTCTGGCGCCGCAGCACTTCACCAGCTACATCACCGGTGATGATTCCGTCAACCGCCGTCCCATGAAACGCGTCATGGAGCCGCTCCGTGAAATGGGCGCGGACATCGTCAGCATGAACGATGACGGCTGCGCTCCCCTTAAAATCACCGGAACTCCCCTTCACGGCATCACTTTCCGGACGAAGGTTGCCTCTGCGCAGGTAAAATCCGCGATTCTCTGCGCCGGGCTCTCTGCCGAGGGTGACACCACCGTCATTGAGCCCGCTGTTTCCCGCGACCACACAGAGAAAATGCTGGCTGCCTTCGGCCACGCTCCGTCTGTCACAGATCTTGCCGATGAGGCCGGGCACTTTGCCGGACACAGTGTCTGCGTCTCTCCTGCCGATGAGCTGTATTCCCCCGGCGAAATCATCGTTCCGGGAGACATCTCCTCCGCCGCCTATTTCATCGCGGCCGCTTGCCTTGTCCCGAACTCTGAGGTTCTGATCCGAAACGTCGGCATGAACGAGACCAGGGACGGAATCTTAAGAGTTGCCCGTGCCATGGGGGCCGACATTACGGTTCTGAACGAGAGCCATGCCGCCGAGCCCGCAGCGGATCTTCTTGTAAAGACCTCTTCTCTTCACGGCACCGTCATCGAAGGCTCCATCATCCCCACACTGATTGATGAGATTCCAGTCATCGCCATTATGGCCGCGGCAGCAGAGGGAACGACAATCATCCGCGACGCCGCCGAGCTCAAGGTCAAGGAGTCCGACCGGATCGCTGCCATGACGGAGGGTCTTTCTGCCATGGGCTGCCGGATCACACCGACGGACGACGGCATGATCATTGAGGGCGGAGCTCCTCTCCACGGTGCACACATCCGTACCTTCCGGGATCACAGGATCGCCATGTCCTTTTCAGTTGCCTCCCTCATTGCCGAAGGCGATACCACGCTGGACAATGCCGGTTGCGTTGACATCAGCTACCCCAGCTTCTTCGAGGATCTGAGAAAGCTGGGGGCATAATGCAGCGTCGTTCATACCACAGCAAGGCCGGGCAGTTTCCCGATAGGAGAAACTGCCCGGCCTTGCATTTATACCGGAATGACGGATTGCATGGATTCGTCATCTATCTTTACTTTTCAAAGCTTTACTTCTCAAATGCTGCCTTCAGCGCCTGATCCAGATCCCAGAGAATATCGTCGATGTTCTCGGTTCCGATGGAAAGACGGATCGTGGACGGATAGATGTTCTGCTCCGCCGCTTCCTCCTCAGAGAGCTCGGCGTGAGTCGTTGTCAGCGGGTGTACCACCAGAGACTTCACATCTGCCACATTGGCAAGAAGCGAGAAAATCTGCAGATGGTCAATGAACGTGAAGGCCTCTTTCTGGCCGCCCTTGATGTCGAAGGTGAAGATCGAACCGCCGCCATTCGGGAAATACTTCTCGAACAGCTTGTGATCCGGATGCTCCGGAAGAGCCGGGTGATTGACCTGCTTCAC
>CALEFO010000027.1 GCA_937877165.1 uncultured Lachnospiraceae bacterium | reverse complement strand
ATTATAAGAGAGTGCGGTAGGAAAATCAAGAGGATTTTTTATTTTTCCGATCTTCCTGAACTTTTTGAAGGAAAGAAGCATAGGCTTCGTGAGTTACAAATTAGTCGGCCGCAGTTTAGATAATCGTAATGAAGCAATTGACGCACACCTTTTTTGCCCATATAATTACCAAAGATAATTACCGAAGGCAATGAATGGAGGAAACGATGGATACGGAACTGATGAAGCGCATGATGGATGCCTGCTACCTGGCAAAAAGGGCACGCGAGCTGCTGCCGCCTCTGCCCAAGGGGGTCACGTCATCCTATATTCAATATATGGATGTCATTCAGAAGCTGGAGGAGAAGGGGATGCGTGCCAAGGTCTCCGACATCAGCAGCGCACTGAATCTGCCGCGTCCGGGTGTTACGAGGACGGTTAAGGACATGGAGACGAAGGGGTATCTGGTCAAGGAAACCTCTGCCGAGGACGGACGTGTGACGTATCTTTCATTATCCGGAAAAGGAAGAGAGCTCTCGGCAAAATATGACCGGGACTATTTTGGCAGACTTTCTCCCTATATGGATGCAATTTCCAGGGAGGATGCCGAGTGCACCATCCGCACGATAGAAAAGTTTTATCAGGTGATGTCGGAAAGGAGAATTTATTTTGAAAAATGATCAGGCTGATTTTACAAAGGGCAGCATTCTGAAGAAACTTGTCCGCTTTATGCTGCCGATTCTGGGAGCCCTGGTTCTGCAGGCGGCATATGGCGCAGTGGACCTTCTGGTGGTCGGACACTTTGGCTCCACCTCCGGGCTTTCCGCGGTTTCTACGGGAAGTCAGGTGCTGAATCTGGTTACGTTTGTTGTGACGCAGTTCGCGATGGGCGTCACGGTTCTGATTGCCCGGTATCTGGGGGAGAAAAAGCCCCAGATGATCGGATCAGTCGTTGGCGGAGCCGTCGTGGTCTTTGCCCTGATTTCTGCCGCATTGTTCGTGGTGATGGTCGGATGTGCCCGACCCATTTCGGTTCTTATGCAGGCCCCGGAGGAGGCAGTGCAGCTTACGACCAGCTATGTCCGCATCTGCGGAGGAGGAATTTTCTTTATTGTGGCATACAATCTGCTGTCTGCCATCTTTCGCGGACTGGGGGACAGCAAATCGCCGCTTTTGTTCGTTCTGGTGGCGTGTGTAGTTAATGTTTTCGGAGATCTGCTTCTGGTGGCAGGCTTTCATCTGGATGCAGCAGGTGCTGCGATTGCCACGGTGTTTGCTCAGGCGGTCAGTGTGGTCTGTGCGGTCCTGATGCTGCTGAAGAAGAAGCTTCCGTTCCGATTCGCGAAAGCGGATTTCGGATTGAATGAACAGTGCAGGAAGTTCCTGGTCATTGGCCTTCCGCTGGCACTTCAGGAATTTCTGACGCAGCTTTCCTTTCTTGCACTTTGTGCCTTTGTCAACCGCCTTGGACTGGAGGCATCCTCCGGTTATGGGGTGGCCTGCAAAATTGTGAATTTCGCCATGCTGATTCCAAGCTCTCTGATGCAGTCCATGGCTTCCTTTGTATCGCAGAATGTCGGAGCCGGGAACAAGAAAAGAGCCAGAAAATCGATGTATACCGGAATCGGAATCGGGCTTCTCTTCGGATGTGCGGTGTTCGCACTGGTGTGGCTTCAGGGAGATGTTTTGTCCGGCGTCTTCACTTCGGACGCCGCTGTTGTGACAAACGCGTATGCTTATCTGAAGGGCTTTGCTCCGGAAACGATCGCAACGGCTGTGCTGTTCAGTATGGTGGGATATTTTAACGGCAATGACAAAACCCTGTGGGTTATGGTACAGGGGCTTGTGCAAACACTGCTGGTCCGGCTGCCGATGGCGTATTTCATGAGCATTCAGCCGGACGCCAGCCTGACGATGATCGGCTTGGCTGCACCGACCTCAACTGTGGTCGGAATTGTATTGAATGTGTGCTTTTACCTGCATCTGAGACGGAGGGACGAGTGATGGCACTTGTTGCAGCTGTTGCCGGCGCCGCATCCGCCGCAGCAGCTGCAACCGTTTTTATGTCTGCGGATCATCTGACGGAGAGCCAGGACCACGGCACAGACAACAATGGCAATGACAACAAGATCAGCAGGATTCATGAGAAAACTCCCTTTTTATACCTCGCTGAGGCAAAATCCGCGATACCAGAGAGAATTTCGCGAAGGCGAATTCTCTCTGTGTACAGAGTGCCACTTGGTGGCACTCTAAGCAGGAGAAGATGTCATCAGGCATCTTCGAGTGCAGTGGTTTTGCCGAATGCGGCAGCCGGTGCGTCAGCACCGATGCTGCTGTTTGAATGCGATCGCATCGGCGATCACATTCAAACTTATACCTCGCTGAGGAATTTACATCATCCCCAGCAGCATGCATACGGTATGTGCAAGGAAGGCGGCGAGATAGGCAACCACACACTGGAAGATGACAACGCCGACCGCCCAGGTGCCGCCAAGCTCCCGGCGGATGGAAGCAATTGCGGCAACGCACGGCGTATACAGCAGGCAGAAGACCAGCATGCTGACGGCGGAGAGCGGCGTCAGAATGGAGGCAATTCCGTTCCCGAACAGAACCTGCAGGGTAGAGACAACGCTTTCCTTTGCCATGAAGCCGGAAATGAGTGCCGTGATGACCTTCCAGTTGCCGAGACCGAGCGGCCGGAACAGCGGGACAAGAGCACCTGCAACGATGGCCATCAGGCTCTTTGAGGAGTCCGTGACATAGTTCAGGGAAGGACCAAAGCTCTGCAGAAACCAGACAACGATCGTCGCAATCAGAATGACGGAAAAGGCCTTTTGCAAAAAATCCCGGGATTTCTCCCAGAGAAGCTGCAGGGTGTTCTTCGCGCCAGGCATGCGATAGTTCGGAAGCTCCATCACAAACGGAACCGCCTCTCCCTTGAACAGGGTCCCTTTGAAAAGAAGCGCGGCCAGGATGGCCAGTACGATTCCGAGGAAATAGAGAGCGGTCATGACAAGTCCGCCCTTTCCCGGGAAAAAGGCTGCAACCAGGAAGGAGTAGAGCGGGAGCTTGGCAGAGCAGCTCATGAACGGCGTCAGGAGAATGGTCATACGGCGGTCACGGCGCGATGGCAGCGTTCTCGTGGACATGACGGCGGGAACCGTGCACCCGAAGCCGATCAGCATTGGAACAATGCTTCTGCCGGAAAGGCCGATCTTGCGGAGAAGCTTGTCCATGAAGAAGGCGACGCGGGCGATGTAGCCGGAGTCCTCCATCAGGGACAGGAAGAAGAACAGTACCACGACGATCGGCAGGAACGAAAGAACCGAGCCGACACCGGTGAAGATTCCGTCGATGACAAGGCTGTGAAGTCCCGCACTGACACCGGAGGCGGTGAGTGCGCGGTCTGCAGCGCCGGACAGAGCGTCAATGCCGGCGGCAAGAAGATTCTGAAGGGCTGCGCCGATGACATTGAAGGTCAGGTAGAATACGAGCAGCATAATGAGGACAAAGCAGGGGATGGCGGTATATTTTCCCGTCAGAATCCTGTCGATCTTCTCGGAACGGATCCGTTCCCGGCTTTCCTTCGGCTTTACGACGGTGGCCTCGCAGACACGCTCAATGAAGTCGAACTTCATGTCGGCAATGGCGGCGGCGCGGTCCATCCCACCCTCTTTTTCCATCTGGACAATGACATGCTCGAGCATTTCCTGCTCGTTGGTGTCCAGATCCAGCTGCGCGAGAATCAGGGGATCCCCCTCAATGGCCTTATTGGCAGAAAAGGCAAGCGGAAGGCCTGCGCGCTCGGCGTGATCCTCAATGATGGCCTCGACTGCGTGATGCGCGCGGTGAATGGCGCCGCCGTGGTCATCCTTGGAACAGAAGTCCTGTACCCTTGGCTTTTCCTGATACTGTGCGATGTGGATGGCATGACGGACCAGTTCATCCACACCCTCGTTTTTCGCGGCAGAAATCGGAACGACGGGAACACCGAGAAGCGACTCCATTCCATTGATGTCAATGGAACCGTGATTGGCTTCGACCTCATCCATCATGTTCAGGGCGATGACCATCGGAACATCCATTTCCAGAAGCTGCATGGACAGATAGAGGTTCCGCTCAATGTTGGTTGCGTCGACGATGTTGATGATGGCGCGCGGCTTGTCATTCAGTACGAAATTCCGGGAGACAATTTCCTCACTGGAATAGGGTGACATGGAATAAATTCCGGGAAGGTCCGTGACGAGGGTGTTCGGGAAGCCCTTGATGGCTCCGTCCTTGCGGTCCACGGTGACACCGGGGAAGTTTCCAACATGTTGGTTGGCACCGGTCAGCTGATTGAAGAGTGTTGTCTTGCCGCAGTTCTGGTTGCCGACAAGTGCAAAGGTAAGAAGCGTCCCCTCGGGGAGTGGCGTGCCGTCATCCTTGTGATGGTATTTGCCGTCCTCGCCAAGGCCCGGGTGCTCAGAAGGACGGATCTCCTGTACGCGCGTATGCTTGTTGGTGCGCTCTTTGATGGGTGTTATCTCAATCTGATCTGCGTCCGCAAGGCGCAGAGTCAGCTCGTACCCGTGAATCTGCAGCTCCATCGGATCTCCCATGGGTGCGAACTTGACAACGGTTGTTTCGGCGCCGGGAATGACGCCCATATCCAGAAAGTGCTGACGAAGAGCACCCTCTCCGCCAATCTTCGTAATCACGGCACTTTCACCGATTTTCAGATCTTTTAATGTCATGTTTCTACCCCGCTGAGGCAAAATCCGCAAAGGCGGTTTCGCCGAATATACCAACTGTCCTTCAATGCCATTGCAGACAGTGTAGCAGATGAACAGAAATTAGCTTCACCTAACCTTTGGCAATTTGTGATTTTTTTTTCGGCAGATGGTTGCATCGCACACTTTCATATGGTAAAGTGATAACCAATTAAAACACAGAAGCAAACGGAAGCAGTATGAGAAGTGCCGGCTGGGAAATGAGAAGGAACATTTTTCCAGGCGGAACAGGTGCCGCAGACAGACGCGGCGGGGAGGATGATTATGAAAAAGAGAGTACTGGCAGTGGTATTGACCGGACTGATGGCAGCAGGGATGCTCGCAGGATGCGGGAGCAAGAGCTCCGGCAGCTCAGACAGCGACGTGGATTACATTAAGAAGAAAGGCAGCCTGATCGTCGGCATCACGGATTTCGAGCCGATGGATTACAAGGATGAGAACGGCGACTGGATCGGCTTCGATGCGGATATGGCGAAGCAGGTCGCGAAGGACCTTGGTGTGGATGTCCAGTTCGTGGAGATTGACTGGGACAACAAGATTCTGGAGCTCGAGAACAAGAGTATTGATGTCGTATGGAACGGCATGACGCTGACGGATGAGGTAACCTCTTCCATGGCGTGCACCAATGCATACTGCAACAATGCACAGGTCGTGGTTCTTCCTGCGGACAAGGCGGATTCGTACAAGGACGCAGACAGCATGAAGGACCTTGCGTTTGCCGTAGAGGCAGGCTCCGCAGGAGAAGAGGCTGCCAAGGAGAATGGCTTCAACTACACAGCCCTGACTTCGCAGGCAGACACGCTGATGGAGGTTTCTGCGGGAACATCTGACGCGAGTATCATTGACCTTCTGATGGCAGGCGCGATGATTGGCGACGGCACGGATTATCCGACTCTGACCCACACACTGGAGCTGACCACCGAGGAGTACGGCGTTGGCTGCCGCAAGGGATCCGATCTTGCTTCCTATATCAATGATGAATTCAAGAAGCTCTACGATGACGGCACGATGCAGAGCATTGCAGAGCAGTACGGCGTGCAGGATGCAATCGTAGCACAGTAAATACACAGCGTCGCATATATCACGGCGGAGAATTTCTGAGAGGATGGTCTTGTCTTTCAAGGGGGATTTGACCGCTGTGGAGAACAATCAGCAGGGCCCGACAGATATGCCGGGCCTTGTGTTTGGCTTTTAGAGAGATCACTGCAGCTGCACGGATTTTCCCGGAGGGGAAGCTGCCGGCGCATGCAGAAGATTATTTTTGAGGTGGAGGATTTTTCCCGTCATGTTCTGGACCGTTACACTATCCCTGCTGGAGGGCTTCTGGGGAACTGTGAAGCTTTTCGGCCTGACTTTGATTTTTTCGCTGCCGCTGGGACTGTTCATCAGTCTCGGCTCCATGAGCCGGGTGAAGATTCTGCAGTACCCGATCAAGTTCCTGATCTGGGTGATCCGTGGAACTCCGCTTCTTCTGCAGCTGCTCGTCATCTATTACGGCCCGGGCATTATTCTGAAAAACAACTGGTGGGGATCCGGTACCAGTGGAAGATTTGTGGCGGCGCTGGTGGCATTCGTGATCAATTATGCCTGCTATTTTTCGGAGATTTACCGCGGCGGCATTCAGTCCATTCCGGTCGGCCAGTATGAGGCCGGACAGGTTCTTGGTATGACGAAGGGGCAGATCTTTCGGAAGGTGGTGCTGCTTCAGGTCATTAAGCGCATTGTTCCACCGATGTCCAACGAGATCATCACGCTGGTAAAGGATACGTCTCTTGCGCGCGTCATCGCGGTGTATGAGATCATTTGGAATGGTCAGTCGTTCATCAAGAGCGCGGGCATCATCTGGCCGCTGTTCTACACGGGCGTGTTCTATCTGATCTTCTCCGGCCTTCTGACGATACTGTTCGACCGCATTGAGAAGAAGCTCAGTTATTTCCGGTAAAACTGTTGGGAGACACATTCGGCGAAACCGCTGCACTCGAAGATGTCGGATGACATCTTCTCCTGCTTAGAGTGCCGTTAAGCGGCACTCTGTATACAGAGAGGTTAAGTTATCAAAATGTCAATTCTTGAGGTAAAACACGTACAGAAAAGCTTTGGAAACACAGAGGTTCTGAAGGACATTACGTTTTCCATGGAGGAGGGAACGGCCCTGTCGATCATCGGCTCGTCCGGATCCGGCAAAACGACGCTTCTGCGCTGCCTGAACTTCCTGGAGACGCCGGATGGCGGCACGATTTCGGTCAGGGGCGAGACCCTTTTTGATGCCGGGCTTCACGAGAAGGCAGGTGATGAGGAAATCCGCCGCAAGCGCCTTCATTTCGGTATGGTGTTCCAGTCCTTCAATCTGTTCCCGCAGTACACGGCGCTGGAGAATGTCATGCTGGCACCCCGCCTTCTTTCTGAGGAAGGGGGGAAGAAGGACGAGGAAGAGGAGAAAATCCGGGAGCACGCGGAAGCGCTTCTTGGCGAGATGGGACTTTCCAATCGGATGAACAACTACCCGCACCAGCTGTCCGGCGGCCAGCAGCAGCGTGTCGCGATTGCGAGGGCATTGGCACTGCGCCCGGACATTCTGTGCTTCGATGAGCCGACTTCGGCTCTGGATCCGGAGCTTACCGGGGAGGTTCTGAAGGTGATTCGGCGTCTTGCGGACAATCATACGACGATGATCATCGTGACGCACGAGATGGAATTCGCGCGGGATGTGTCGGACCATGTGATTTTCATGGATGACGGACGAATTGCCGAGCAGGGAACGCCGGAGGAAGTGTTCGGCAATCCGAAGGAAGAAAGAACGAAGCAGTTCCTTTCCCGCTATAAGGGGAGCACGGAGTAAGTCGAGTTCTGGCAGCCGCAGGGTGCCAAACAGGGGTAAATAGCGTATACTGTATGTCAGCCGCGGTGCTTTTGAGCACTGCGGCTGGCATCTTTTGTTTCGGGCCGGTCACGGCATCGGAATTCCCCGCCGGTTGATGAACAAACCGGCAAGGGAGCGGGAACAATTGCAGCATTGGTGCAGCCACGCCAGGCAAAACCGCGCTCGCGCTTTTTGCCTCAGTGAGGGGGATCAGAAGGATTTTGGAGGGAAGACAGATGGCAAAGAAGTATGCATTCGGAATTGATGTAGGCGGTACGACGATCAAGCACGGCCTTTTTGATGCGCAGAAGGAGGAGCTGCTGGAGAGCTGGGAGATTCCGACCCGGACAGAGGACAACGGGCGCTATATCCTGGAGGACATTGCCGCTTCGGTCAAGGGCAAGCTGGAGGAGAAGAAGATCGCAGCGGATGAGGTCGAGGGACTTGGCATTGGCGTACCCGGACCGGTTCTGGAGAACGGCGTTGTCAACGAGGCAGTCAATCTTCATTGGGGTGTGATTGATGTGGCCTCCACGCTTTCGGGACTTCTGGACGGCATGAAGGTAAAGGTTGGAAATGACGCGAACGTTGCAGCACTCGGCGAGCAGTGGAAGGGCGGCGGAAAGGGCTTTGAGAATATGGTTCTCGTGACGCTCGGAACCGGTGTCGGCGGAGGAATTATTTTAAATGGCAAAATCCTTCCGGGATCGCACGGTGCAGGCGGAGAGATCGGTCACATGAAGGTTTCTGATCACGAG
>CALEFO010000026.1 GCA_937877165.1 uncultured Lachnospiraceae bacterium | reverse complement strand
TCGCTGAAAAGAAGGGGCTGCCGCATAAAGCGGCAGCCCCTTCTGGGGAAAAAGTTCGGGCGCTGGTCAGGCAAAGAGTGAATCGGCATAGCGGACAGATGCCATGGCATCCTTTCCGTAATAATCTGCGCCGATGGCATCCGCATATTCCTGTGTCATAACGGCGCCGCCGACCATGACACGGCAGTCAGGCTTCTTAGCCCGGAGCTGGCGGATGGTTTCTTCCATGCTGACCACAGTAGTAGTCATGAGAGCAGAGAGTCCGACCAGCGTGACGTTCTCCCGGATGGCGGTTTCTACAATGGTTTCGGGGGGAACATCCTTTCCCAGATCAATCACATCGTATCCGTAGTTCTCCAGCATGACCTTCACAATATTTTTGCCGATGTCGTGAATGTCGCCCTTGACGGTGGCAAGAATGACCTTTGCTTTGATTTTCTGCGGCTGCCCGGCCATGGAATCCTTGATGACGGCAAAAGCAGCCTTTGCGGCTTCGGCGCTCATGAGAAGCTGGGGAAGGAAAATTGTGCCCTTTTCAAATCCCTGTCCGACCTGATCCAGTGCGGGAATCAGCTCCTCATTGATGAGGTCCAGACCGGAACGTTCCTTCAGCCCGTCGGAGGTTGCGGAAGCGGCTTTCTCCTTCATGCCCCGTTCAATGGCCTGGTAGAGTGAACTGTGCGCGGGAACGGCTCTGCTATCGGCTCCGGGAGCAGGAGATGATGCGTCGGAGCTGGCTGCAGGAGTCTCATGGGAACGCTTCGCTGCTGGGACATAGTCGTGATAGGCGTTGATAAAGCCCATGCACTGATCATCCTGATTCAGGAGAGCAAGACTTGTCCGGTAGGCCTGCATCATCGGCTCGTTGCCGGGGTTGATGATGGCGCACGAGAGGCCGCTTTGCATTGCCATGGTAAGAAAATGTGCGTTGACCAGTTCTCTTGCAGGAAGCCCGAAGGAGATATTGGATACACCGAGGATTGTGTGGCCATGCAGCTCATCCCGAACCCGCCGCAGTGTTTCCAGGGTGGTGAGCGCTCCGGAACTGTCCGAGGAGATGGTCATGCATAGTCCGTCAATGACGAGGTCGTCATGGGAGATGCCGTAACGGTCTGCAGCGGCATAAATTTTACGGGCAACCGCCATGCGGCCGTCTGCGGATGCGGGAATCCCGTCTTCATCAAGAGCAAGGCAGACGAGAACGCCGCCATAGCGGGCAACAAGCGGCATGACCGCCTCAATGTTCTCTTCCTTGCCGTTGACGGAATTGATCATGGGCTTTCCATTGTAGCAGCGCAGAGCACGTTCCAGGGCCTGAACATCCGTTGTGTCAATCTGAAGCGGAAGTCCGGTGACCCCCTGAAGGCGTTTGACAACGGTCTCCATCATGGCGGGCTCGTCAATTTCGGGAAGACCGACATTGACATCCAGAATGTCGGCCCCTGCATCCTCCTGATTGAGACCCTCCTGCAGAATGTAAGGGAGATCCTGGTCGCGCAGAGCCTGCTTGAAGCGTTTTTTGCCGGTCGGGTTGATCCGTTCGCCGATGATGACGCAGCGGGAACCGATTTCGACTGCGCGGGAGAAGCTGGTGACAACAGTGCGGTGCTTGGAAACCTGGGGCCGGAAGGGCTTTTTCTTCAGAAGGGAGATCTCCTGGCGGATGTGCTCGAACGTGGTTCCGCAGCAGCCGCCTGCCACCTGGATGTTCAGGTCGGCGAGGTCGGACATCGTGGAAGCAAAGTCCTCCGGAGTGACGTCGAAGACGGTTCTCCCGTTCTCTTCGCGGGGAAGCCCTGCGTTGGGATTGACGATGACTGGAATGGAGGCGGCATTGACGAGGCGCTGCACAATCGGTTTCATTTCGTGGGGACCGAGGGAGCAGTTGACACCAAGGGCATCGACATGCAGACTCTCAAGGAGCGGCACGACGGCTTCGACACCGGCGCCGGTCAGAAGCTGCCCGTGGCGGTCGAAGGTTGTGGTGGCAAGAACCGGAAGATCACAGTTCTCCTTGGCGGCGAGGACGGCGGCCTTGATCTCGTAGGTGTCGTTCATCGTTTCGATGAGAACGAGGTCGGCCCCGGCTGCAGCTCCGATCCGGACGACCTCGGCGAAAATTTCAATGGCCCTTTCAAAGGAAAGATCACCCAGAGGCTCCAGGAGCTTTCCGGTGGGACCGATATCCAGCGCGATGTAGGCATCCTCTTCACGTCCGCAATTCTTTCTTGCCTCTTTTGCAAGGCGGATGGCGGAGCCGATGATTTCTTCCAGCTGATCGGGATATTTCAGAATATTGGCACCGAAGGTGTTGGCATTGATGATGTTGGAGCCGGCCTTCAGAAAGCCGGTGTACAGGTCGGTGATGACATCCGGGTGCGCAAGATTCCAGAGCTCCGGAAGCTCCCCACCTTTTAAGCCGCGGGACTGGAGATAGGTTCCGGTCGCGCCGTCGCAGAAGATCCATTCCTTGCCGAGTTTTTCTCTTAAATCAGGTCGCATAAACGTGATACCTCATAAATGTTGTATATTCGCTTTGGTCGGCAAACGGGTGAGATTCCCGTCCTGCGGGAAATACTGCCGATAAAACCAGAGATGATTTCATGCCCGAAGGACGAACAGGTGCTTGCCGGCAGAAGAGCCTTTTACCGACGGAAGGCGCAGTCTGCGGCATGGCTGCAGGTCTCGCATCCTGCCAGAATGCAGGGCTCCTTATGCTCAGAGAAGCCGATGAACGCCGTGACAGATTTGCTTGGGACCATGAGCAGAGTGTCCGTAAGAGAGATGCCGCAGGTTTGCGGCATCTGCAGGAGCGCGGAGAAATCCTTCTGCAGATCCAGAGGAACGTCTCCGTAGCCAGGTGAGAAGCGGGGACGGGGAAAAAGCCCTTGCTCTTTCATTGCAGCGATGATTCTTTGGTTGACTTCATCGCACCAGGATTCTGCCATGGCGGCTCCTGCCGCCTGGAAAATGGCGGCGTCCAGCATGCTGACAGCCTCCGAGCGGCGGATCAGAAAATCAGCGCCGGGGCCGATGGTTGCAGCCATAAGGACCACGCGGCTGCAGCCGCGGAGATTTCTGGAAAGCTGCCGGCTGGAGAAGCGAAGACTTCCGATCTGAATGTCATCTGGCGAAGAGGCGGAAAGCTCAAGTGGAAATACATTCCATGCGCTGCGGGGATGGCTTTCCTTCTGAAGCTTCTGAACAGCCTCTTCAACGCGGCCAAGGATCGTCTCGTCCGGGGTAATTCCCCGATAGCCGAGATAGCGGAAAACCTCCCGCTTTGGGATGCCGACGGATGCTTTGGCAGTTTCATAAACGGTCATGGGAGCTCTGCCTTAATTGTCCAGGATAGCGGACAGGGAATTCATGATGCCGGCGGCAATGTCCGGCTTGTTCATGGAGTAAACGTGAATGTGTGTCACGCCGTTGGAAATCAGATCAATGATCTGTTCTGTTGCATAAATGACGCCGGCCTGCTTCATTTTGGCAGGATCATCCCCGAAGCGGTCCACCATCATGCGGAAACGCTGCGGAATGGTGGAGCCGGAAAGAGCAACGCTTCGCGCCACCTGCTTTTTGTTGGTGATTGGCATGATGCCGGGAAGAACCGGAACCTCGATGCCCGCCTCGCGGATGCGGTAGAGGAAATTGTAGAGCACATTGTTGTCGAAGAACATCTGCGTGGTGAGGAAATCAACACCGGCCTCAACCTTTTCCTTAAGATAACGGATATCTGCGGAAGGACTCTCACATTCTACATGTCCTTCCGGGTAGCAGGCGCCCCCGATGCAGAATTGATCATCGATGGACTTAATATCATAAATCAGTTCGCTGGCGTGACTGTACTCGAAGATGCTGCGGCCTTCCTTCGGGAGATCGCCGCGCAGAGCCATGATGTTCTCAATTCCCTTTTCCCGATAGACCTGCACCATGCTGCGGACATGCTCTCTGGTGGAAGAGACACAGGTAAGATGAGCAAGGACCGGTGTGTGGTATTTATCCTGGATGTCGGCCGCAATGGCAGCAGTGTTGCTGGAAGTTCCGCCGCCTGCGCCATAGGTGACACTCATGAAGGCGGGGTGGAGAGCTGCGATTTCGCGCGCGGCCTTTTCCACCGCAGCGTAGCGGTCGTCGGTCTTCGGCGGAAATACCTCAAAGGAGATGGTGACTTCGTGTTCGGCAAAAATCTGAGTAATTTTCATAAGAGAAGCCTGAATACCTTTCCTGCTTTTGGAGAAGTTTGAAAGTGATGCATCAATATGATAATTGAAAAGAAAATACTTTGTTCGTATTATATACGAAGGTTTGCAAAAAAGACACACTGGAGAGGCTGCCTTTGCAGTTCCTGCCATGTTCTTTTCATGGATTGCCGCAGATGACCGCGGAGGAAGGGATAATGTGAATGAAAAAGAAGACGAAAATTCTTACAGCTGTTGTCATTGTGATCGCCATCATTGCCGTGTTCCTGGGCGTATATCAGGCATTTGGCCCGAAGACGCAGGAAGGAACCAAGGCATATACCGTTGAGGTGGTTGCCTCGGACGGAAGCAGCAAGACCTATCAGGGGAAGACGGATGCGGAGTATCTGAGCGGTCTTATGGATGAGCTGCAGGCAGCGGGAGACTTCTCCTATGAGGGAACCACCAGCGACTACGGCCTGTTCATTACGGCAATCAACGGAGAGACTGCGGATTATGATAAGGACGGTTCCTATTGGGCCATCTATGTCAATGGAGAGTATGGCCAGTACGGAGCGGATCAGCAGCCGGTTGCGGACGGAGATTCGTTCCGGTTCGTTTATGAGGCTTCCCCGCAGCAATGACACAAGAAGGCGCGGACAGGGAAAAGACAAAGGTGCCCGAAGGCTTTCGGAGAAAAGCACCGTGGAACGCGGCACAGGGAGTCCGGAATCTGACAGAAATGGCCATGATGCTGGCTTTGATTGAAGCCGTCAAGCGGGCGCTTGATTTTTTGCCGAATGTGGAACTTGTGACATTCCTTTTTCTGGTATTCACGATTCTCTACGGCAGGAAGACAATCCTGGTGTCCTTCGCGTTTACCGGGATTGAGACATTGGTCTTCGGAAGCGGCCTCTGGGTGGTCATGTATCTATATGTCTGGCCACTGGAGATTGTGTGTGTATCTTTGCTTCACCGTTATTTTCCAAAGGATCGGGACGGTTATTGGTGGTACTGCATTTTCGCCGCGCTGTTCGGCCTGTTCTTCGGCGCAGCCTGTGCGATTCCGTATTGGATCATGGGCGGGCCGAAGGCGGCCATAGCCTGGTGGATTGCAGGCATTCCCTATGATGTTGTACATGGCGTCAGTAATTTTATCCTGTGTTTTGTTCTGTTTCGGCCGGTCATGAAGGCAGCAAGGAAAATCGGACTGGGACGAAACGCAAACCGGTCATGAAAGGACGGCAAGAGAAAATTGGCCGATTGTTAACTCGAATGTTAAAATTGGTTGACAATGAAAAGGCGGAATGCTACCCTAGCTCATGGATCTGAGAAAAGGAAAAAATATTTTCTTCACACAATACAGATATGATGAGAGGGCATTGACAATGAAGAGGAATAAAACCAGAAACCTTGTGCTGTGCGCGATGTGCGCAGCCATTACCTGCATTCTTGCACCGATCTCTGTTCCAATCGGTCCGGTTCCGATTTCTCTGTGCACCTTTGCAGTTATGCTGGCAGGTGTGCTTCTGGGTGCAAAATTCGGGTTTATTTCACAGCTGATCTATGTACTGCTCGGGGCAGTCGGCGTGCCGGTTTTTGCGGGGTACAGTGCAGGCGTCTCCTGCATTGCCGGAATGACGGGCGGCTATATCGTCGCATATCCGGTTCTGGCTCTTCTGACGGGTCTGCTGTATTGGAAATTCGGTAAAAACAAATCCGGAAAGCTGCGCGTGCTCTGGATGCTGCTTGCCATGGCGATCGGAACGGTTGTGCTGTATGCTTTTGGAACAGCATGGTTCTGCGCAGTCAGCGGCACAGGGGTTGCAGCAGCGATGGGAATGTGTGTGATTCCGTTCCTGCCGGGGGATATTCTGAAGATGATTGTGGTTGTGCTGATCAGCCTTCCGCTGGAAAAAGCAATTGCCAAAATGGCATCATCGGAGAACTGATCCGCCTGTTCATGTTCCTGGCAATGGTGGAGAGAACGATTCTCTGTCCGGCGTCATGAAAAGAAAATCAGCAGAATTACTTTACGAGATTGATCAAGAACTGCTGCCTGTTGCCGCACGTGGGCAAGGGCAGCAGTTTTTTGGTATCCGGAGGAAGAACGCCTTCGTGAATTTTGTCTTAGTGAGGTATCAGCATGCAAGACATGAAAGATCTGAGGGAAAAGAACACAGAAACGCAGCATATGGAAAAACAGCAAATGGAGAGCAGCCATGCGCAGGAAGAGGCCGGGATGGTGCATCTTCGCCCGCACCACGGGCTGTGCCTTTTGAATTTCAGGGGGAAGGGCTATTCGGATGATTTCAGCCGGAATATGGCAGAAATGCAGGAGAAGCTGATGAGCAATCCCAAAACCAGAGTCTGCATCACGAAGGGGGCGGATGATTTGTGCGCACGGTGTCCCAACCGTCGGGGGAGTGCCTGCTCGTCCGAACATCCGCCGCTGTTTGATGCGAATGTCCTTCGAGAGACCTGCTTTGGCTATGGACAGATTCTGACCTGGGAAGAACTTTCCGGGGCAACCAGGCCGCTTAGCCGGAATCGGTTGGAAGAAACCTGCCCAGACTGCGAGTGGCTGTCCCTTTGCAAAGAGATCGTAAAGAACAGCCCGGACATGGTCTGATGCCGCGCGATTTTACCGTTTTTTTAGAAAGGTTCCTGTATAATGAGATCAGAAAGCAGAGAAAAAATATTTTCCATCTGCAACATCAGGAGCGCCTGATCTGTATCTGCAGATAGAAGACGTGATTACCGTAAAATCTTCCTGCAGATTTTCAAGGAACCGAAACGCTCGGTGTAAGACGCGGCAGGGGCAACAGGCACAGGTCCGGCACAGCCTGCCGGAAGAAAGGAAGTTGAAGAATGAAGAAAAAACTTGCGGTTACTATATTGATTGGCTGCATGGCAGCGGGAATGATGACAGGATGTGCGGAGCTGAAGAACGCAGGAGTTCTGGAGGCAGATGCAGCGGCTACTCTGAAGATGGCAAAGAACAATAAGACGGGAGAAGGCGAGGATGCTTCTACGCTGACAACAGAAAATACAGAGGAAGAGAAGGCTGCAGCAGATCAGAAGAATTCCGATGACGAACCCATGACGCTGGAGTCCACTGAGAAGGATCAGGGCTCGCAGGTGACCGTGGCGGCAGATGCTGCAACGCTCACGGTAACCGGAAGCGGGACGGCGACGGTGACGCCGGACAAGGCATCCATTTCCATTGGCGTCCAGACGGTGGATACTTCTTCCAAGACGGCACAGGACAAGAATTCCAAGGATGTCAATAATGTCATTGATGTCCTGATCAATGCCGGCGTGGACAAGAAGAACATTGCGACCAGCAGCTTTGATCTTTATGCCAACTATGATTACAGTAAGGACGTCAGTGAGCTGACCGGCTATACGGTAACCACGATGCTGACGGTGAAGAATCTGAAGGTGGAGGACATCGGGGAGCTTCTGGACGAGACTGGCGATGCCGGAGTGAATGTGATCAACGGAATCACCTTTGATTACAGTGAAGCTGAGGCAGCTTACGACAAGGCTCTGGATGCGGCCATGGACCGTGCTCAGGAAAAGGCACAGAAGCTCGCAGCCAAGGAAGGATGCCGTCTGGAGAAGATTCTTTCTGTCTCAGAGGGGCAGGACTCCGGCTACAGCACAATGAACGACGCGAAGCAGTATACGGAGGCGGCATCGGCAGATGGCGGAATGACGGTGATGCCTGGAGAGAATGATGTTACGGCAACCGTGACGGTAACATACCAGCTGGTCGAGAACTGACAGAAATTTTTTTGAGAGATGGCGGGATGTTCCTTCGCTGAGAACAGGCGGGGAACATCTACGCCTTTTTTTTCATAAACTCCAGCAGCGCGATTCGCTGCGCCGCATAGTCCTGAAGCCCCAGATCATAGAGCTTTTTGTTCTCGGCGGCATCCATGGCAAAAGTACTCATGGGAAGATTCCGGCTGGGAGCGAAGATGAACGCCTTGCCTTCTTTTTCGAGATCGAAGACATGACGAAATGCCTCGGCGTAGAGAATGTGCCGGTTGTTCAGAAGTTCCACAATCTTTGGATAACGGCGGCAGGCAAGAGAGTAGAATGCTCGGAACTTCTCTGGCTGCTTGACGAAATCGCGCGGCTTGGACAGGATCAAAACAAGCTTGTCGCACCCCTGGGCCAGAGCGCGGTCCGCTGGAATGGAGTCGGAAACGCCACCGTCGTAATAGGGAATGCCGTCAATCACCCGGGGCCGGCAGGCGGCCGGCAGGGCGCAGCTGGCCTTGACGATGGTGTAATCGTTCGGATGGATCTCGCTTTTGTCAAAATAATGCGGTTTCCCGGTCAATGCGTTGGTGGCAACGACCTCATAGCGCGCAGGATTGGCTTCAACGCCTGCCCAGTTCAGCGGATCTGCACCTCCCTGATTAGAAATTGTGGAATAAATATAGTCGAGACCAAACAAATCTCTGCTTTTCAGGTAGCTGTCAAAGCCAAAATATTCCCTCTCGTGAATGTGTTCGGTATAAAAACGAAGATTCCTGCCGCGCTGTCCGCCAAGATACGAGGCAGCATTGGCGCTTCCCGCAGAAACACCGCACACATAGTAAAATGAAATGTGATCATCCAGAAATTTATCCAGTACGGCGGCGCTGTAGGCGCATTTCATGCCGCCGCCTTCCACAACAAGACCGATCCGAGCCATGATACTCTCCTTTTTATACCTCACAGTAATCCGTTTATGGCAGCCATGCTGCATTTTATCCTTTGAACCCCTGAAAAGGGATGGTCAGATTACAATATCTGTTTCGCACAGTATGAATTGCGACACGGATGACCGCTTGCGGTCAAATACGTGTCGCGATTCTTGCTGCGGTTAGATGCGCATTCCGGACCGGACAGCGTTCATGTGATGCGCCTCCTGGTATTCTTTGGGCGACATACCGTATTCCTTCCGGAAGACCCGGTAGAAGCTGGAATAATCCCGGAACCCGTATTCATCGAAGGTGCGGGTGATATCTGCCCCGGAGGCAATGGCCTCGCTGCAGCCCTGCAGGCGTTTTTTGGTGATGTACTGATGGATGGAAATGCCGAGATTGTCCTTGAAATAATGGGCAATGTAATACTTGGAGAGGCAGACCCTGTCCGCGAGAACGTCCAGGGAGAGGTCCTCTGTCAGATGTCCGTCGATGAACAGCGTCAGCTCCTGCATCAGATCTCCGGATCCGGAGACGATGGGGTGTTCCCGTTCATATATAATGCGGTTCATGTAGAGAATGAGATCGTTGAGCGCGAGCCGGACCGCGGCACTGCGGCCGTAGCGATTGGAGTGCAGCTCCTCCAGAAGCCGCATCATGCGGGCCTGGATGGAGGAAAATTCGGCTTCGTGAAAATGATAATAGCACCGGCCGGAGGTGGCGGCCCGCTGCATCAGGAAGACATAATCGGGAGAGTCCGCAAGAAGACTTGCGGCGTATTCCTGACTGATCCATAGGACAAAACGCCGGTACGGACGGTCGGAGTCGTGCATCAGAGCATGGTGAGAAACTCCGGGAGGAACGAGAGCCATGTCGCCCGGATGGAGCGGTCTTGCGTGACCGGAAATTTCCAGATCCAGATCGCCCTCGAGAAACAGGTAGAATTCATAGTAATTATGCGTGTGCGCAGGGAGCGTGTGAAAATGCAGGTCACTGTAATAGAAAACTTCGAAGTCCCTGGACTGCATGTACTGTCTGGTATTGAACGCGGAGCGGAGGTTTCCTTTCATCATACTGCCTTTCTTTATGATCTCAGAGAAGCTGTTTTTTCCTGTGCAGGGCCTGAAAGGAACGCTTTCAGGAATTCTGATTCAGATCTTAACGCCTGATCGCAATATTTACAATATTAACAACAAACCAGTCAATGGATTTCTGCCGCGGATTCGCAATAATAGAGACAGTTGAACAAGAAAGCCTTTTAATTATGAAATCATTTACACGAAGGAAAGGGGATTACGATTATGGAGATGACAATGCGCTGGTACGGTTCCAAGTTTGATACCGTTACCCTCAAGCAGATCAGACAGACCGCATATGCAACCGGTGTTATCACGATGCTTTATGACAAGCAGCCTGGTGAACTCTGGACCCAGGAAGAGATCCACGCACTGAAGGAAGAGGTGGAAGCTTCCGGACTTCACATCAGCGGTATTGAGTCCGTCAACGTTTCGGATGCCATCAAGACCGGCAGCGCAGACCGCGACAAGGATATCGACGCATACATCAAGTCTCTGGAGAACCTCGGTAAGAGGATATCCACATGGTATGCTACAACTTCATGCCGGTATTCGACTGGACAAGAACCGAGCTGGCAAGAAGAAGACCGGACGGCTCCACTGTTCTGGCATACACACAGGAAGCGGTAGATGCCATCAATCCGGAAGACATGTTTGATTCCATCCGCGGCAGCATGAACGGAACCGTTATGCCGGGCTGGGAGCCGGAGAGAATGGCTCACATCAAGGAGCTGTTCGAGATGTACAAGGATATCGACGAGGAGAAGCTGTTCGAAAACCTTGTTTATTTTCTGAAGGCAATTATGCCGGTCTGCAACAAGTATGACATTAAGATGGCGATCCATCCGGATGACCCCGCATGGAGCGTGTTCGGACTTCCCCGCATCATCACCGGCAAGGAGAAGATCCAGAGAATGCTGAATGCAGTCGATGATGTTCACAACGGAATCACTCTCTGCACCGGCTCCCTTGGAACCAATCTGGAGAATGATCTTCCGGATATCATCCGCTCGATCCCGGGCAGAATTCACTTTGCACATGTCCGCAACCTGAAGTTCAATTCCCCGACCAACTTTGAGGAGTCCGCTCACCTTTCCACTGACGGAACCTTCGATATGTATGAGATCGTCAAGGCACTGCATGACATTCACTTTGACGGACCGATCCGTCCGGATCATGGCCGCATGATCTGGGATGAGGTTGCAATGCCCGGATACGGCCTGTATGACCGTGCACTTGGAGCAGCCTACATCTGCGGACTGTGGGAAGCAATTGACAAGGCAGAGAGCCGCAACTGAGAAAATTCAGATTGAAATCATGCATATTTCTGCGGGCCGCAGGATGGATTTTCCTGTTCCGGGAAAATCTGACGGGCTGCCGCAAAGGAGGCAATCATGAAATTATCCACAGAGGGTTTAAAGAATCAGCAGGAATGGACAGAGAAGGGCTATCACCTTCCGCAGTATGACCGCGCAGCGATGATCGCGGAAACCAAGGAGAATCCGGTCTGGGTTCACTTTGGCGCAGGCAATATTTTCCGCGCATTTCAGGCAAATCTGGCGCAGAGACTTCTGGAGGAAGGTGCTGCAAAGGCAGGCATCACTGTATGCGAGGGTTTTGACTATGAAATCGTGGAGAAGCAGTATCGCCCGCACGATGATCTTTCCGTTCTCGTTACCCTGAAGGCAGACGGAACCATTGAGAAGTCTGTCATTGGATCCATCGGAGAGTCCACGATCCTGGATTCTGAGAATGAGAAGGAATACTCCAGACTGAAGGAGATTTTCTCCAAGGATTCTCTGCAGCTGTGCACTTTCACAGTAACCGAGAAGGGCTACAGCCTGGTCAACGGAAAGGGCGAGCAGCTTCCGGCTGTCACTGCGGATTTCGCGGCAGGCCCCGAGAAGCCGCAGAGCTACATCGGAAAGGTTGTTTCTCTTCTGTACACTCGTTATCTTTCCGGCAGAAAGCCGATCGCTATGGTTTCCACCGACAACTGCTCCCACAACGGTGAGAAGCTGTATTCTTCCGTGATGGCTTTTGCAAAGGCATGGATTGCGAATGGACTGGCAGAGAAGGAATTCGAGGATTACCTGAACGATGAGTCCAAGGTTTCCTTCCCCTGGTCCATGATTGACAAGATCACTCCCCGCCCGGACGCTTCTGTTGAGGAAATGCTTCGGAAGGATGGCTTGGAGGATCTGGATCCGGTTGTTACCTCCAAGAAGACCTGGGTTGCTCCCTTCGTCAATGCAGAGGAGACGGAGTACCTTGTTATTGAGGACAAGTTCCCGAACGGAAGACCCGCACTGGAGAAGGTCGGCGTGATCTTTACGGACCGCGACACGGTCAATAAGGTGGAGAGAATGAAGGTTACCACCTGCCTGAATCCTCTTCACACCGCACTGGCGGTTTACGGCTGCATCCTCGGCTACACGAAGATCTCTGAGGAGATGAAGGATACCGAGCTTGTGAACCTTGTCAATACGCTTGGCTATAAGGAAGGCCTTCCGGTTGTCGTAAATCCGGGCGTTCTGGATCCCAAGAACTTTATTGACACCGTTCTCAAGGTCCGCGTTCCCAACCCCTTCATGCCGGATACGCCGCAGAGAATCGCAACGGATACCTCGCAGAAGCTGGCAATCCGCTATGGCGAGACCATCAAATCCTATGTGGCTGACCCGAAGCTGGATGTCACCAGCCTTACAATGATCCCGCTGGTACAGGCTGGATGGCTGCGTTATCTGATGGCGGTTGACGATAACGGCAATGCGTTCGAGCCGTCTCCGGATCCGCTTCTTGAAGAGGCGAAGAAGTATGTGGCTGATTTTTGTCTTGGTGAAGTGCCTTCGAAGGAGGAAATTGCCAAGAAGGTTCTTCCGCTCCTTAAGAATGCGCAGATTTTCGGCGTAGACCTGGAAGAGGTCGGGCTGGCTGACAAGGTGGTTTCCTACTTTGCAGAGCTGATTGCAGGGAAGGGAGCCGTGCGTGCGACTCTGAAGAAATATTGTGACTGATAAGCAGGAAATCTGTGGCGGTGCATCCGGCTGTTCCGGACGGCGACAGTCGAAGCTTTTTCTTGCATAAACGATAAGAGCACGAAATAATAGATCCTGTGGCAGTTTACTGCCGCAGGATTTTGTGTATCAGCTTCGGAATCACTGCTGCAGCAGTCTGCAGGATCCCTGCAGCGGCCGCAGAAATTGGAGAAATTATGCCTTCTATTTATGCACACCAGAAATTCGGAAATGATGTGCTCCCGCTTCTTCCGGAGACAGTTCGGAAACGGATTGCGGAGCATTCGGACCTGTATCACATCGGCCTTCAGGGACCGGATATTTTTTTCTACTATCATCCGCTCTCGTGGGGAGATGTCCCGAAGTACGGAAACCGCATGCATGAGCTTTCAGGACATCAGTTTTTCGGGAATGCGCTGGAGCGATGGTACGGACTTCCTGAAAATACTGCGGAGGAGCAGGAGAGGAAGAAGGCCGCGCGTGTCTATCTGTACGGTGTTCTGTGTCACTATACCCTGGACAGTTCCTGTCATAAGTTCATTGATGAAACGGCAGAAGCAGGAATTACGTCGCATGCGGAGCTGGAGGGCGACTATGACCGGCATCTCATCGCCGCAGAGGGGCGGAACCCCGTCTGTGAAGTGGTGACGCGGCAGTTTCATCCATCCCGTTCCGCGGCGGAAGCCATTGCGGTCTTCTATCCGGAAATGAACGCGGAGATTGTAGAAGAGGCACTGCGCTCCTGCGTAAGCTTTCAGCGGCTTCTTCTGTGCAGGCATGATGCGAAGCGCAATTTCATTTACGCTGTGCTGAAGCTTCTCGGCAAATACGATTCGCTTCACCCGCACATTATGAACAAGGAGCCGGATCCAGACTGTCAGGAGGCGGAGAGAACGCTCGACGGGCTTCGCGAAAGGGCCTGCACCTGTGCGGTTTCCCTGATTATCGCGCTGGACGGACGGATTGAGGAGACGCCGGAGGAAGAAGCAAGGAAGCAGTGCAGAAATTTTGCGGATTCCCCGGAGTATGATCGGGATTTCGGCGGAACCGTACCGCAGAGCGGAGTATAAAAATGCTTCCCTTTTGCAGGGGAAACGAGTATTATGCGGACAAAGAAAAATACCTCGTGTGCCGCAGACAAGCTGCGGCAGGAAAGGCGCCTGAATGAAATGCCTGATGGCATTTCATTCAAGCTTCATGCGCGCCATCTGGCGTGCATGTGTAATCACATCGGAGAAACCGCTTCCGCGGATTTCTCCTCGTGTGCCGCAGACAAGCTGCGGCAGGAAAGGAAACGATGAAGGTAATTACAACAGAAAAAGCACCGGCAGCCATCGGCCCCTATTCTCAGGGATATATTTCGGGGAACCTTGTGTTTACTTCAGGACAGATTCCAATTGATCCTGCAACGGGAGAATTAAAGAGCGGAATCGAGGAACAGGCGCATCAGAGCTGCCGGAATGTCATTGAGATTCTGAAGGCGGCGGGAACGGATGCAACCAAGGTCATCAAGACGGTCTGCTATATTTCGGATATGGATCAGTTCAGCGCCTTTAATAAGGTATATGAACAGTACTTTCCGTCAAAGCCGGCACGCTCCTGCGTACAGGTAGCACGTCTTCCAAAGGACGTGTTCTGCGAAATTGAGGCAGTGGCAGAGGTCTGAGAACAATAGTATGCAGCTGCAGACAGGCTGCGGCAAAAGAGGTAGAAAATGGCAGAACTGACAATCGAAGCTTTTGAGAGGGCCTGCGACATCGTAAAGCAGGTGACGCTGAATACGGATCTGATTCAGTCGGATTACTACAGTGAGCAGACCGGTGCAAAGGTATATCTGAAGCCGGAGAACATGCAGCGCACCGGTGCCTACAAGGTGCGCGGCGCATATTATAAAATCAGCACTCTTTCGGAAGAAGAGAGAAAGAAAGGCCTGATCACAGCGTCGGCCGGAAACCATGCACAGGGTGTTGCCTATGCGGCAAAGCGTTATGGCTGCAAGGCGGTCATTGTCATGCCGACAACCACGCCCCTGATCAAGGTGAACCGCACCAAGGCACTCGGCGCGGAGGTCGTTCTCTGCGGAGACGTGTATGACGAGGCCTGCGAGCACGCGCTGAAGCTCGCGAAGGAAAATGGCTATACCTTTATTCATCCGTTCGATGACCCGGCGGTGGCAACCGGCCAGGGAACGATTGCAATGGAAATTTATAAAGAGCTTCCGCTGGTGGATATGATTCTTGTCCCTGTGGGCGGTGGCGGCCTGGCAACCGGTGTTTCTACGCTGGCCAAGCTCCTGAATCCACGGATCCGTGTCATTGGCGTGGAACCGGAGGGAGCGGCCTGTCTGACAGCGTCTTTGAAGGAAGGCAAGGTTGTGACCCTTCCGACGGTCAGTACCATTGCGGACGGCACGGCGGTCAAGACTCCGGGAACCAAGGTATTCCCGTACCTTCAGAAGAATCTGGACGGTGTAGTCACGGTTTCGGATGAGGAGCTGGTGGAAGCGTTCCTGGATATGGTGGAAAACCACAAGATGGTGGTGGAGAATTCCGGGCTGCTCACGGTGGCGGCGCTTCGCCATGTGGATTGCAAGGGCAAAAAAGTGGTCTGCGTTCTGTCCGGCGGCAACATGGATGTCATCACGATGAGCTCTGTGGTGCAGCAGGGACTCCTTCTGCGCAACCGGATTTTCACGGTGTCTGTGCAGCTTCCAGACAAGCCAGGCGAGCTGACGAAGGTTGCCGGAGTTATCGCAAAGGCAAACGGCAATGTTATCAAGCTGGAGCACAATCAGTTCGTTTCCATCAACCGGAGCGCGGCTGTGGAGCTGAAGATTACCCTGGAGGCGTTCGGCACGGAGCACAAGGAGCAGATTCTGGACGCCTTGAAGAAGGCGGGATACGAACCGCGTGTTCGCAGAGTGAACATGTAAGAAGACGAAACCGAAAAAGTCCCGGAGACGAGAGGCAGGAAAACTCCCGCGGATGATCCGCTTAGGAAGATACCTGGGAATGCGTCACCGGGACTTTTTTGCTTTTTTTGCAGGCGTTTCCGATCAGAAAAGCCCGGAAAACAGCATACAATTGCAAAATGTGATAGGATGATAGAAGCAAAAAGAGGAATGCAGACATGGCACTGGCGGAAAAGGATTTGTTTTCACTGACCCATTATGAATATGGAGAGGCTTATTTCGGAAGCTACCGCGGAATGCGGTTCCGCGTGGCGAGGCAGCCGCTGGAAAACGTTCATTTCACACCGCCCGATAAGCGGGGGGAGGCAACACTGCATGTGACCATCTGGCCAGAGCCGGATTCCTACCGGTCTGCACCCAAAGAGGCGAGAACGGAACGGGATTTCCCCGTGACAGAAGAAGGCCTGCAGGAAATTGTGGCGTATCTGAATGAATATCATGATGCGCATCGGAATCTGTGGCCGAAGCAGGGTAATAATCAGGAGGATGATAATGGAAGACAGACTGTATGAACTTTCCAATGAAGAGATCGCGATTTCGGTGTCGAATCATGGGGCGGAGCTTCATTCTGTGCAGAAGGACGGGAAGGAATATCTCTGGCAGGCGGGCGTTCCCGGGCTGTGGAAGCGGCATGCGCCGGTTCTGTTTCCGTTTGTCGGCCGCTTTACGGATGGAAAATACAAGCTTCATGGCAGAGAATATCCCATGACGATTCATGGATTCTGCCAGGATGCGATGTTTGATCTTGTGGAGTGTGAGGAAAATCAAATCGTTTTCGAACTGACGGATACGGACGAAACGTATGAAATTTATCCGTTCCACTTTGAGTTTCGGGTTGCTTATGAGCTTATTGGGAATAAAATCGAAATCACCTACCGTGTGCAGAATTTCTCGGATGAGATGATGTATTTCGGACTTGGGGCACATCCCGGATTCAATGTCCCGCTGGAAGAGGGCCTGGCCTTTGAGGACTATTATCTGGAATTCCAGGATGTCTGTGAGCCGGACCGCGTGTCCTTCTCGGATAAGGTCCTCGTTGAGACACAGCACAATCATTATCCGCTTACGGGTGGGAAAAGAATTCCACTTTGCCATGATCTGTTCGACGATGACGCAGTGGTTCTGGAGCATATGGGAGATACGGTGCGCCTTGCTTCGGACCGCGGAACGAGAAGCGTTACCTTCACCTTTCCGCAGATGCCATATCTGGGACTGTGGCACACCGTTAAGACCACTGCTCCGTTCTTATGTGTGGAGCCATGGGTGACCCTTCCCTCCCGGGAGGGAATCGTGGAGGATTTTGCCTGCCGCAGCGATCTGATCCGTCTGCCTGCGGATGAGGCGTACTGCAATACATGGAGCATCTCTCTTTCATAATATAATGGTTCTGCTTATGTAAATTTCAGAAAAACGACGGAATGAAATACTGGATGTCATTCTATTCAAATGGCAGCATCGGTGTTGGCGCACCGGCTGTCTCAGTGAGGGATAAATTATGTTTCAGAAAGGCGGAAAAACAACCGGCATCGTGATGCTGGTGATTGGCGTGATTCTTTTGCTGTGGCCGGGTGCGACAGTTTTGTCTGTCTGTAGCATTCTGGGCTGGTGCCTTTTGGTCGGAGGCGCCGTTGAGATCATTCTGGGAATGACAGGGGGCCGTTCTCCTGCAGGCACAGCTGGCGGTGCTGTCAGTGCAATTGTTGGTCTTATTTTCATCACCCGTCCGGAGATTGTGATCTCGATTCTCCCGGTCGTCATCGGCCTTGCCCTCTCGGCGGCAGGAATCGGACTTCTGGTCAGCATCATCGCGAGACGTTCCTTCGGAACACTTGCGACGATGAAAATCATCGGGGGGACCATCACTCTGGTTGTAGGACTGATTCTGATGTTCCATCCCCTCACGTCCGTAAAGCTTCTGACCGTGATTCTCGGAATTGTTTTGATCTATTACGGGATTTTGTTTTTAGGAAAATAAGCATTCGGCAAAACCGCCTTCGGGTAATTCTTTCCGGTCCTGCGGATTCTGCCTCGGCGGGGGAACATTATGAATGACAAAGAGAAAACAGCAAAATTAAATGAACTGATTCAGAATTCGGACAATGTTGTGTTCTTCGGCGGCGCCGGGGTATCTACGGAGAGTGGTATTCCGGATTTCCGAAGCGTGGACGGTCTGTATCATCAGAAATATGACTATCCGCCGGAGACGATTTTAAGTCATACCTTTTACAACGAACATCCTAGAGAATTCTTCCGGTTTTATTATGAGAAGATTCTTCTTCCAGGGAGAAAGGCGCAGCCGAACAAGGCGCACCGGAAGCTTGCGGAATGGGAACAGCAGGGAAAATTGAAGGCGGTGATCACACAGAACATCGACGGACTTCATCAGGCGGCCGGCAGCAGGAATGTGCTCGAGCTTCACGGAAGCGTTCTGCGGAACTACTGTGAGGAGTGCGGAGAATTCTACGGCGTAGATTTTATGCTGGAGAACTGCGGGAATGGAGAGATCCCGGTATGTCCGAAGTGCGGTGGGAGAGTGAAGCCGGATGTTGTCCTGTACGAGGAGGGACTGAATGCGGAAATTCTGAACCGTTCGGTGGAAGCCATTGCACACGCGGATGTTCTGATCATCGGCGGAACCAGTCTGGTAGTGTATCCGGCGGCAGGCCTGATTGATTATTACCGCGGGAACAAGCTTGTTCTGGTGAATAAGAGTGCAACCTCGCGGGATGCACAGGCGGATCTTGTGATCAGTGCTCCGATCGGCGAGGTGTTCGGCAGCCTTGACTGAGAAAAAACTCTTGCTATTTGGGACGAGCACATGGTATTATAGAGTTCCGTGGGAATTCATCCCAGTCCGCATTTTGTCTCTGGACAGAAGGTGGGCAGCAGCTATTATCAATCCTTGTTCTTACTCATAAAGAGGTAAGAGCCGGAGACCAGAAGGAGGTACAGCACATGAGCAAATACGAGTTAGCCGTTGTTGTGAATGCGCAGATTGATGATGAGGCGAGAACTGCAGTTATCGATAACTGCAAGGCACTTGTCGAGAAGGTTGGAGGCACCATCACTGGTGTTGATGACTGGGGCAAGAAGAGACTGGCTTATGAGATCCAGAAGATGAACGAAGGATACTACACCTTCATTCATTTCGATGCCGAGGGTTCCGCTATCGCAGAGATCGAGCAGCGTATGCGCATTATGGACAATGTCATCAGATATCTGTGCGTTAAACAGAACGAAGCTTAACAGAAAGCAGAGGCAGTATGAACAGAGTTGTTCTTATGGGACGTTTAACGAGAGATCCTGATGTGAGGTATTCACAGGGGGATCAGTCCATGGCAATCGCGAGATACACGCTTGCGGTGGACAGAAGACGCGGACGCAGCAATCAGGGCGATCAGCAGACCGCAGATTTCATTTCCTGCGTTGCCTTTGGCAAGGCGGGGGAATTCGCGGAGAAGTACCTGCATAAGGGAACCAAGATCTGTGTTTCCGGCCGCATTCAGACCGGAAGCTACACCAGACAGGACGGAACCAAGGTCTACACGACGGATGTGGTTGTGGAGGATCAGGAATTTGCGGAGAGCAGAAATGCCCAGACCGCAGGGCCTGACTACAGCAGCTATCAGAGTGCGGACAATGGAAGCGCTCCTGCTCCGGCAGCACACGCCAATGATGCAGCATCCTCTTCCAGTGCGATTGACGGATTTATGAATATTCCGGATGGCATTGATGAAGAACTTCCGTTTAACTGACGCCATCCATTCGAACGAGTCGTCATGGCTATGGTGATCCGGTGTAAGACTCCGGATGAGATTGGAGGAGATTATGGCTTTTACTAAGACTGCAGGCAGCAAGCCTTTCAAGCGCAGAGGGACATTCCATAGAAAGAAAAAGGTCTGCGTATTCTGCGGAAAAGACAATACCATTGATTACAAGGATGCAGCAAAGCTGCGCAAGTACATCTCTGAGGGTGGAAAGATTCTTCCCAGAAGAATTACTGGTACCTGCGCAACTCATCAGCGCGAACTGACGGTTGCCATCAAGAGAGCACGTCACCTTGCAATCCTTCCTTACGTCGAGAAGTAATTCTGAACGGACCTGAAGGATATGGGCTCCTGTCCGAAAGGACAGGAGCCTTTTTGCTACCCCGGCCCGCGTTTTTTCCGGGCAGGCAGTTACCGAAGACACACAGAAGTGGATACGCGAGGTATGAAATGAGCAAAAATCGTTTTGATTTGGAGAGCTATGCCGCAGCTGCGAGACAGGCGGCAGCGGAGGGCTGTGTTCTTCTTCGCAATGAGAACGAAGCACTGCCGCTGCGGACGGGGGAGAAGATCGCCGTTTTCGGACGGAATCAGTTCAATTATTACAAGAGCGGAACCGGCTCCGGAGGAATGGTGAATACTGCCTATGTCATGGGGATTCTGGACGCGCTGCAAAACGAAGAGACGCTGCAGCTGGATAAGGAGGTTCTGGATACATATGGCGAATGGCTGAAGGACCATCCCTTTGATGCTGGTGCAGGCTGGGCACAGGAGCCCTGGTTTCAGGAAGAGATGGAGGTGTCGGATGAATTGGTTGCCGCTGCGGCAGAACGCAATGACGCTGCGCTGATTTTGATCGGACGAACGGCCGGAGAAGATAAGGACAACAGTGCCGCAGAGGGAAGCTGGTTTCTGACAGGAAAAGAGCGCGAGCTTCTCCGAAAGGTATGCTGTGCCTTCTCGCGCACGATTGTACTTCTGAATGTCGGCAATATCATGGACATGGACTGGGTGGATGAATTTTCTCCTGCTGCGGTCATGTATGTATGGCAGGGCGGACAGGAGGGAGGAAACGGCGTTCTGGATGTCCTGACAGGGAGAGTGTCTCCATGTGGCAAGCTTCCGGACACGATTGCCCTTGATCTTGCGGACTATCCGGCGGGAGAGAATTATGGCGGGACGAAGCGGAATTTCTATGCGGAGGATATTTATGTCGGCTACCGCTACTTTGAAACTTTTGCGAAAGACCGCGTGCGCTATCCGTTCGGTTTCGGACTTTCCTATACGGATTTTGCCATGAGCGTTGCAATGAAGGCGACAGAACGGGAGATTCTTGCTGCTGCAAGAGTGATCAATACCGGAAATGCCTGTGGCAAGGAAGTCGTGCAGGTTTATCTGGAGAAGCCTCAGGGAAAACTCGGACAGCCTGCAAGACAGCTTGTTTCCTTTGCAAAGACGAGAAATCTCCGGCCCGATGAAAGCGAGAGGCTTGTGCTTCATGTTCCGTTGGAGAGCCTTGCTTCCTTTGATGACAGCGGGGTAACGGGGCATCCGAATGCCTGGGTGATGGAGGAAGGAGAGTATACCTTCTATGCCGGTACAGATGTGCGGAGCGCAAGAAGGGCGGGAGCACTCCGGATTGCAGAGACCTTCGTGGTGAAACAGTGTGAAGAGGCACTGGCTCCAGAAACTGCATTCCGCAGACTTCGTCCGGTGATGGAAGTGAGAATGACGGAGCCGGATTCGGACTCCTTTGAGCTGGAGCCGATCCGGGAAGAAATTTTCACAAAAGAGACGGAGGAGGTTCCGGTTCGCACGGTGACGCCTCAAAAGCGCAGGGCGGAGAGAATCCCGGAGGAAATTCCGGTTACGGGAGACTGCGGAATTCTTCTTACGGATGTTGCGGAAGGAAAGGCAAAGCTTCGGGACTTTGTGGCGCAGCTTTCGGATGAGGATCTGTGTGCCATCGTTCGCGGGGAGGGAATGTGCTCTCCGAAGGTGACTCCAGGCACGGCAGGAGCCTTTGGCGGTGTGACAAAGCGCCTGGAAGAGCTTGGCATCCCGACGGGGTGCTGTTCGGACGGCCCCAGCGGAATCCGGATGGACAGCGGAACCATTGCGTTTGCAATGCCGTGCGGGACGGCACTGGCGTCCACATTCAACCTGTCTCTTCTGGAGAAACTGTATGCCTGGGAGGGGATGGAGCTTCGGAGAGACCGGATTGAAACGCTTCTGGGACCTGGGATGAACCTTCACCGCCACCCTTTGAACGGACGAAATTTTGAATATTTTTCCGAGGATCCGCTTCTTACCGGCAGGATGGCAAGTGCCCAGCTAAAGGGCATGGCACGCTACGGGACGACGGGAACCATCAAGCATTTTGCCTGCAACAATCAGGAGGCAAAACGCAATGAAATCGAGGCCGTGGTATCGGCAAGAGCACTTCGTGAAATTTACCTCAGAGGCTTTGAAATCGCAGTGCGGGAGGGCCATGCCCGCTCGGTGATGACGACCTACAATCCGTTGAACGGAGAGCGCAATGCGAGCAGCTATGACCTTCTGACCACAATTCTGCGAAAGGATTGGGGATTTGATGGGATTGTGATGACGGACTGGTGGGCGAGAGTCGGCTCTATGGAGGAGGCATCCCAGACGGATACGGCAGCCATGATCCGTGCGCAGAATGATTTGTACATGGTGACGGCGGATGCGGAAGGAAATGCGATGGGAGACAATTCGCTGGCTGCACTCTCAGACGGAAGACTTGCAAGAGGAGAACTGCAGCGAAGTGCTACGAATATCTGTCGTTTTCTTCTGAATACTCCGGCGATGCTGCGCAAACGCGGTATCCGAACCGTGCTTGATGCTGAACTGGAGAAAAGTCTTGATGCTGCAGAGCTGGCAGGCATGGCGGGTAATGCCGTTCCGGTCCCGGAAGGAGGAGAACTGGATCCTTCCCTTGTAGATACTCAAAGGGGCAGTACCTGTGTTTTGGAAGTGAACATCAATGAAATGGCGGACGGAACCTATCATGACGCGGTCAAGGAGAAGCATTATCACCTTCAGATGAAGGTCAGGGCTTTGGCGGGGACGCCGGAGCTTGCCCAGATTCCGGTGACAGTCTACAAGGATCGCTTCCTTGCAGGAACGGTTTCTTTGTCAGGAAAGGATACGGAATGGAAGGAAATCGACATTCAGCTTCCGGATTCCGTGGTTGTCAATGCCTTTCAGGTGAAGCTCTTCTTCGGCGAAAGCGGGATGGAGATCGGAAGCATTGCCATCCGACAGTTATGATATAATCTACATGATTGTTTGTCTTTGGAAGAACCGGTGCGAGGTATAAGAATGGGCAATCAGATGAAATTCAAGAAGCGGGTATCCGGATATTTTGATGCCCCGATGAGGCTGGGATTTTTCCTGCTTCTCATCAATATTCTGATTTTGTTTATGCACTGGCCGTCCGGTCTGGTGCTGCTGATTTTTACGATCAGTTATTTTGTGGTAGTCATTGCACTCCGCCTGCACAGTCGGACGCTGATCATCAATGAAATGGTCAGCTTCGCGACGGAATACGGGCAGGTTCAGAAAAGGCTTTTGAAGAATCTGGAGATTCCGTACTGCGTGTTGGATGACACAGGCCGCATCATCTGGACGAACTACGAGTTTGACCGCGTGGTGCAGCAGGACCGCACAGTACGGAAGCAGATCAGCTCGTTTTTCCCGCCGCTTACGAAGGACACGCTTCCCACAGGAGAGGATGGCATCAGCCTCAAGATCGACTATGAGGGAAGCAGCTTCCGCGTGGAGATGAAGCGGATCCCGATGGATTCGATGGTACAGGATTCAGACATCATCGCGGACAATGGCTACGGCGGAGCACTGATTGCCCTGTACCTGTTTGATGAGACCGCGGAGCGCCTTGCCATACAGGAGGTGGACAACCAGAGCGTTGTCGTTGGCTTTATTTATATTGACAATTACGATGAGGCACTGGATGGGCTGGAGGATGTCCGCAAGTCCATTCTGATTGCGCTGATCGATCGACAGGTAAATAAGTACATCGCTTCGGTCGATGGAATCTGCAGCAAGGTGGAGAAGGATCGGTACTTGATTGTTTTGCGCAAGCAGGCTCTGACGCAGCTTCAGGAAGCACATTTTGCACTGCTTTCTGAGGCGAAAACTGTCAATATCGGCAACGAGATGGCCATTACGCTGAGCATCGGCTTCGGCGTGGACGGTCTGTCGTATGCACAGAACTATGAATTCGCCCGGAATGCGATTGATCTTGCTCTTGGGCGCGGCGGTGACCAGGCAGTGGTGAAGATGCCGGGCAACATCATCTACTACGGCGGCAAGACGCAGCAGGTTGAGAAGACGACCCGCGTGAAGGCAAGGGTCAAGGCGGAGGCGCTGAAGGAAATCATTACGTCCCGGGACAAAGTATTTATCATGGGACATCGGCTGGGCGATATTGACTGTGTCGGTGCGGGAATCGGTGTGTATCGGATCTGCCAGACACTCGGCAGGGAGGCACACATCGTTTTGAATCAGGTGTCCGCATCTCTGCGGCCGATTGTGGATCTTTTTGCGGGCAACAGCGAATATCCGGAGGATCTGTTCTTGTCGAGTGAACAGGCCATGCAGCGTGTGACCGATGATTCTGCATTGGTTGTGGTGGACGTGAACAAGCCGAGCATTACGGAGTGTCCGGAGCTTCTCCGAATGTGCAAATCAATTGTGGTACTGGATCACCACCGTAAGGGCAGTGAGTCCATTGAAAATGCAACCCTTTCTTACATTGAGGCCTATGCTTCCAGCGCCTGCGAGATGGTTTCGGAGATCCTTCAGTATGTGGACGATAATCTGAAGCTGAGTCAGGAGGAGGCGGATGCCCTGTATGCGGGCATGGTGGTAGACACCAATAATTTCCAGAGCAAAACCGGCGTCCGGACCTTCGAGGCGGCTGCGTTCCTGCGCAGAAATGGCACGGATGTGACCAGGGTGCGCAAGCTTTTCCGCGAGGATGCGGCGGAATACAAGGCCAAGGCGGATGCGGTTTCCCAGGCGGAGATTTACCGCGAGGAATACGCCATTTCCGTCTGCCCGGCAGAGGGCCTGGAGAGCCCGACGATTGTGGGGGCTCAGGCGGCCAATGAGCTTCTGAACATCAAGGGCATCAAGGCGAGCTTCGTTCTTACACAGTATCAGGGCAAGATTTTCGTCAGCGCGAGATCCATTGATGAGCTGAATGTACAGATCATCATGGAACACATGGGCGGCGGCGGACATATGAATATCGCCGGTGCTCAGATGGAAGGCAAGACGGTGGAAGAGGTGGAGGAGATGCTCAGGCACACCATCGATTCCATGATCGAGGATGGAGAGCTGTAACAGTATCAGGGCAACTGTGCTGAACAGATAAACAGAAGGAGGAAATCATCATGAAAATTATTCTGCTGGAAGATGTCAAATCTCTTGGAAAAAAGGGCCAGATCGTCAATGTCAGTGACGGTTATGCAAGAAATTACGTTCTGCCGAAGCATGTTGGCGTGGAAGCGACGGAGAAGAATAAAAATGAACTCAAACTCCAGAAACAGCATGAAGACAAGCTTGCCGCGGAACGGCTTTCAGAGGCAAAGTCTCTTGCTGCGAAGCTAGAGACGCTGAAGATTGAAGTGACCATGAAGGCGGGAGAAAACGGAAAGGTATTCGGCTCGGTTGCCTCCAAGGAGATTGCGGAGCAGGCGAAGAAGCAGCATGGCCTTGAACTTGATAAGAAGAAGATTGTGCTTGAGGAGCCCATCAAATCCTTCGGAATGCATGAAGTATCGATTCGTCTTCATCCTGAGGTGACGGGGAAGCTGTATGTTCTGGTCAAGGAAGCATAAACAGACAGAGCCTGCATTTTTGCAGACAGAGGAATGAAATGCCGGAAGAAGATGCGGTAAAACGGGTAATGCCCCATAATCTGGAGGCGGAGATGTCCGTCATTGGCGCGATGCTGATGGACCAGCAGGCAATTGGAAGCGTCATGGAGATTCTGACGAAGGACGATTTCTATTCCAGACAGTACGGAATTATGTATGAGGCGATTCTGGAACTGGAGCAGAGCGGAATGGCTGTTGACCCGGTCACGCTCCAGGAGAAGCTCAAGGAGAAGAATCTTCCACCAGAGATGTACGATGCGAGAACGCTGGGGGCTCTGATTGCGCAGGTTCCAACCTCAGCCAATGTTGTCAGTTATGCGCGGATCGTGGCAGAGAAGGCCATGATGCGGCGAACGATCCATGTTTGTGAGGATGTGGCGAATGAGGCCTATGCGGGTACCTCGGATGCCCAGACAGTTATGACAAAGGCTGAGGAGGAGATTTTCCATCTGTCGCAGGGGAACAAGGGATCGGATTTTCAGACGATTCGACAGATCGTCTCCAATGCCATGCGCAAGATTGTCATGGCTTCCAGGATCAACGGTAATATCACCGGAATTCCCACCGGTTTCACGGATCTTGACAATAAGACGGCGGGACTTCAGCCTGCGGACCTCATTCTGATTGCAGCGAGACCTTCCATGGGAAAAACGGCTTTTGTGCTGAACATTGCGGAGAACTGTGGCGTTCGGCAGGGCAGGCACGTTGCAATCTTTTCTCTCGAAATGTCGAAGGAGCAGCTGATCAATCGTATGTTTTCTTTGGAAAGCCACGTGGATGCTCAGAAAATTCGAACCGGTGATCTGTCGGAAGGTGAATGGGCTGATCTGATTGAGGGAGCGGAGACGATTGGAGAATCGCATCTGATGGTCGATGACACACCGGCAATCACGGTAGGAGCACTTCGATCTAAATGTATGAAATTCAAGATGGAACAGGGGCTCGACATGATCATCATCGACTACCTGCAGCTGATGAGTGGAAGCGGATCGAAGAATTCCGATTCACGGCAGCAGGAAATCTCGGAGATTTCAAGATCCCTGAAGGCAGTTGCCCGTGAGCTGAATGTTCCTGTGATTGCGCTGTCCCAGCTTTCCCGTGCGGTGGAATCCCGAACGGACAAGAGGCCGATGTTGTCTGATCTTCGTGAATCCGGAGCCATCGAGCAGGATGCGGATATTGTTATGTTCATTTACCGCGATGAGTATTATCATGAGGATTCTCCGGACAAGGGAATTGCGGAAATTATCATTGCAAAACAGAGAAACGGCCCCATTGGCACGGTGCAGCTCAAATGGCTGCCGGAACTGACAAAGTTTGCCAACCTGGCCGGTGCGGTCAGCAGTCCGGAGTAAAAAGAGGTAGCTATGGCAGAAAAATTCCAAGCGGGGAAGAATCGGGAAGGAAACGGACGGGATCGGGAAAAACAGTTGTTTTTCCTGATCCTCCTTCTTTCTTTTCTGGCGGTTTTCATATTCAATTTTTTTACTCCGATGCTCTCGGATGATTATGCTTACGCGATGGAGGTACAGAAGGCTGGTTCTATACTGGAGCTCTTTCGACAGGAGTACCATCAGTATATGACGTGGAACGGAAGAAGTGTGGTGCACCTTATCCTGCGCATGTTCCTGTACCTTCCGGCTCCGGCCTTCAAGGTGGCGAACAGCATCGCTTTTATTGTTGTTTCATTTTTGATGTACAAATTGACGTTGATCAGGAAACGGTATGACTGCTGGACGCTCCTGATGGTTCAGATGGGACTGTGGCTGTATGCCGTGGACTTCTCGGAGACGGTTCTGTGGGAAGACGGAGCCTGCAATTATCTTTGGGGGGCAATGCTGATCCTCCTGTTCATGACTCTGGAACGTGGCATTCTGGAGCGGGAAAGCAGTACTTCCCGTAAGAAAGAAAAGCGCTTTTCAGGACCGTTGGAAGCTGTTTTGATGTTGCTTTTCGGCGTGATTGCTGGCTGGTGCAATGAGAACACCTCAGGCGGGTGCCTCCTGTATCTTCTGATTCTTGGCGCGTGGAAGCTACGGGACAGAAGAAGGCAGAGCCTTTCGGAAGGAGGGAACAGGGAGAATTCCTCTTTGTTGGACAGGAAAGGACTTCCTGTGTCCTACGTTGCCGGAATCTGTGGAAATGTTCTGGGCCTTGCTGTGATGGTCCTGTCTCCGGGCGGACGGCTTCGTGCCTCCTACGCTGAGGAAGAAAACTATCAGGGATTTCTGGGACTTCTTGCCAGAATTCAGAAGATCACGCTGGTGATTCATGAATATTTCGGCGTCCTGCTTGCAGCAGCACTGGTGTGTCTGATCCTGCTTGCCCTGCAGAAGAACCGGCGTGCATGCCAGCAGCTCCTTCTATATCTGTTTCTGTTCGCAGCGACCTCCTATGCTCTGATGCTGACGAGACAGACACAGCCGAGGGCTTTTTTTGGCGCGGGGCTGTTCCTTCTGATCGGAGTGATTGGTGCGATCCGGAGGATTATGACCGATGAGAGCCTGGAGGGATCATGGCTTCTTCGGGCAGCAGGACTTGGCATTCTGGCGATACTCCTTCTTCAGTTCTTCTTCATGTATGTGGAAGAAGGTACGAATCTTGCCAGAATCTGGAGAGATGAAACGAACCGGATTGCCTATATCGAAGAGCAGAAAGAAAAAGGCGCGAAAGAGATTACTGTTCCGATGGTGCATACAGATTTCTATAATAAGTATTCCGCGATCGAGAAAATGGAGATGACAGACGATCCCGGTTACTGGATCAATATCTTCTATGAAGAATATTATGGAGTGCCGTCGATCCGGGCAATTCCCTACGACGACTGGGCGGCACAGAAAAACGGCTGAAACGCTGAGGAAAAGCCGGAGATAAGCCGGCAAAGGGAAAGATACTGGCGACAGAGCCAGCGGAAAAAAAATAGAGAAGTACAAACAAAAAGACAACAGGCAAAAAGAAAATACAAATAAAAAAGACGTCAGGTTTTCACTTGAAAGCCTGACGTCTTTTGCCTATAATCTGCACTCTGCTTCGGGCAGAGAAGATCCTGAAAAGGATCAGCCCTCGGAGATAGCGCCTACAGGACACTGAGCTTCGCAAGCACCGCAATCGATGCAGGTATCTGCATTGATTTCGTAGTGTGCATCGCCCTGAGAAATAGCCTGAACAGGACACTGAGCAGCGCAAGAGCCGCAGCTGATGCAAGCATCACCAATAACACGTGCCATAGTATTAACCTCCTTATAAGTGTTCGCGTATAGAATATACATTCATTTTCTGAAGAAAGGACAGACACCCAAGGATGTCTGTCCTTTGATCTTGTTCAATCTTACAACCAGCCATATCGGTTAGACAATGCTAAGTTTCTATAGCCTGTCTTATCCGAAATTCAAGCGGCATCAGTTGTTGTAAAGGGCACCAAGCTTCTCAAGGTAAGCGTAGTGAGCTTTTGCATGAGCCTCAGCCTCTGCAAAGAGCTTTGCTGCTCTCTCAGGGTTTTTACGCTGCAGGGAGGTGTAACGAACCTCTCCGCCAAGGAACTCGCTGTACTCTTTGGTTGCGGGCTTGGAGTCCAGAGTGAACTTCTTGTCGCCGCCAGCCGGATTGAAGCGGAACAGATTGTAGTAACCGGTCTCAACGGCCAGCTTCTCTTCATCCTGTGCCTTGTTCATGCCCTTGCGGATACCATGGTTGATGCAGGGAGCGTAAGCGATGATCAGGGACGGTCCCGGATAAGCCTCAGCCTCTGCGATTGCCTTGATGCACTGATTGCGGTCTGCACCCATGGAGATCTGAGCAACGTATACATAGCCGTAGCTCATTGCCATTGCAGCAAGATCCTTCTGTACGGTCTCCTTGCCGGCTGCTGCGAACTGAGCAACTGCGCCTTCCGGAGTAGCCTTGGAGGACTGTCCGCCGGTGTTGGAATAAACCTCGGTGTTTACAACGAAGATGTTGACATCCTTGCCAGAAGCAAGCACGTGGTCAACTCCGCCGTAGCCGATATCGAATGCCCATCCGTCGCCGCCGAAGATCCACTGGGACTTCTTTGCGAGGTAGTCCTTCTCTTTCAGGATATCCTTAGCTGCATCGGAGCCGTCTGCCTCAAGAGCTGCGATCAGCTTATCGGTAGCAGCACCATTCTCTGCACCCTTGGTGAAGGTGTCAAGGTATTCCTTGCTGCCTTCGCCGCCCCAGGCTTCTACCTTTGCCTTGAGCTGAGCACGAATTGCATCGTTGGCAAGGAACATACCATAACCAAACTCTGCAGCATCCTCGAACAGGGAGTTGGACCATGCAGGGCCGTGTCCCTTTGCGTTTACGGTGTAAGGAGTAGAAGGTGAGGAGTTGCCCCAGATCGAAGAGCATCCGGTTGCGTTGGCAACATACATTCTGTCACCGAACAGCTGAGTGATCAGCTTGATGTAAGGAGTCTCACCGCAGCCTGCGCAGGCCCCGGAGAACTCAAGCAGAGGCTGCTTGAACTGAGATCCCTTTACTGTGGTCTCCTTGAACTTCTCGACAACGTCATCCTTGATCGGAAGCTTGACTGCGTAGTCAAATGCAGCCTGCTCGTTCGGAAGCGGCTCTGCCTCTTCCAGTCTGGTCATGGTCAGCGTTGCAGCCTTCATATTGCCAGGGCATACATTCGCGCAGGATCCGCAGCCTGTGCAGTCAAGGCTGGAAACAACAATTGCGAACTTATAGCCGGGCATTCCGGTCAGATCCTTGGTAACAGTGCCTGCAGGAGCCTTTGCTGCCTCCTCTTCGGTCATTGCGATCGGACGGATTGCAGCGTGAGGGCATACATAGGAGCAGAATGTGCACTCAATGCAGCTTTCAGCATTCCATACAGGAACATTGACAGCGATACCGCGCTTCTCGAATGCAGCAGCACCGGAAGGAGTGGAGCCGTCAACGTAAGGAAGAACGTCGGAAACCTTCAGGCTATTGCCCTCCTGTGCGGAAACAGCAAGCTGAATGTTGTTGACGAATGCCTCAACATCCTTGCGGTCAGAGGTAACCTTCTTGAAATCAAGACCTTCATCCGCTGCATTTGCCCAGCTTTCCGGGATCTCTACCTTGTGCCAGTTCTTAGCGCCGGCGTCGATAGCAGCCCAGTTCTTCTCAACGACATCCTGACCCTTGCGGCCGTATGTCTTCTGAGCAGCGTCCTTCATCAGCTGTACAGCATGCTCTTCCGGAATGATCTTGGTGATCGTGAAGAATGCGGACTGAAGGATGGTGTTGATACGGGTCGGTCCCATGCCGGTCTCAATACCAAGCTTTACACCGTCAATGGTGTAGAAGTTGATGTGGTGATCGTACATGAATTTCTTGACCTGTCCGGGAATGTGCTCTTCCAGCTCCGCATCACTCCAGGAGCAGTTCAGCAGGAAGGATCCGCCGTCAACCAGCTCCTGAACCATGTTGAATTTGCGCATATATGCCGGGTTATGACATGCAACGAAGTTTGCCTGGTGAATCAGGTAGGTCGACTTAATCGGCTTTTTACCAAAACGAAGGTGGGACATGGTAACGCCGCCGGACTTCTTGGAATCATAGTCGAAGTAAGCCTGGGCATACATGTCGGTGTTGTCGCCGATGATCTTGATGGAGTTCTTATTCGCACCAACGGTACCATCTGCGCCGAGGCCCCAGAACTTGCAGCATACGGTTCCCTCGGGAGTGGTGACGATTTCCTTGCCGGTAGGCAGAGAAAGGTGTGTAACATCATCATCAATGCCAATGGTGAATCTCTTCTTATCGGTGTTGTTGTAAACAGCAATGATCTGTGCGGGAGTAGTATCCTTGGAGCCAAGGCCGTATCTTCCGGTGTATACCGGAACCTGATCGAACTTGGAACCCTTCAGAGCTGCAACAACATCAAGATACAGAGGCTCGCCGATTGATCCGGGCTCCTTCGTACGGTCGAGAACGGAAATCTTCTTGACAGTATCCGGAATTGCCTCGATCAATGCTTCTGCACTGAAAGGTCTGTACAGGCGAACCTTTACAAGACCAACCTTCTGGCCCTGAGCGTTGAGGTAATCAACGGTCTCTTCGATGGTCTCGTTCACAGAGCCCATTGCGATGATGATCTGCTCAGCGTCTGCTGCGCCGTAGTAGTTGAAGAGCTTGTAGTCAGTGCCAAGCTTAGCGTTGACCTTGTCCATGTACTTCTGAACGATGGCGGGCATCGCATCATAAGTGGTGTTGCATGCCTCACGGGTCGTGAAGAAGATATCCGGGTTCTGTGCAGAGCCCATCTGACGGGGATGATTCGGGTTCAGAGCCTTGTCGCGGAACTCCTGTACCTTGTCAAGATCAATCAGATCCTTAAGATCATCGTAATCCCATACCTGAATCTTCTGAATCTCATGGGAGGTACGGAAGCCATCGAAGAAGTTGATGAAAGGAAGCTTTCCGTCAACTGCTGCACAGTAAGCAACAGGAGTCAGATCCATAACTTCCTGAACGGAGCTCTCGCAGAGCATAGCTGCACCGGTCTGACGACATGCATAGACGTCGGAGTGATCGCCGAAGATGTTCAGAGCGTGAGTTGCAACGCAGCGTGCGGAGACGTTGAAGACAGCCGGAAGGCCTTCACCTGCAACCTTGTAGATGTTCGGGATCATCAGAAGAAGTCCCTGGGAAGCGGTAAAGGTAGAGGTCATAGCACCGGCTACAATGGAGCCGTGGGTTGCGCCTGCAGCACCTGCCTCAGACTGCATCTCGGTTACGTGCACAACGTCTCCGAAGATATTCTTACGTCCGGCAGTTGCCCATTCGTCAACGTGCTCAGGCATAACCGATGACGGTGTGATGGGGTAGATGGTAGCAACTTCCGTATACGCATAGGCTGCGTGTGCGGCGGCTTCGTTACCATCCATGGTTAAATACTTTCTTGCCATTTTGGTTTCCTCCTATATGATTTGATGCATGACCGGGCAATAGGCAAACTACGCCCATTCATGCGGATCTATCGTCTAGAAGTCTATCATTCGGACTGTGAGATTGCAACGATTCGGGGCAGCGGATGGGGTAAAAGTTTAATAAAAATGCCTAATTTATATTAGATTAGGCTAATATAAATTAGGCATAACTAGCAATAAAAATGCTCGAAATTCAGCAGCCGGAGATGTGGGCCAGCTGTTCCACCGCGTTGGACGCAATGAGAACATTGCCGTGCTCTTCAAGGTACTGCTGACGAGCATAGGTGATCGGCAGCATGGACGCATACTCTGACACCGTGGCAAGGACATGCTGCATCGCGCCGACTTCTGCGACATCCTTCATTTTCAGAAGAAGAAGGTATTCGCCGGTCTTGCCGAAGAGGATACTCTCTCCGGTGTAGGAACCGCTGACACGGGATGCAGCCGCCATAACACGGTCCATGTTCTCAAAGGAATAGAGCCGGTTGCAGAGCGCGTAATCACGGAATTTCTGCATGGCTTCTTTCATTTCATCAGAAGCGTGCTGCGCAGGTGCTGCCTGGCGGGAAGAAGCAGATCCCTCCGGTGTGCCGCAAGAGCCGGTAATCGAATGGAGGAGCTGCTCAAAGGAGCCGGGAAGCGAATCAGCAGAGCTTTCTGACGAGCTGACCGAAGGAGCAAAGCTGGAAAAACGCGTGTCCAGTTCCTCCGGGTTGTCCACCTTCGTGACAATGAGAACAATGCTGCCGCCATTCATTGGAACGGCTTCGATCATGAGCGGAATGTTGTCAGCTTCAAAACCGACCTGGGAAGCCGCCTGCTGCATCATTTCGCGGAAGAGATTCCGGGCCTTTTCTGTTCCGTAGGCCAGTTCGCTTAATTTGATCTGACGCTCGGCCAGATCTTCGCCGGTTAGTGTGAAACGGATCTGTTTATCGTTTATTTTTTCTATTTTCAACAGGGGGACCTCCTTCCCTTGTTCATATTTATACGGGATATGGACCGGATAGTCGTATACAGAAAGGCGGCCGCATTCCGTGACCAGCCGGAAGCTGCGTGATGCTGCAATTCCGATTGGTCTTAATAGTTTAGCGGCAGAACTATTTGTCAGTCAATAATCAGGACTTAAAGTTTAGAAAAGTTTCACGGCTCATTTCCTTTGAGTGTGCCAATCTGTTTGGAAGGGCTGCGGACAGAGAATGCGGGCAGTTGTTGTGAAAATTCACGAAAACAAGAGAATACGCGGTTTCTTAAATGTGGAGCCTTGCAAATGAAAAGAAGGTTCGATACGATGAATCTGCCGAAGGGAACGGGCAATTCAGGCATCGAAAAGGAGGCGATGATCTTTTCCCGTCCGAACAAAGTCTTATCTTTTTATTCTAATTTCATGCTTCACGATAGTTAGTGGGCTTCCATTGTCCACGAGTCTAACAGGACAGAATATGTCCGTCAGAGATAATTTTCCAGGATGCAGAGAAAAGCAGAGAAATAATAAAACAGCAAAGTCGCAATTTATCAATGTATTGTTCGATGGGGGGAACAGGAATGGCCCTTTCATGGAGACAGGGTTCACAGAAAACCTGAGACACAGTATGCCAGCGTCACCATGAAAAGACGGCTGAAACCGTTCGAAAAACGAATGTAATGTATTGTTGAGAATTTATTATTGAGGTGCGATCCGCTTCCTTTTCGGAAGGAGTACGGAAACCAGATGGGATGAGTTTTCACGGGAAAAACCTTCTGGCCGCCGGATTCCGCAGTCTGTGTAGGAGCTTCACGCCAGTAGGGTGATTTCAAGTGTAGATTGCCGGAATACAGTGCAGCTCTTATGTCTTAATCATATCCTTCTCCATATCTGGGCCCTACGGGGCAGTTCTTTGGGTATGGCAGCAAGTCCGCCTTCCTGCAGCCGCAGGAATCCTCCGGATCCCCGCCGTGCGGGATGCGGTGAAGAGAGGAGCGGAATGCTGCCATGCCGTCTTGCGCTCTAAAGTTAGAAAGTGACACTGCGCTGTCCCCGGCCGCCTCTGCAGTGCTTGCGGGGAGACGTTCCTATCACAGAAGACCGGCGGTGGAGCAAGGTGTTTCCACGGGATCTGCAGGGAGACAGTACAGAAAATGTCTGCTATAATAAATTAGTTTTGGATACAGCCGAAATATAAAGATATTGGGGTGAATCATGGGTTCCAGATATGACGATTTTCAGGATTACGGGGAAGCAGATTACGGCTACGACGATTATGATGACCGTCGGGATGACCGTTATGATGCGGATTTCGGCAGTTATGATGGATATGACAGCGATGGAAACGAATTCTATGCGGGCGAGTACGGCTACGAGGACGACCGCTTCGAAGAGGGCGGGGAGAGAAGATCCGCAAGCCGGGGAGCTTCCGGAGTGAAAAAGACCGGAAGAAAAAAGAAATCCGGCAGATCGTCTTCCGGAAGCAGAAAGAGCAGCAAAAGGCGTTCCGATTCTTCCCGGCGGGGAGCGGAGAGGAACCGGCAGGGCGGCAGGAGACGGAAGAAGAAATCGGCATCACCGGTTTTTGCCATTGTTCTGATGATCCTGGTTCTGGGAGTGGCATTTGGCGCGAAGCTTTTTCTGGACAGGTATTCCTATTCTACGGAGAAGGCGGATCTTGCCGCGCAGTTTGGCGTACAGGGAGAGGACGACGTACCGATTGTCTGGGGAAATGAACTCTCGGAGATTCATGCAAAGAAGATCGACGGTACCTATTATATGACACTGGATGACGTCAAAAGCCAGCTGAACAGCCGCTTTTATTATGGAAAACAGAACACGCAGGATGCAACCGGAATGATTCTGTACTGCTTTCCGACGGATAAACTGAAAACGGTGGTTGGAAGCAGCGAGGTTTCCACAGAACAGGGCGGGACCGAGACGCTGGATTATGTACCGGCGGTGAACGTGGACGGAACCATCTATCTTGCACTGGATTTCGTAAAGCAGTATACCAATTTCGAAATGACGGCCTTTGAGAACCCGACCCGTCTGCAGATTGATACCAGCTGGGAGGAAGAAACGACGGCAACCATTAATCGGAAGACCCAGATCCGTACTTCGGGCGGGATCAAAAGTCCGGTGATGGAGCAGCTGGAAAAAGGAGATCAGGTGACAGTTCTGGAGCAGATGGATACCTGGTCAAAGGTAAAATCTGCAGACTCGGTTATTGGTTATGTGGAGAACCGGCGGCTCTCCGACATCAAATCACAGACGCCGTCTCCGGTTACCGATTATACGGAGCCAGAATTCACACACCTTACGTTTGACGGCAAGGTTAACATGGCGTTTCACAATGTCTGGGGCTCGCAGGGAAATGTGACGCTTACGTCTTATATGGCACAGACGAAGACCGTGAACATTGTGGCCCCCACCTGGTACTGGGTCAGCGACAATGACGGCAATATGGAGAAGGCTGCCACACAGGAATATGTCAGTCAGGCACACAGCATGGGCTGTCAGGTCTGGGCGGTTGTGGACAACATCAATTCTGCATCTCTTCAGCAGCTGGACAACCATACTTTTCTGACGACACTGGATTCCAGAACGAACCTGATTCAGCAGCTGATTCAGGAGGCGCAGACATACGGATTTGAGGGAATCAATGTTGATTTCGAGCTGATTCCGGAAGAAAACGGAGAAGATTACATCGAGTTCATCCGGGAGCTTTCCATTGCCTGCCGGAACGCCGGAATTATACTGTCGGTGGACAGCTATCCGAACTTCTCCTTCAATTCGCACTACCACCTGGATGAGCAGGGGATATTTGCGGACTACATTGTGATCATGGGCTACGATGAGCACTATGCGGGAAGTCAGGAGGCAGGAAGCGTTGCTTCCATTTCCTATGTGACCGAGGGAATTCAGATGGCCCTGAATGACGGGATTGCCAAGGACCGCCTGATCAATGCAATTCCGTTCTACAGCAGAATCTGGGAGACGGAAGGCGGTCAGGTCAGCTCCAAGGCGCTTGGCATGCAGGATATTCAGGATTTCATTCAGGCGCACGGAATGACACAGAGCTGGAACGCGGAAACCGGGCAGAACTATGCGGAGACCACGGAGGACGGCAAGAAAATTCAGATCTGGGTGGAGGACGCGCAGTCCATTCAACAGAAACTGGACGTCATGCAGAGCTTTGGCATCAAGGGTGTCGCGGAGTGGCGCCTCCAGTTCGAAACCGCAGATGTGTGGGATACCATCAGCAACTACATGAACCAATAATCCAGAACGGCAGGATATTGCAGGAAACAGACCGGCAAGCTTGCTTGCCGCGGCTGGAGCCTGCAATATCCTATCGGATGGACATCCGATCATCTCGATTTCCGAAAAGGAAATCGAGATGCCGTTCTGGAAGAATGAGAGGAAACAGACCGGACATATCCGATCAATGCAGGAAACAAAATAGGAAGGTGACAAAAATTGATAACGCAGTATGTTTCCATGACAGAAGATGCCATTGACGAAAAGGCAATGGAAAAAGCGGGGCAGATTCTGAAGGAAGGCGGGCTGGTGGCATTCCCGACGGAAACCGTGTACGGCCTTGGCGGAGATGCCCTGAATCCGGAGTCCTCCCGCAAGATTTATGCGGCGAAGGGAAGACCGTCTGACAATCCTCTGATTGTCCATGTTTGCAGGCTGGAAGACATTCCTCCGATTGTACAGGAAATGCCGGAGGCTGCGATGAAGCTTGCGAAGGCATTCTGGCCGGGGCCGCTGACCATGATTTTCCGGAAGAACGACCGCGTGCCTTATGCGACGACCGGGGGACTGGACACGGTTGCAATCCGTTTTCCCAGCAACCGGATTGCGCAGGCACTGATTGCAGCAGAGGGCGGGTATATTGCGGCACCATCCGCCAACAAGTCTGGAAGACCTTCTCCGACAATTGCGCTATACTGTAAAGAAGATCTTGACGGCAAAGTGGATATGATCATTGACGGAGGAGAGGTTGGCATCGGTCTGGAATCCACGATCATTGACCTGACGGAGAAGGAGCCGATGATTCTCCGTCCCGGATATATCACACAGAAAATGCTGTCCGATGTTCTGGGAGAGGTTGCGGTGGACCACACGATTCTGTCTGCAGATTCCAAGGAAAGGCCGAAGGCCCCCGGCATGAAATACCGACATTATGCACCGGCTGGTGATCTGACGATTGTGGAGGGAGCGCCCGGAAGGGTCGCGGAGTACATCAACAGAGAACTTGCAAAGGCAAGAGAAGCCGGAGAGAAAACGGGTGTCATCTGCACGGATGAGACGAAGAGTCTGTACCATGCGGACTGCGTCAAGAGCGCGGGAAGCCGCAGAGATGAGGACGAGATCGCAAGGGAGCTTTTCCGGATCCTGCGCGAGTTCGACGATGAAAAGTGTACGGTCATGTATTCCGAGTCATTCCGCGATCAGGAAATCGGGGATGGTTCCGGAAATACGGAAGGTCAGGGGGGCTTTGGCATGGCGATTATGAATCGTCTGATGAAGGCCGCCGGACAGAAAATTGTGCAGGTATAGCAGAATAATATCAATCATAGAGCTGTGCTGGAAACGGCATTGGGACGAAGTTGCACCGGAGATTTCGCATTTGGCGGAATTCTCCTCATGTTGCCGCAGACAAGCTGCGGCGGGAAGGGGGAACATGATAGCAATTGCAAGTGACCACGGCGGGTTGGATCTGAAAACGGAAGTGATCCGTCATCTGGAGGAGAAGGGATATGAAGTCCGGGACTTCGGGACGAACGATAAGAAATCCTGCGACTACCCGGATTTTGCCGGTCCGGCTGCGGAGTCAGTGGCTGCAGGAGAGGCGGAGAAGGGGATCGTGATCTGCACGACGGGAATCGGCGTCTGCATTACGGCCAACAAAATTCCGGGAATTCGCTGCGCACTCTGTCATGACGTTACGACGGCGAGATTGACGCGCCTTCACAACGATGCGAATGTTCTTGCCATCGGCGCGGGGGTGATTGGCACAAATGTAGCAATGGATGTGGTGGACACGTTCCTTGACACAGAGTTTTCCGGAGAGGAGCGTCATGCAAGACGCATCGCAAAGATTGCGGAATACGAGAAAAAGCAGTAAAAACAAGTAAGAAGAAATCAGAAATACCGGAACCGGAAGCAGTTATGCCGCAGGCCGGCAGCAATTTCACATCGCGCACAGAGGCGCAGAATCGAGGAAAACATGGCTAAAGTAGTTGTAATGGATCATCCGCTGATTCAGCATAAGATTGGATTTATCCGCAGAAGAACCACGGGAACCAAGGCATTCCGTGAGACCGTCGGCGAGATTGCAATGCTTCTTTGCTACGAGGCAACGCGCGATCTGGAGCTGGAGGATGTGGAGATTGACACTCCGGTTGCACACTGCACGGCGAAGCAGCTCAAGGGCAAGAAGCTGGCAGTGGTTCCGATTCTTCGCGCAGGCCTTGGCATGGTGGACGGCATGCTGAAGATGATTCCTGCCGCAAAGGTTGGACATATCGGAATGTACCGGGATCCGGAAACGTTAAAGCCTGTAGAATATTACTGCAAGCTTCCTGCAGACTGTGCAGACCGTGAGGTTTTTGTTGTGGATCCGATGCTGGCAACCGGCGGGTCTTCCATTGATGCGGTAACCCAGCTGAAAAAGCACGGCTGCACCAAGATTCATTTCCTGTGTATCATCGCGGCACCGGAGGGCGTGAAGGCGTTTACCGAGGCGCATCCGGACGTGGATCTGTACATTGGAGCGATGGACGATCATTTGAATGAACATTGCTATATCGTTCCCGGCCTCGGAGATGCGGGAGACCGTATTTTCGGCACCAAATAAAACAGCACAAAGCGAGAGGTTCCGTATGTCATCGAAAAGAGCGGACTATATTTCCTGGGATGAATATTTTATGGGCGTAGCGCAGCTTGCGGGTATGAGGTCGAAGGACCCCAATACGCAGGTCGGCTCCTGCATTGTCAGCAGGGAACATAAAATTCTGTCCATCGGATACAACGGCATGCCGGCCGGCTGTGATGATGATCAGTTCCCGTGGGACCGTGATGGGGCTCCTCTGATGACGAAGTATCCGTATGTGACGCACAGTGAGCTGAATGCTATTCTGAATTACCGCGGAGGTTCGCTGGAGGGTTCGACACTGTACGTTTCTTTATTCCCTTGCAATGAATGTGCCAAGGCAATCATTCAGGCGGGAATCCGCAAGGTTATCTACAAGAGCGACAAGTATGCCGGTTCCGATTCCAATGTCGCCAGTAAGCGTATGTTTGATGCTGCCGGAGTAGCGTATGAGCAGTATCAGGCAACCGGCCGCCACATCGAACTGTCGGTGTGAGGGCAGTTACGACTTTTTATGCACGAACAGCACAGGACAGATTTTAGACAGAGAAACTCCATACTGTTATGTAAGAAAATGCTCCGGGGAGGAAAATTCCTCTCCGGAGTTCTGGCGCTGTCCATGACTCTGGGAGGTGTGACGGCGTATGCAACCCAGGAGACACAGGAGGCCTTGGACAAGGCAAGACGGGAAGCCAGTCAGACGCAGCAGGCCATTGATGAGAATCAGGATACGCTGGATGATCTTCAGGGGGTGCAGTCTGGCCTGTCCGGCCAGCTGAGCAGCCTGAATTCACAGCTGAGCGATATTACGAGCAATCTTGCGGAAATTTCTGCGAAAATCAGTGACAAGAAGGATGAGATTTCGGCAAAGCAGGAAGAGATTCAGAAAACCCAGAAGCAGTTGGACGATGCTGTCGCGGCGCAGGAAGAGCAGTACCGTTCCATGAAGGAGAGAATCCGCTTTCTGTATGAGAGAGGGAACAAGTACTATCTCGAGATTCTGCTGCAGGCCGGATCGTATGGAGAACTTCTGAATCGCAGCAGCTATATCCAAGAGCTCAACGATTATGACGCGAAGGCTCTGGAGAAATACAAGAAAACCGCGAAGGAAATCCAAAAGCGCAAGGATGAGCTGCAGGAAGAACAAGACGTGCTGAACCAACAGCAGAATGAATTGGAAGAGCTGCACACACAGGCGAGCAGCAGGGCAGAGCAGGTATCCGGACTGGTATCACAGACGGCGGGATCCCTGAATGTGGCCAATGCACAGATCTCATCTGCTCAGGATGCGGCGGATGCTCTTCAGAATCAGCTGGATTCACAGAATGCGACCGTCTCGGCACTGGAGAAACAGCTGGCAGAAGAGAAACGGCTGCAGGAACTTTCCAATGCCTCAACGTGGCGGAATATTTCAGATATTGCTTTCGAGGAAGGTGATCGGTATCTTCTGGCGAACCTGATCTACTGCGAAGCGGGCGGAGAACCTTATGACGGGCAGGTCGCGGTCGGCGCAGTTGTGATGAACCGCGTAATGTCCGGAGCCTTTCCGGGGACTGTGTCCGGCGTCATTTATCAGAAATGGCAGTTTGAACCGGCAATGACAGGAAGACTTGCCCTGGCACTTTCGGAGAACCGGGCAACGGATTCCTGCTACCGCGCAGCGGATGCGGCGATGGCGGGGCAGACGACCGTGGGGGACTGCCTGTTTTTCCGGACCCCGATTCCTCAGATTTCACCAAAATACACCATCGGCGGTCATATTTTCTATTGATGATCAGAAAGACGGCGAAACAGAAGATTTTCGCTGTCTTTTGTTATGAAAAAATCAAATCTGTGCAAAAATACTATTTTTTTATTTTGTCAATCCATATTATTGTCTATTCTGTAATTAATTGCATTGCATCACAAAAAGAAAACGTGTATCATCTACTTTGATACGGAGAAACATCCGACTGGTTTTAGAGACTCTGACGAAAACGTTTCAAAAATTGCTTGCGGACAGACAGGGGGGAAGTGCGGGAAGATGAGAGATCTTTCAAGGTTCATGCGAAACCTCTCACTGATCGGACAGCTCGGCCTGTCACTGGTCACTCCGGTGCTGATGTGCCTTGCGGTGTGCTACCTCCTTACCTCGCGGCTTGGCCTTGGATGCTGGGTATATCTGCCGGGATTTGTTCTGGGGCTGGGAGCTTCTTTTATGACGGCATACAAGGTATATCTGTCTGCCGTGAGGAAGAATCCGAAGAAAACAGAAAGAACGGCATTCAACAGGCACTATTAGAGCCGTTTTGCAAACAGGAAGAAGGAAAAGACAGAAAATGAAGTTATCCGGTGCAGTGCAGGAATCCACATCATTCGTTGCGAAGGGGACATCGGCGGCAACCGTTGTTCTGGTACTCATATTCCTGATCCTGCATCTTGTGACACCAAAGGTTCCATTTGGCATCGGCGTGATCCTGAGCGCTGCCTTGGGATGCCTTGTCGCCACAGGAAATTTTTTGCTGATGGCAGTCGTTGCAGAAAAGGCAGCAGGAGATGACAACTACGACAATGCAAAAAGAAAGATGACGCTCAGTTATCGGTACCGTACGCTGGGGCAGCTTATATTTGTCATTTTGGTGATCGTTGTACCGGGACTTAATTTTGTCACGGGAATCCTTCCCCTTCTGGTTCCGGGGGCGTTGATCCGGGGAAAGGGCGTAGCCGACTACAAGAAGATGCGCGCGAAGGAGAAGGCAGAAGGGAAAACGGCGAAGATACAGGAGACAGAGAAATCTGCAGACGGCAGAGCGGATGAGACAAACCGCGAAACGGCAGCAGAGGAACAGGAGAAGACGCCGGAGGCGGCGGAATGAAAGAGGTGATACGAATCCATGGAATTTTCGATTGAAGGTGCGAAAATTTTTGCGAGGATCCACACAGGAATCCCGATTCTGGGCGATTTCCTGATCACGGAGACGCTGGTTGTGTCATGGGTGGTCATGGGAATTATTCTGGTGCTGTGCCTGTTTCTTACCCATGACCTGAAGGTGGAGCATATTACGAAGCGCCAGGCGGTTGCGGAGTGGTTGGTGGAGCTGGCAACCAATTTCGTGCGGAACAATACGGGCGGAACGAAATTCGATGCGCTGATTCCGTTCATCGCGGCGTTGTTTTCCACCAGTATTATTTCCAATCTTATTTGTCTGGTTGGGGTCTGGAGCCCGACCGCGGATCTTTCGACGGAAGCGGCCTGGGCGGTTGTGGTATTCATTATGATTACCGCGACGAAGATCAAAACCAACGGACTGGGCGGCTATCTGAAGGGTTACACGCAGCCGATTGCAGTGATGACGCCGTTCAATGTCCTTTCGGAACTTGCAACGCCCGTGTCCATGGCGTGCCGTCATTTCGGAAATATCCTGTCTGGCATCGTGATTGATGGACTGATTTACTGGGCGCTGGCCCTGGCGTCCTCCGCACTTCTCGGACTGATTCCGGGAGCGGTAGGAAGGGTCCTTTCCCAGATTCCGATTCTGGATGTGGGTATTCCGGCAATTTCGTCTCTGTATTTTGACTGGTTTACCGGATTCATGCAGGCGTTTATCTTCTGTATGCTGACAACGATGTATATCGCAAACGCGGCAGAGGAATAAGGCAGTTATAAAATCTCTATCACCCAATCATGCAAACAGGAGGTACATCATGGGAGATTTTCAGTTACTGGCAAGAGGTATTGCACTGGCAGGATGCGGCATCGGAGCAGGATGTGCACTGATCGCAGGTATCGGACCTGGTATCGGTGAAGGCAACGCCGTTGCAAAGGCACTGGAAGCCATCGGCAGACAGCCGGAGTGCAAAAGCGATGTTACCAGCACGATGCTGCTTGGCTGCGCTATTGCAGAGACCACCGGTATCTACGGCTTCGTAACCGGCCTTCTTCTGATCTTCGTAGCACCCGGAATGTTCATGAACTACCTGAAGTAAGCAGGCAGCGAAAGGAGCGGTTATGGAAACACAAAGTCTCGTTACGATTGTCCCATGGACATTCATCGCGACGATCCTGAACCTGTTTCTGACCATGCTGCTTGTGAAGAAGTTTCTGTTCAAGCCGATCAACAACATTCTCGAGAAAAGGCGGGCACTGTCGGAAAAGGAACTGACACAGGCGCGGGCGGCCCGGGAAGAGGCAGACGGCTTGAAGGCAGAGTATGAGAGCAGTCTTGCTGACGCAAGAAGCGAGGCGGCGGCTATTCTGCAGAACGCACAGAGGGAAGCACAGGTTAAGGCTGATCAGACGATCCGTGAGGCGGAGCAGCAGGCGGCCGGAATCCGAACCCGCGCAGAGGCGGATATTGCGCAGGAGAAGAAAAAAGCCATTAACGAAGCCAAGGATGAGATCGGCGGACTTGCCATGGATATTGCCGGAAAGGTCGTTGAGAAGGAGATCCGCGAGGAAGATCACAAGAAGCTCATTGATGAGTTCCTCGATAAAGTAGGAGAGACAACATGACGAATACCGGAAGTCTGTACGGAAAGAGCCTGTATGACCTTGCGGTTTCCGAAGATCTGTCGGATCAGGTTATGAAGGAAATGGAAGCAGTGCAGAATTTGTTTGCTGAGTATCCGGATTATGTCCGTCTGCTTCTGGAACCCTCCATTCCGAAGAAAGAGCGGCTGGGACTTCTGGATCAGGCATTTGGAGATGCTCTTCATCCGTATCTTCTGAACTTCCTGAAAATCCTGACGGAGCGCGGAATCCTGAGAGAGTTCCGCTCTTGTGAGAAGTGCTACCGGGGGCTTTATAATGAAGCGCACGGAATCACGGAGGCAAATGTGGTGAGCGCCGTGGAGCTGGATCCGGAGCGGCAGGAGAAGCTGAAAAAGCGTCTGGAGGAGATGAGCGGCAAGCAGGTGATTCTTCATGTCCGGACAGATCCGCAGGTCCTTGGTGGCATCCGAGTGGAAATGGAAGGAAAGCTCTACGACGGAACGGTCCGGGGAAGACTTTCTGATCTGAGAAGAAAGCTGGATGAGACTGTTCTGTAATTAAGGTGCAGGGCAGGAGCAGAAAATGCACATAAGTCATCCCGGAATACCGGAAACAGCAGAAAATGTACCATGCCAGGAAGAGCTTTCCGGTGGAAGGGATGCGGCAGAGTGGGAAACAGTACAAGAAGGATGTGGTTTGAATGGAACTGAAACCTGAGAAAATATCCGAAGTGATCCGCAGTCAGATCAAATATTATCAGAATGCGATCATTCAGAATGAAACCGGTACGGTTCTGACCGTCGGCGACGGTATTTCCCGTGTCAGCGGTCTGGTGAACTGTGTATCCGGTGAGCTGCTGGAATTCGAGAATGGGACCTACGGAATGGCCCAGAACCTTGAAGAAACCAGCGTGTCCACGGTTTTGTTCGGTGACGATGTCGGAATCAGCGAAGGACAGACTGTCAAGAGGACTGGCCGCGTTGTCTCGGTTCCGGTGGGAGATGCCATGATCGGGCGTGTTGTGAACGCCATCGGTCAGCCGATTGATGGAGCGGGCCCGATTGAGAGCAGTGAATTCCGCCCGGTGGAATCTCCGGCACCTGGAATTCTGGACCGCCAGCCGGTTAAGGAACCGCTGCAGACCGGAATCAAGGCAATTGATTCGATGATTCCGATCGGACGCGGACAGCGCGAGCTGATTATCGGAGACAGACAGACCGGTAAGACAACCATTGCAATGGATACAATCATCAACCAGAAGGGCAAGGATGTCATCTGCATCTATGTTGCCATCGGTCAGAAGAGATCAACGGTCACCAATCTGGTTGAGCAGCTGAAAAAGAATGGCGCGATGGAATATTCCATCGTGGTTGCGGCAACGGCATCGGAGCCGTCTCCGCTTCAGTACATTGCACCCTATGCAGGCTGTGCAATGGGCGAATACTTTATGAACAAGGGGAAGCACGTCCTGATTGTATACGACGATCTGTCCAAGCATGCAGTGGCATACCGTGCACTTTCTCTTCTGATCCGGCGCCCGCCGGGACGTGAGGCATACCCGGGAGATGTCTTCTATCTTCATTCAAGACTGCTCGAACGTGCGGCGAAGCTTTCTGCAGAAAAGGGCGGCGGCTCCCTGACGGCACTGCCGATTATTGAGACGCAGGCAGGCGATGTATCTGCGTACATTCCGACCAACGTTATTTCGATCACGGACGGTCAGATTTTCCTGGAGACGGAGCTGTTTCATTCCGGCATCATGCCGGCAGTCAATCCCGGCATTTCGGTATCCCGCGTCGGCGGAAACGCACAGATCAAGGCGATGAAGAAGGTTGCCGGCACGTTGAAGCTGGTTTATTCCCAGTACCGCGAGCTGCAGAGCTTCGCACAGTTCGGTTCGGATCTGGATAAGGATACCAAGGCCAGACTCGATCAGGGTGCCCGCATCGTGGAGGTTCTGAAACAGAAGAATTCTTCGCCGGTTCCGGTGGAGAAGCAGGTAGCAATTCTCTATGCGGTTACCCAAAATGTCCTCAGTGAGATTCCGGTAGCGGATGTGGCGGAATATGAGAAGGGTCTGTATCTGCGTCTGGATCAGGATGCAGACGCAGTTGCGGCCATGGATGCCATTCGCAGCACGGGTAAGCTCGAGGCAGACACGGAAGAGCATCTTAAAAAGGCACTGGAGACCTATACCAAGGATTTCCTTTCCTCCAGAGCTTCCGCCTGATTTGTCTGCAGGCAGGACGACAGGATACATATGAAAGCAATGCCGCGGGAAAAGAGCCCGCGGACTGACGAAAGGTGAACACATGGCTGCTGCGAATATGAAGGCCGTGAAGCTGCGGATCAAAAGCGTTCAGAACACCATGCAGATTACCAAGGCAATGCAGCTGGTGGCCGCGTCCAAGCTTCGCAAGGCAAAGCAGAAAGCGGATCAGAGCAAGCCATATTTTGAAACTCTGCATGATACGCTGACAGAGATTGCACGGAGCAATACCGAGTTCCAGTCCAGATATACGAAGGAGGGCAGGAACGATAAGTGGCTGTATATCGTCATTGCCGGTGACCGCGGTCTGGCCGGCGGCTACAACGCCAACCTCTTCAAGTTTATGGAGGAGGAGACGAAGGGAAGGGATTACACTGTTCTGCCGATTGGTAAGAAATCCGTGGATTATTTCCATCATAAGAAGACGCCAATTCTGACAGAAAGCTTTGCGGAGGCCGCGTCCATCGGTGCATCGGACTGTTTTGAAATTTCCCGGCTGATCTGTGAAGAATATGCCAAGGGCACATTTGGACACATCAGTATGTGCTTTACGGATTTTGTGTCGATGATGACGCAGACGCCAGGAGTTACCTCCATGCTGCCATTGTCTGATTTCAACGATGCGGACGGGAACCGTCTGGCGGAAGAAAACCACGGGAAAGAGCCAGAGAAGGAAACCGCAGCAGAGGAGAAGATGAATGGCGCAAGGAATCTGATTTTGTATGAGCCGGATTCCGAAACGGTGTTCGACGCGATTGTGCCGGATTATCTGGCGGGACTCCTGTATTCGAGCATCAATGTTTCCATAGCCAGCGAGCTCGCGGCGCGCAGAACGGCGATGGAAGCGGCAACGGACAATGCGGAAGAGATGATTGATACGCTGAGCCTGAATTATAATCGGGCACGGCAGGCAAGCATCACGCAGGAGATCACGGAGATTGTCGCCGGCGCGGAGGGCGCATAAAAACGGGCATCTGCTCTGCCGGCATCCCCCGGATACGAGAGCACCGTTTCCCGATCAAACGAAGCGGCAGGCAGAGCGAAGACAGTACTTTCTGACAGGGAAAGGATAACAGGAAATGAGTGAACAACATAAAGGAAAGGTGATACAGGTCACGGGCCCTGTTCTGGATATCCGGTTCGCGGAGGGCGAGCTGCCGGAACTGAATAACGCCATTGAGCTTTCTGTCGGGGACCGGAAACTGATCGCCGAGGTAGCGCAGCAGATCGGTGATGATGTCGTTCGCTGCATTGCCATGAGTTCAACGGATGGATTGGCCAGAGGCGTGGAGGCCCTGGATACCGGAGCCCCGATTTCGGTACCGGTCGGCGAGGCGTGCCTGGGACGCGTTTTTAATCTGCTGGGTGAGCCGGTTGACAATATGCCGGCACCGAAGACGGAGGAGAAGTGGTCCATTCACCGTCCGGCACCCTCTTTTGAGGAACAGGTTCCCGCGCAGGAGATTTTCGAGACCGGCATCAAGGTTGTTGATCTGATCTGCCCGTACGCGAAGGGTGGCAAGATCGGCCTGTTCGGCGGCGCGGGTGTCGGCAAGACGGTGCTGATCATGGAGCTGATTCATAATGTGGCAACAGCGCATGGCGGCATTTCGGTTTTCACGGGCGTCGGAGAGCGGACCCGTGAAGGAAATGATCTGTACGGAGAAATGAAGGAATCCGGCGTTTTGGATAAGACGGCTCTGGTTTATGGACAGATGAATGAGCCGCCGGGAGCCAGAATGCGTGTCGGACTTTCAGGACTGACTATGGCAGAGTATTTCCGTGATGTGAAGAATCAGGATGTGCTTCTGTTTATTGATAACATTTTCCGTTTCACACAGGCGGGTTCGGAGGTATCGGCTCTCCTTGGCCGTATGCCTTCGGCCGTTGGCTATCAGCCGACGCTGGCGACGGAAATGGGCGCCCTGCAGGAGCGGATTACCTCGACCAAGAAGGGCTCTATCACCTCCGTACAGGCAGTTTACGTTCCGGCTGATGACTTGACGGACCCTGCGCCGGCAACGACGTTTACGCATCTGGATGCCACGACGGTTCTTTCCCGTGAGATCGCAAGCCGCGGAATTTATCCCGCGGTGGATCCTCTGGACTCGACCAGCCGGATTCTTTCTCCGGAAATTGTCGGAGAAGAGCATTATGCGGTGGCAAGAGGTGTGCAGCAGGTGCTGCAGCGTTATCGTGAGCTACAGGATATCATTGCCATCATGGGTATGGACGAGCTTTCGGATGAGGATAAGAAGGCTGTTTACCGCGCCCGCAAGATTCAGAACTTCCTGTCCCAGAGCTTCTCGGTGGCAGAACAGTTTACCGGTATTCCGGGAACGTATGTACCGTTGAAAGAAACGATCCGCGGGTTTAAGATGATTCTTGACGGTGAATGCGATGATCTTCCGGAAAGTGCATTCCTGATGGCAGGAACCATTGATGATGTATTCCGGAAGGCGGAGCAGGCTGCCGCAACCTGAAGAAAGGATAGAATATGTCAACCTTCCCTATGCAGGTCGTCTCTCTGGACGGTCTGGAGTACGACGGAGAAGTGCAGAGGATTAAGCTGCGCACCATTGACGGAGATGTGGCGATCCTTGCCGGACATACCAATTACTGCACCGCAATCGGTATGGGTACGGCTGAGATTACGATGGGAGATGATTCCAAACGCTCAGCGGCCTGTATTGGCGGGATGATTTCCATGATGAACGGGACCTGCCGCGTGCTTCCGACGACTTGGGAGTGGGAGGAAGAGATCGACGTGGACAGGGCGGCCCGTGCGAAGAAACGCGCAGAGGAAAAGCTGAAGGACGCAGAGCTTTCCAAACAGGAAAGAGTCCGGATGGAAGCAAAGCTTTACCGCGCGCTGGTCCGCCTCGATGCAGCCAAAAAGTAATTTATGCGCAATACCATTTATCGAATCCTATATGCATTTGCTCTGTTCTGTGTTTCGTTTGTTCTGATGGAGGTATTCTCCGGAGGAAGCAGTACACAGACCACGACCAAGATGTCTGGTGCAGTACTGCCGGTAGTATCCATGGATACCGGCAGTACTGTTTTTAATACGCTGTACGGCATGACCGGAGAGCAGGATCCGGGTAAAATGCGGCCGGTGCTGACACCAGTTTCCTCTGACCGCAGAATCGGGGTGCAGGTCCGGCTTTACGATGCATCGCTGACGTCCATGAGCATGGAGGTCCGTGATATCACGGGACAGCGTCTGATTGAGAAGGAACAGGTAGAATATCAGGAGAATGAGGATGGAACCGCATCGGCCCAGCTTTCCTTTAAGAATCTGATCGAGCCGGAGACGGAGTATCTCCTGGTCCTTCTTCTGTCCACGGATGGAGTGCAGGATATCCGGTACTATACGAGATTTTCCTACTCGGATGACAAGACGGTGCTGACGGAGGCAGAGAATGCATTGAAGTTCGCGAAGACCTTCCATGAGAAGACCTTCGACAAGACCTCCGATGATTTTCTTTTGACCTATCTGGAGCCGGAAGAGGATAAGACGAGCAGCTCTCTTTCCAAAGTGACGCTTTACAGCAGCGCAGATCAGGTGACATGGGGAGATCTTGCCCCGACGGAGGTGACAGAACCCGTCTTTTCCCTGGAGGATGTGCAGACGGGAATCTACGGAATTCGCGGAACCTTTTATGTCTCGGCGGAACCGGAGGAATCGGAGAACGGAAAACAGAAGCTTTTCCGGTGCGAGGAGTATTTCGAACTCCGCAAGGGAACGGATCGGTTTTATCTGATGGATTACGAGAGGACGATGTCGGAGGATTTCGACCCGCAGAGGCCGGAAGGCTCTGATGGGCTTCTGACGCTTGGAATAGCGGATACGGACCTGCAGACGATGCAGAATGACAAACGGAGTGTCACGGCATTTGTTCATGACGGACGGCTCTATGAGGTGTCTCTGACGGAACAGCTTCTGGTTTATATTTTCGGCTTTGACAATGCGGGAGATACCGGTGAGCGGGAAACGAATGCGGAACATGATATCCGAATTCTGGACGTTGCCGAGGACGGGAGCGTGGATTTTCTGATCTACGGATATATGAACAGCGGACGACATGAGGGGAAAATGGGAGTTTCCTTTTACCGATACAGTGGAAATTATCACACGCTGGAGGAAAAGGTGTTCGTTCCGTACGACGGTTCCTGGGAACTTCTGAATTACCGGATAGGGCAGCTTTCTTACTATGATGCGGGGAAGGAAGCGCTTTACCTGTTCCTGAACAATTCGCTGTACGAAATTGATGTCAATGCCTGCAGTATCCGGAAGGTGGAATCCGACCTCTCGGACCGCCGGACGGTAATTTCGGCGAGCGGAGAAATGATCGCGATGGAAGAAACGGATGGATCCGGAAAGGGAGGGGATATTCTTCTCCTGAATCTGAACGGACAGGTAAAGACGACTGTAGAACCGGCATCTGGGAAGCGGGCGATTCCTCTGGGGTTTCTTGGCGAGGATCTGGTGTACGGAACCGTTCAGGAGAGCGATGTTGTTCAGGACGCATCTGGGATCACACTGGAACCGATGGATCACATTTACATCGTGGATCCGGAACAGAAGGTTCTGGAGGATTATCATCAGGATGGCTATTATGTGGTCTCCTGTGAGGTGAGGGAGAATCAGATTGTTCTGAACCGGGTGCAGAAGACGCAGGGAGAAGAGAACACCTATGCGGCCGCACCGGATGACGAGATTCTGAGTGGGGCGCAGGAAGATGTCACCTCTCTGGTGAAGACGAAGAGCAGCTCACGCTATGGCATTGTGGTCCAGATCCAGACGGGAGAAAGCGACTGGTCCTCCTGTCACTACATCCGTCCGCAGGAGATTCTGTATGAGGGATCCAGGGAACTGTCGCCGCTGGAGAACGCTGCGGGAGGAGATGGAGATTCTGCGGAAAGCAGCTCTTTGGCGACCGGAATGAATTGCTATTATGTGTACAGTAGCAAGGAGTTCCTCGGTTGTGAATATGAGCTCTCCTCCGCCATTGAAGCGGCAAGCGCCGAGCGCAGTGGTGTGGTTGTGGACGGAGAGGACCGGTATTTGTGGAGAAAGAGCAGACCGGACCGCAGTGAAATCGATGAGCTGACTTCCATGGAGGAAGGAACGGCGCTGCGAGGCAGCAGGGAGAGA